>DASZEJ010000149.1:0-25181 GCA_035940955.1 Solirubrobacteraceae bacterium
CGCTCGAACGTCCGCAGCAGCCGGCCGATCGCGCCCACGGCGCCGCGCCGGCGCCAGTCGTCGACCGGCACCGCCTCGATCCGCGGGTCGACCGGCGAGGCGTCGAGTCCGGCCGCCCGCAGCCGCTCGACCTCCCGCGACGCGGTCCGCAGCCGCACCGAGTGCCCTCGCCGCGCAAGCTCGAGCAGCATCGGCACCGGCGGGAACACGTGCCCGGCCGGCGGGCTGGTGTACGCGACGACGCGCGCGACAGTCCCCTCAGCCCGCGACCGCGCCCCCGCGCAGCGCGGGGCTCACGGCGGCATCGGCCCCGAGCGCGAGGCTGTCGAGGTAGGTGTCCTTGCGCACCACGCGCCCGTCGGCGCAGCGGATGAGGTCGATCCCGTCGACCTCGACCGGCGCCTCGACGCCGTCCGCGCCCGCGCGCGTCCCGACCAGCGAGTACTCGTGCACGATCAGCCCCTCGCGCACGTCGATCCGCCGGCTCTCGAACCGCATCTCGGGCAGCGTCTCGAACACGAAGTCGAGCAGCTCGCGCGCCGCGGCCCCCGTCGCCTCCTCGACGCCCGCGACGTGCACCCGCACCGCCGCGTCCTCGGCGTGCAGGGCGAGGATCGCGTCGGGGTCCCGCGTCCGCCACGCCCGGCCGTACCGCGTCCCCAGCTCGACCGTCTCGTCGATCGTCATCGCGCACCTCCCGCGCTCGCCTGCGGCGCCCGCGGCGCCCCGGCCCGCATGAGCCACTCCCGGTTCTCCGACACCCATCGCTGCGAGCGGACGAGCCCGTCGGTCGACCCGCGGAAGCGCGGGATGACCCTGCGCGCCAGCAGCTCGAAGCTCCGCGCGGTCCGCTCCGGCGACGCCCAGTCGGCGCACACCACGAGCAGCCCGCCGAACCCGCCGGACGCCTCGTGCAGCCGCATGATCCCCGCGCAGCAGTCGTCCGGCGTGCCGACGATCGCGGCGCCCGCGTCGAGCATCGCCTCGATCCCGCCGCGGCCGTTCGCGCCGAACTCGGTCGGCAGCCCGAGCGTCGCGTGGAAGTACTCGCGCAGCAGCCGCAGGCCGCCCTCGCGCACCTCCGAGAGCGCCTGCTCGCGGGTCTCGGCGACGTGCACCGGCACCACCAGCCGCCAGTCGGCGCGATCGATCGTGCGCCCGTGCTCGCGCGCCGACGCCTCCGCCGCCTCCCACTGCGCGGGCAGCACGCCCAGCCCGCCCGGGTAGAACGCCGCCAGCGACAGCGGCATCGCCCCGTACCGGCCCGCGAGCCGCATCCCCGACGGCGTCATCGAGCTCGCCACCGCGAGCCGCAGCGACGGCCGCGAGTACGGCCGCAGCTGGAGCGTCGCGTCGCGCAGCTCGAACCACGGCGTCTCGACGGTCAGCGGAGCCGGGTCGTCGAGCAGCCGGACGATCGCCGCGAGCGCGTGCTCCATGCACTCGCGCCGCTCGCCGGGGTCCAGCCCGATCATGTGCGCGTCGGAGGGAAGCGAGCCGGCGCCCACGCCGAAGATCACGCGGCCGCGCGTCAGGTGGTCGAGCAGCACCATCCGCCCGGCGACCGTCAGCGGGTGGTGGTAGGGGAGGCTGACGACGCCCGTCCCGAGCGTGATGTGGCGCGTGCGCTGCGCCGCGGCGGCGAGGAAGACCTCGGGCGCGGCGAGCGTCCCCCAGCCGCCGGAGTGGTGCTCGCCCACCCACGCCTCGTCGTAGCCGAGGCGGTCGAGCAGCTCGATCAGCTCGAGGTCGCGCTCCAGCGCCAGCGTGGGGTTCTCGTCGGGCGGATGGAACGGCGCGATGAACGCGCCGAACGACAGCCCGCGCCATGAGTCCGGCATCAGCGTGCCTCCGTGACGGCGAGCGCGCGGTACTCCTCGGCCTTCCAGCCCCGCTCGCGGTTGACGGTCTCGACGATCTCCTCGAAGTCGAGGTGGTCCGGCTCCTGCGGCTCCCCGGCCAGCCCGCCGAGCACTTCGCCCATCAGTGCCCGGGCAACCGGGAGGTTCCCGGCGAGGTCGTGGGAGGACGCCTCCAGCACGACGGTCGCCCGCGCCGCCGGCGCCTCGACCGCCATCGCCCGCTCGACGTCGCGGAAGTCGACCCAGTCGTCGCGCTCGGCGGCGATGCACAGGACCGGGCAGGCGATCGCCGCCAGCTCCGCGAGCGTCCCCTCGACGCCGTCGAAGCCGTGGTCGAGCACGTCCTCGGAGAACGCGTAGCGCACGTCGTGGTCGAGCACCCGGCACAGCCGGTCGCGGTCGCGGACGCGCCCGCTGCGCCAGTCGTCGACGACGTTGCGGCCGATGGCGGCGGTCGTGGTCGCCTCGGTGTCGATCACCGGCAGGATCAGGACGGCGCCGTCGGGCCGCAGCGACGGCTCGCTCGCCAGCGCCCGCACGGTCGCCCGCGCCGCGAGGCTGGAGGCGACGACGAAGCGCGGCTCGGCGTCCGCGCAGCCCGCCAGCACGCCGAGCACGTCGGCGGTCATCGACGACATCTTGAAGCCGGCGATCTCCCCCTCGCTCAGCCCGAGGTGGTTGGAGAGGTCGAAGCGCAGCGTCGCGTAGCCGTGGCGGACGAGGAAGCGCGAGAGGACCGAGTGGTGGTGGATGCGCCGCTCGTAGCCGGGCGGCATCACCACGAGCCCGCGCGGCTCGCCGCCGCACGGCTCGCAGCGCAGGCCGAACAGCCGCTGGCCGCGGGCGGAGCGCAGCTGCACCGCCTCGGCCCGGACCTCGTCGTCGAACGCGGTCATGCGGCCCTCGCGTAGCGGTCGAGCTTGAGCCCGCAGCCGCGCTGCTCGACGGTCGCCAGCCGGCGGGTGATGCTCACCGTCTCGCCCGCGCGCCCGCACGGGCAGCCGCCGGCGTCGACCTCCCCGAAGTCGTCGGAGAGCACGAACGCCGGGTAGCTCGTGGCGGTCGGGTCGAGGAACGAGAGCAGGCCCATCTCGCCCGGCTCGGCCGGCGCGAGGTCGCTCGGGCGGCGGGGGATGGCGGCGAGCCACGGCGGCACGTGCTTGCGCGCGCGCTCGCACTCGAACAGGACGGTGTTCAGCTCGACCATGTTGAAGGCGTCGGTCACCCGCTCGGGCCGCACGCCGAGCCGGCCCTCGGCGAGCGCGGTCAGCTCGCCGCGGTCCACCGCCTCGGCCTCCCGCCGCTTCCAGCCGCCGGCGGTGACGACGCTGCCCTCGCGCGCGGCGAGGTCGACGCGCAGCGAGCGCTCCTCCATCCACCGCAGGAGGTCGAGCAGGAGGCCGGGGGGCGCGACGATCGTCGGCTGCGTCGCCGCGTCCAGGCCGGCCAGCGCCTCGTACAGCTCGCCGACCCGCAGCTCGCCGTCGCGGACGAAGAAGCGCGTGTCGTACAGCAGCTCGACGAGCGTCAGCACGTACGCGAACCACAGGTCCTCGACCTCGGCGCGCGGCGGGCTCAGCACGAGCGCCTCGCGCGCGTCGGTGTGGCCGTGGAACTCGCGCAGCCCGTGCAGGACGGTGCCGACGAACCGCTCGAGCGTCGGCTCGTCGCGGGGCACGACGCTGCGCGAGCCGCGCGTGCCGCTGCTCAGGCACAGCCGGACCGCGCCGGTCGCGGCGCTCGCCACGTCGGCGCGCTTGAACAGCCCGGAGCTGAGCAGCGGGACGCTCGCGAGGTCGCCCGTCGCCCGCAGCGCGTCCGGCGAGAAGCCCTGGTGGTCGGCGAGCCGGCGCAGCAGCGGGCTCGCCGCCAGGTGGTGCTCGGCGGCGGCCGCGATCCACTCCACGCGGCGCCGCTCGTCGACCGGCGCGGCGTACGAGTCGCGGCCCTCGAACAGCAGCTCCTCCAGCGTCCCGAAGTCCGCCGGGCGCACGCGGCGCGACGCGACCGCCGGCTGCGAGGTCGCGCTCATGCCGCGGCCGCCGGCGCCGGGTCCGGGGCCTCGCCCCACAGCAGCGCCGCGTCGTCCGGGCCGGCCGGCTCGAGGTCGGTCAGCCAGCGCGCCTGCGGGTCGAAGCGCGCGTGGAACGGCCGGCCGGCCAGCTCCGGCCGGCGGGCGCGCAGGTAGCGCAGCGCGAAGCGCCGCTCGCCCGCCACGTCGACCACGCCGTCGATCACGACCTTGCCGGGCGTCGCCGACATCACCGGGCCGCGCACGGTGCGCGCGAGCCCGGGCAGGTCGCGGTAGGCGTCGGCGAAGATCCAGTGCGCGCGCGCCAGCGGCACGTCGAACAGCCACCGCGGGCCGGTGTCGCGCTCGACGAACATGTAGTACGGCGTGCAGCCGAGCGCCAGCTCGCGCGTCCACAGCTCGGCCCACGTCGCCGCGGCGTCGTTGACGCCCGCGATCAGCGGCGCCTGGCAGTAGATGCGGGCGCCGGTGGCGACGACGCGCCGGACCGCCTCCTGTGCCGCGGCGGTCGACAGCTCGCGCGGGTGGGTGAAGTGGGCCATCACCGCGAGCTGGCGACCGGCGCGCACGATGCGCTCGAACAGCGCGAGCAGCTCCCCGGCGTCGTCGTCGGACACGAACCGGTACGGCCAGTACGCCAGCGCCTTGGTCCCCAGCCGGATCGTCCGCACGGTCTCGAGCGCCGGGTCGAGCAGCGGCTCGACGTACCCGGCGAGCTGGCTCGCCTTCATGATCAGCGGGTCGCCGCCCGTGACGAGCACCGACTCCACCTCGGGGTGCGCGCGCAGGTAGCCGGTGAGGACCGAGACGTCCGGCTCGGCGAACCGCAGCGCCGGGTCGCCGACGAACTGCGCCCAGCGGAAGCAGTACGAGCAGTAGGCGTGGCACGTCTGGCCCTTGCTCGGGAAGAAGAGGACGGTGTCGGGGTACTTGTGCTGCAGCCCGGGCGCGGGCGCGCCGTCGGCCAGCGCCGGCCGGTTGAGCGTGAGCTGCTGGCCCGGGTGCGGGTTCATCCGCGCGCGCACCGCGCCCGCGGCGGTTCCCAGCTCCACCCGGCTCACGCCCGCGCGGGTCAGCCGGAGCATCCGCGCCAGGTCGGCCGGGCGCAGCGCGCCGGGCTGGGGGAACACGAGGCGGTGGATCGGGTCGGCGGGCGCCTGGTCCCAGTCGATCAGCTCCTCGAGGACGTAGTCGTTGACGCGGAACGGCAGCACCGCGGCGACCGCCTTCATCGCCTCGACCTCGGCCGGCGCGATGCCGAACCGCGCCCCGATCTCGTCGAGGTGCCGCGGCCCGTAGGCGCGGAACCGCGGAGCGGCCGCCGCGGTCACGCGGGCACCCCGTAGAACCGCGCGTTGACCTCCTCGAACGCGTGCCAGCGCTCGGGCAGCCGCTCGTCCTCGAAGATCGCGTCGACCGGGCAGACCGACGCGCAGATGTCGCAGTCGATGCACACCGTCCGGTCGATGTAGAGCTGCTCGACGGCGGCGAACGCCTCCTCGTCGGGCGTCGGGTGGATGCAGTCGACGGGGCACACCGCGGCGCACGAGCCGTCCTTGACCCCGATGCACGGCTCGGCGATGACGTAGGTCATCGCTCCACCCACGCCGTGCCGTCGGCGGCGTAGCGCCTCAGGTCCGCGCACTCGGGCCCGCGCAGCCGCCGGCCGGTGCGGACGTCGAAGCTCGCGCCGTGCCACGGGCAGGTCAGGACGGCGCCGTGGAGCGTCCCCTCGGCGAGCGGGGCGCCGCGGTGCGGGCAGACGGACTGCACCGCGCACACGACGCCGTCGAGGCGGCAGACGAGCACGCCGTCGCGGCCGTCAGGCATGCGCCAGCTCCCGCGCCGCCCACGGCGGGACGGCCACCTGCTTGTTCCCGTAGCGCTCGTCGAGGCACAGGCCGCGCGCGTACGTCGCCTCGACGATCGCGCGGCACCACAGGCTGCGGCGGATCAGCCGCGGGAGGTCCTCGAAGACGAACCGGTCGGCGTCCTTGTACGAGACGCGGTTGATGCGGACGTCGGCGAGCCCGCGCCAGCGCTTGCCGCCCGGGAGGTCGAGGACGAACGGCGCGCGGGCCACGAGCCGGATGCCGTTGGCGCGGTGCCCGCCGTGGTGGGCGTCTTCGCCCGCCGCCACGTCGGGGAACTGGAACGGCTGCGCCGTCAGCCGCTCGTCGCGGTCGGGGCTGTAGTTGCGCGCGCGGCGCGTGACGTTGTAGCGCATGCGCTGGCTGATCGCGGTGCGGATCTGCACGTCGCCGAGGCGCACGCCGCGCGGCCCCGGATCGCAGCCGGGGCGGATCGCGGTGTACGACATGACGTCGGTCAGCTCGAGCGTCCACGGGCGGTCGAGCTTGACGCCGCGCGCCGCGGTGACGACGACGTAGTCGGCGTCGAGCGCCTCGTCGGCGACGACGAAGTGCGCCGTCGCGACGAGCGCCTCGGCCGGGTTGACGCCGCGCGCCGCCATCCGCTCGACGAGGGCGTCGAAGCGGGCGGCCTCCGTCGGCCCCTCGGGCAGCGGGACGCCGACCGTGCGCTCCAGGTGCTCGGTGTACTCGTGCGGCACCGGGCCGGCCATCACGTCGCGCAGCGGGACGAAGTGCTCGCGCCGCTCCCAGCTGCCGCCGTCGATGGCGAAGCAGCGGACGTGGTCGCGCTCGACCTCCTCGCGCAGCGTCGCGACCGCCTGGGCGAGCTCGACGAGGCTCGCGGGCGCGGCGGCGGGCTCCGCGGCGCCGAGCAGCCGCACGTAGCGGGCGCGCTTGTGGACGAGGAACGCCTGCAGCTCGGCGAGCGCGAGGTCGGCCTGGTTGAGCTCGGTGAACCCGGCGGCGCTCTCCTGCCAGAGCCGCAGGCACGTCGCCCACACGAGCTGGGGGTGCGACCAGGCGGCGGGCGGCGCGCCGATGCAGGCGGCGACCAGCTCGCGGCCGGAGTCGTTGTCGAGCGCCCGCCCGGCCGCGCGCACCCGGACGGGGCCGAGGATCGCGAACGCGTCGTGCAGGCGCAGCAGCAGCGCGTCGCGCTCGCCGGGCTCCATCGCGGCCCACGCGTCGCGCGCCTCGCGGGCGAGCGGCCCGCCCCCGTCGTGCGCCGCGCCGGCAAGCGGTGCGCCGCGGCTCGCCTCCGCGCCCTCGCCCGTCGCCGCCCGCACGCTCGCCGCCGCCCGCGACGGCGCCGCGACGAACGCCTCGCCGCGGCCCTCCGCCGCCAGCGCCTCCGCCAGCGCCCCCGCGTCCGGGAACCACACGAACGGCCGCCCCCGCACCGCCGCGTGGGCGATGCCGGCGAGCGCGTCGAGCGGGTCGCCGCAGCCGGCGACGAGCGGCGCCGTCCCGTCGACGCCGAGGATCGCCCGCACGCGCGCGGCCCGCTCCGCGGGCGCCGCCGCCTCCTGCTCCTGCAGCCACCGGTCGACCAGCTCGGCGGCCTCCTCGCCGCCCGGCGCCAGCCCGGCGGCGGCGGCCAGTGCCGAGAAGTACCAGCGCATCGGCGAGACGTGGTCGCGCGGCGCCTGCCAGCGGTACCACAGCTCCGACAGCTCGCGCCAGCGCTCCGGCGCGATCGGCTCGCCCGCGACGACCGCCTCGTGCAGGCTCGCCGCGCCCGGCACCGGGACGCCGCCCAGCACCGGCGCCCAGCGCCCGAGCGCCCCGTCCGCCACCGCCGCCGCCAGCGCGACCGCGTAGTCGTCGACCGTCTCGGCGACCAGCAGCCGGCGGCCCGTCATGCCGGCTGGCGCTCCAGCTCGGCGAGCCGGCGCACCGGGCCGTACAGGCGCTCGTCGTACGCCTCGGGCGAGACGTCGGTGAACCGGTACTTGAAGCCGATCTCCCGCTCGGCCGAGACCCACCGCACCATCTCCCGCATCGGGTAGTGGCCGTCGTGGATGAACCCCGGCCGGAAGCGCGTCATCCGGCCGATCGGCACGACCCGGTCGGCGCCCGCCGCGGTGAGGTCATCGCGCACCTCGGCCAGCCGGCTCCACGGCTCGAGGCTCACCGTCTGCACGTCGCGGTTCACCGTCGCCACCGCCTCGGCGGCCGACGCGACCGGGTGGACGAAGACGTACCGCGCCAGCGGGTGCTCGTCGAGCTCCTCCGCCCCGCCGGTCACCGCGACCGTCCAGTCGTTGCCCTGCGGCGCGTGCACGGTCCAGCCGCGCGCCACGCCCTCCAGGCGCGCGCGCATCAGGTGCGCCGAGGCGTCCGGCGACAGCTCGCGGCGGGGCACCACCCGCGAGTAGCGGGGAAGCCAGCGCGCGAGCGCCTCGCCCAGCTCGTCCGCCAGCGACGCCTCGGCGAACACCTCCTGCAGCGAGAAGCACGCCTCCTGGTCGTACGCCGCCACGTCGTACGCGAGCTTCGTCGCGATCTCGTCCACGTCCGCGTCCCCGCCGCCGTCGAGCACGAGCGCGAAGCTCCGCTTGGGGCCGAACTCGATCACCTCGACCCCGTGGCCGACCCGCCGCTTGACGCTCTCGATCGTCTCGCCCTGGCCCCAGACGCTGACGACGTCGGCCGCGTCGATGACCGCCTCCTCGACCTCCGACCCCGGCTCCCAGTAGAGCGTCGACAGGGCGCGGACGACCGGGTGCCCCGGGTCGACGTCGTGGATGCAGTTGGCGAAGCACAGCGCCGACACCGGGTCGCGGCTCGGCAGCTTGGTCACCGTGACGTTCTTCGTCGCCAGGCTGCGGTAGAGGGTGAAGAGCGACGCGAGCGGCACGTTGCCGACCATCACGTGCGCGATCAGCCCCTTCGGCCAGCACCGCCGCTCGATCGCCTTGTGCGGGCGCCACTCGTCGAGCAGCGCCGGGTCGCCGAGGTCGGTCTCGATGAAGTCGTACTGCTTGGCCCGCTCGAGCGTGTGCCCGAGGTAGTTCACGTCGGACTCGATCATCGGCCGCGCGTAGCCGGTCACGCGGCTGCCGAGCTCGAGCGCGAGCCGGCGCCACGGGTTGTCCGGCGTCATCCACGCGCGCCGCACCTCGTCGAAGAAGATCGTGATGTCGTCGATCGACGTCTCGCGCAGCGGCGCGCGGTCGGTGGCGACGATCGCGCGGGCGTCGGCCGCGCCCGGCTCGTGGAGCACCAGCTCGAGCCCGCTGTCGTACGCGAGCCGGACCGCCCGCTCGCCCGGCTCGACGCGCCGGCCCGCCACGATGACCGGCAGCGCGACCGTCTCCCTCGGCATGGCGGCAGTTCTAGTCGGCGCCCGCGGCCTTGCCTATCCCTCGTGGGAGGGAGGGGGAGGGTCAGAACGAGGGACGCAGCTCGACGAGCTGGTGGCGCGACTCGGCGCCCAGCTTGCGCAGCACGTTCTTGACGTGCGTCTTCACGGTCTCGACGCTGATGTTCAGGCACAGGGCGATCTGGGCGTTGGACTGGCCCTCGCGGATCAGCCCGAACACCAGCCGCTCGCGGATCGTCAGGCCGGGGCCGCTCCGCTCGGGCGCCGCGCACGGCCGGGGGAAGATCCGCAGCCCGCCCGCGACGAGCGCGATCGCGGCGAGCACGTCGGCCGCCGGGAGCGAGCGCGGCAGGAACGCGCCGGCGCCCGCGGCGTGCAGGAGCCCGGGCACCGCGGCGTCGCCGCCGGCGGCGGCGAGCACGACGACGGCGCAGCGCGGGTGGCGCTCGCACAGCGCCGCGACGGCGGGCGCGGAGGCCGTCGAGGCGAGGTCGACGATCGCGACGCGCGGCGAGAACGCCGACAGCACGCGGTCCAGGCCCGGGCCGGAGCCGGCCGCGGCGATGAGCCGGAAGCGCTCGTCGGCCGCGACCTCGGCGCGCAGCCCGGCGCCCACCAGGTCCGTGCGGTGCTCGATGGCGACGGTGATCGGCTCGCCGCCGGGCGCGCCCCCCGCCGGCTGCGCCCACCCGTGCCGCTCCGCCCGGGCCCCGGCGCCGGCCAACCGCGGGTGGTGGGTGGGTGTCTGCATCGAGGGGGCCGTCCGTGCCGATCGTGCTGCGCCACCATCCCCGCTCGGCGACCCGGAGCGTATCTGTTCGAGATATCCTTCGTAATGCGAAATCTCTGCGCAAATGCGCGGGGCTCGCTCACCGGTCGGCGCGCCGCAGGTCGGCCAGGATCCCGGCCACGTTCACCCGGTAGGAGGTGGCGGTCTCGACCCGCCGCCGGGTGCCCTCGTCCATCGAGGGGGGAAGCGCCGCGCGCGCCCTGCGCATCACGCCCTCCACGACCGCCGCCTCGGCGCCGCCCGCGCCGCCGTCGCGCAGGGCCGCGAGCGTCCACTCGCGCCAGCGGCGCAGCGCGTCGGCCGCCGCGTCGCACGCCGCGTCGACGTCCAGCGGCGCCGTCCCCGCGTCGGCGGGCCCGAAGTGGCTCAGCCACAGCGAGGCCGCGCCCAGCCCCCGCACCCGCTCGACCGACCGCAGCGCGGTCTCGTACTGGAAGTCCGGCGGCGGGGTGGCGGCGTCGTAGGTGCCCGCGTCCGGCAGCCGGACGCCGAGCGCGTCGCCGACGTACGCGACGCCGCTGCCCTCGTCGAGCAGCGCGTGGTGGTGCGGGGCGTGGCCGGGCGTCGCGACGGCGCGCAGCACGAGGTCGCCCAGCTCCAGCCGGTCGCCGTCGTCGACCGGCCGGATGCGGTCCTCCGGCACCGGGTCGACGCCGCCCCACAGCTCCTCGGCCGCGGCGCGACCGTACACCGTCGACACGCTCTCCCACAGCCGCTCGGGGCTCGCCAGGTGCCGGGCGCCCCGGCGGTGCACGGCGAAGCGCGCCCCGGGGAAGCGGCGCGCCAGCGTGCCGGCCGCCCCCGCGTGGTCGAGGTGGACGTGGGTGAGCACGATCCAGTCCACGCTCTCGACGCTCGCCGCCGCCAGCCCGTCCAGCACCCGCTCGACCGTCGACCGCGGCCCGGTGTCGATCAGCACCGTCAGGCGCCCGGCATGGAGGTAGACGGCGGTCGTCTCCGGCTGGCCGAACATGCCGGTGTCGATCGTCAGCATGTCGCTAGAGTCGCGCTCCATGGAGCTTGGCCTGAGCGGTCGCGTCGCGCTCGTCACCGGCGCGTCCAGCGGGCTCGGCCTCGCCGTCGCTTCCCGGCTGGCCGCCGAGGGAGCGCACGTCGCGCTCGCCGCGCGCGACCCGGAGCGCCTGGCCGAGGCCCGCGAGCGCGTCGCGGCGAGCGGTCCCGGGCAGGTGACGGCGCAGGCGCTCGACGTGCGCGACGAGCGCGCGGTCGCTTCGTGGGTCGACGGCGTCGCGGCCGAGCTGGGCGCCGTCCACGTCGTCGTCGCCAACGCGGGCGGGCCGCCGGCGGGCCGCGCCACGGCGTTCGGCCGCGACGCGTACCGCGAGGCGTTCGAGCTGAGCGCGCTGGCGCTGATCGGCGTCGTCCAGGCCGCGCTGCCGCACGTCCGCGCCGCCGGCTGGGGCCGCATCCTGCTCGTCGCCTCCGAGGCGATCGTCGACCCGCTGCCCGAGTACGCGCTCTCGACCGCGATCCGCCCGGCGCTCGCCGGCTACGCCACGGCGCTGGTCAGCGACCTCGGCCCCGGCGACGTCACCGTCAACGTGCTCGCCCCGGGCTACCACCTCACGCCGCTCGTCGAGGGCTTCACCGACGAGGCCCGGCGGAGCGAGATCGCCCGCGGCATCCCGCTCGGCCGCCTCGGCCGCCCCGACGACTTCGGCGCCGTCGCCGCCTTCCTCGCCAGCGAGCCGGCGAACTTCATCACCGGCGCCGTCGTGCCCGTCCACGGCGGCGGCACCCACGCCGCCTGACGGCGTCACGGCGCGGCCTCGCGCCCCAGCAGCGCCCGTGCGACCACGAGCTTCGTGATCTGCGCCGTCCCGTCGCCGATCTCCAGCCCCATCACGTCGCGCATCCGCTGCGCGAGCGGCAGCTCCTCCGACCAGCCGTGGTGGCCGAACGTCAGCAGCGCCTGGTGCGCGGCGTCCACCGACAGCCGCGGCGCCCACCACTTCGCCATGTTCGCCTCGATCGTGTGCGGCTGCCCGCGGTCCTTCAGCCACAGCGCCTGGAAGCACAGCAGCCGGGCGGCCCGCAGCTGGGTCGCGTACTCGACGAGCGGGAAGGAGACGGCCTGGAACCTGCCGATCGGCTGGCCGAACGCCTGCCGCGTGCGCGCGTGCTCGAGCGCCTCGTCGACCGACGCCGACGCCGCGGCCAGGCACATCAGCCCGATCAGCGCTCGCGAGTAGTCGAACCCGCGCATCACCTGGACGAAGCCGAGCCCCTCGCCGCCGATGACGTCCTCCGGCCCGGCCCGCAGCCCGTCGAACGTGAGCGCGGCGCGCCCGACCGCGCGGTTGCCGACGTCGTCGTACGGCCGGCGCTCGACGAACGCGTCGTCGAGCGGCACCCAGAACGCGGTGACGCCGCGCGCGCCCGGGCCGCCGGTGCGGGCGAAGACGACCGCGCGGTGCGCGTAGACGCCGAGCGCGACCGACGCCTTCTCGCCGACGAGCCGCCAGCCGTCGCCGTCGCGCCGGCCCTCGAGCTCGATCGACGCGGCGTCCGACCCGTGCGCCGGCTCGGTCAGGCACAGCGCGGGCACGACCTCGCCGCCGGCGAGCGGCTCGAGCCACGCGGGCCGCTGGCGCTCGTCGCCGTTGGCCACGAGGATGTCGGAGATCAGCGCCGCGTTGAGGACGAGGTAGCAGGCGTTGAAGTTCGCCCGGGCCATCGCCTCCAGCGCCGCGCCGGTCGCGACCGCGCCCACCTCCAGACCGCCGTGGTCGCGCGGGATGCGCAGCCCCATCAGCCCCGCGCCGGCGAGCGCCGCGTGCAGCCCGTCGCCGAGCCGGCCCGCGCGGTGGTCGGCCTGGTAGCGCGGCGCCAGCGCCTCGGCGGCGAAGGCCCGCACCCGCTCGGCGAGCTCGCGCTCCTCCGGGCCCAGCTCGAAGTCCACGGCTCAGCCGGCCAGCCGCTCGCGCAGCTGGAACTTCTGCACCTTGCCCGACGGCGTCTTGGGCAGCTCGTCGACGAGCTCCAGGCGCTCGGGCCAGAACTGGCGCGCCATCCCCGCGGCGTCGAGGTGGCGCTGCAGCTCGGGCAGGTCCGGCGGCTCGCCCTCGGCGGCGACGAACGCGCACGCCCGCTCGCCGAGCCGCTCGTCGGGGTAGCCGACGATCGCCACCTCGCGCACCCGCGGGTGGCGGTACAGCGCCGCCTCGACCTCGAGCACGGGGATGTTCTCGCCGCCGCGCATGACGAGGTCCTTCAGCCGCCCGGCGATGCGGATCCCGCCGTGCCCGTCGGAGCGCGCGAGGTCGCCGGTGTCGAACCAGCCCTCGTCGTCGAGCGCCGCGGCGTAGACCTCCGGCCGGCGGTAGTAGCCGGCGCACTGGGACGCGCCGCGCACGAGCAGCCGCCCGACCTCGCCCTCGGCCACCGGCGCGCCGCCGTCGTCGACGATCCGCACCTCCATCCACGGGATCGGGCTGCCGTCGCTGTCGGCGGCGAGCATCGGCGGGTCCTCCGGCCGGGTGATCGTCACCGTGCCGTTCTCGGTCATGCCCCACAGCGCGTGCAGGCGCGCGCCGAGCACCTCCATGACCTCCTCCACGACGTGCGGCGGCACCGGCGCCGACCCGCACGCGAACGAGTGCAGCGACGAGACGTCGCGCTGCTCGCGCCGCTGGGCGGCGATCGTGTCGAGCACGAACGGCGGCGCGCCCATCGTGAACGTCACCCGGTGCTCGGCGACGTGGTCGAGCAGCACGTCGGCGTCCCACACGTCCTGCAGGACGGCGGTCGCGCCGAGCGCGATCGGCATGAGCATGCAGTACAGGTAGCCCGCCTGGTGGGTCATCGGCGAGCCCATCGTGATGACGTCGTCGCCGGTCAGGCCGAGGGCCTCGGGCTCGCCGCGCATGGCGGCGTCGAGCGTGTTGTGCGTGTGGAGCACGCCCTTCGGCTCGCCGGTGGTGCCGGACGTGAAGAGGATCTGCGCGGGCGCGTCGGGGTCGGGGGCGAGCGCGTCGAGCGCGGACGCGGGGTGCTCGTCCTCCCACGCGCGGCCGAAGTGCTCGTCGAAGCCGACCTGCCCCGGCCGCGGCTCGCCGACCACGACGACGTGGCGCAGCGAGGGCAGCTCGCCGGCCAGCTCGTCGAGCATCGCGGCGTGGTCGAAGCCGCGCCACACGCCGGGCACGACGCACACGGGCGCCTCGGTGAGGCCGAGCGCGTGGCGCATCTCGCGCCGGCGCATGATCGGCATGACGGGGCCGACGACCGCGCCGATGCGCGTGCAGGCCAGGCTGAGCACGACGAGCTCCCACCAGTTCGGGAGCTGCAGGGTGACGACGTCGCCGGGCTCGACGCCCAGCGCGAGCAGCCCGCCGGCGCAGCGGTCGGTGCGCCGCAGCAGCTCGTCGAAGGTGAGCGTCACCGTCTCGTCGCGCCCCAGCGAGCGCGCGACGAACGCCGTCTTCCCGGGATGCCGCTCGACGGCCGCGCGCAGGTCGTCGATCGCGGTCCGGTCGCGCCACCAGCCCTCCGCCCGGAAGCGCTCGGCGTCGGCTACGGCCACGGACATGTTCAGTATCCCTCCATCGCTCTAGGATGACGGATCTTGCTCCTCGCCGACCCCCAGCTCGAGTCCCGCAGCCCCGGCGCCGAGTTCGCCCGGGCCTACGCGCGCCAGGGCGACGGCGCCACGCTGCGCCTCGCCGCCTCGCTGACCACGCTGTTCCCGCCCGCGCAGCGGCGCCCGCGGTACATCGTCCGCGACCTGCTGAAGGTCGCCCACGTCGACGACGACCGCGTCACGTACGCGCGCGAGGTGGCGACGTTCGAGGGCTCGCCCGACGACGTGGGCGGCGCCCACGAGGCGCCCGAGGCCGGCTTCCGCGCGTTCGCCGTCGAGGCCGAGGTGCACCCGATCGCCGCCCGGGCGCCGATCCCCGCCGAGATCCTCGACGACCCGGCCGCGCTGGCCGCGTTCGTCGACTACCGGCTGATCGTGCGCCTGTGCACGGCCGAGAACGACGCGCTGCTGAACGGCACCGGGGACGGCGCCGTCCGCGGCCTGCTGCGCACCGAGGGCCTGCGCGACCAGGAGCCGCGCGGCACCGTCGCCGAGACGCTGCTCGCCGCCGCGGCCACCTGCGAGTGGTACGGCGGCTCGGCCGACGGCGTGGTCATGAACCCCGCCGACTGGTGGCCGCTCGTCGGCCAGGGCGGCTTCCTGGCGTCGCTGGCCGAGGCCGGCGTGCGGTTCAACCGCACGCGGATGGTGCCGCCGGGCTTCGCGCTGGTCGGCGACTTCCACGCGGCCGCCACCGTCCTCGACCGCCGCGACGCGACGATCCGGCTGACCCGGGACGTGAACGGCCTGGCGCTCGAGGGCGAGATCCGCGAGGGCCTGGCCGTCCACCTGCCCGGCCACTTCGTGCGGGTGCGCCTCCCCCGCTAGGCGGCGGTCGCGGCGCCCTCCTCGAGCGCCGCGGTCACCTTGGCGATCGCCTCGACGAGCTGGTCGCAGTCCTCTCGCGTCAGCCGCGGGGCGAGCGGGATGTCGATCGTCTCCTTGAGCAGCCGCGAGGTCCGCGGCAGGCTGGCCTGGACCTGCTCGGCGTCGGCGCCCGGGAACGCGAACCTCCAGTTCCAGAAGCAGCGCACGTTGACGTCGCGGCAGCACCCGAGCGCGCGGGCGTCGATGCCCTCGTGGCGCAGCGCCTCGGCGAACCACGACACCTCGTCGGGCGAGGCGTCGGGGACGCGGAACAGCAGCGCCTCGCCGAGGACCGAGTCGGGCGCGACCGGCTCGCGCAGCGCGAGGCGGTCGAGGCTGGCGAGCCGGTGGGTGACGTACGCGTAGTTCGAGCGCAGCAGCCGGACGCGCAGCGCGAGCCGCTGCATCTGCGACGCCGCCACCGCCCCGCGGATCTCGTCCATGCGGAAGTTGAACAGCGGCAGGTCGAGGTCGTCGGTCACCGGCTCGCGGCCGCCGAGGTGGCGGCGCAGCCGCCCCTCGTACGCGCCCGAGAGCACGATCGCGCGCTCGAACAGCTCGTCGTCGTCGGTGACGAGGAAGCCGCCCTCGCCGGTGTTGATCGACTTGTCGGACTGGGTCGAGAAGCAGCCGGCGCGGCCGATCGTGCCCAGGCGCCGCCCGCGCAGGTCGGCGCCGAGCGCCGGGACCGCGTCCTCGACCACGGGGACGCCGACCTCGTCGGCGAACCGGCGGATCTCGTCGACGTCGCTGCCGAACCCGCGCATGTGGACGACGACGATCGCGCGCATGTCCGGCGTGTACTTGCGGCGCAGGTCGGCGACGTCGAAGTGCAGGTTCTCGTCGGCCTCGATGAGCAGCGGCCGGTGCCCGGCGAGCAGGATCGCGCTCGGCGTGGCCGCGAAGGTGAAGCCGGGGCAGGCGACGAGCGAGCCGGGCGGCAGCCGGAGCGCCATGAGCGAGACGGCGATCGCCGCGGTGCCGGACGAGAGGGCGAGCGCGTGCCGGCAGCCGAAGAAGTCGCGGATCGCGGCCTCGAAGCGGGCCACCTCCGTCTCCTCGAACGGGCGGACGTCGTAGCGGAAGTACAGGTGGCTGCGCAGCGCGCGCAGGCCCGCCTCCTCGTCCTCTGCGTGGACGAAGACGTCGCCCTTGTCGTAGGTCGGCCACGGCGCGGTGCGGACCGGCTGGCCGCCCTCGAGCGCCAGTTCCCTCTCTCGGATCTCCATAGATGCTCTCCAACCCCGCTTCGTTGCGAGACGGTTGTGTACCCGGAACTACCTGTCCATATAACCGTAGCTGAGCATCATGGCGCCTCCGATGGCGCAGACCGTCGCCGCGTCGCGCCGCGGGAGCCTGGCGCGCCAGCGATCGTCGCGGCGCAGCCGGACGGCTCCGCTCGCGAAGCGGTCGGGGTTGCCGGTGACCGTGTGGTTCGCCCCGAGCGTCACCGTGTCGCCGTCGACGGGGTTCGCTCCGCCGCCGCCCAGCCGCAGCACGCGCTCGACCGAGGCCTGCGGCTCGGCCATGAAGTCCTCGTAGCGCAGCGTGAGCGAGCGGTCGCGGTAGCGCGCGTTGACGGCCTCGGCCGCGAGGTTGAAGCCGATCCAGTGCAGGGTGCTCGCCGCGGGGCCCATGCTCGGCATGTAGCCCTTGGGCTGCGCCCACGACAGCGCGACGCCGCGCGGGTCGCGGACCATGTGGACGATCGCGGGGCGCACGCCCAGCATGCGGCCGAGCAGCGCCGCCTCGGACGCGTACTTCGAGCTGTCGACCAGCACCGACGCGCCGGTCGCCGCGGCGGCCGCGTGGTAGGTGCGGGCGAGCGCGTCGAGGTAGCCGGCGGTGTCGGCGCCGGGGCGCAGCGCCGGCGGGTCGCGGCGCAGCAGGCCGAACGTGTGCCGGGTGCGGAAGGCGCTCTGCTGCCAGCGCTCGACGTCCTGGCCGATCCGCTCGAGGGACCTCCCGGTGGCGGACTCGTGCTCGCGCAGCACCGACCCCCACACGCCGCACTCGCGCAGCCGCTCACCGCAGCCGCACAGCTCGTTCGTGCCCGTCCCGAGGACGCCGTTGCGCCACAGGAAGTGCAGCTCGCCGACGTGCAGCCAGCCGTCGACCTCGTTGAGGATGTTGCCGAGGATGGTCGTCCCGCTCCGGCACCAGCCGGTGGTGTAGACCACGCTGATCTCGCGCACCGGGTGCGTACTCACCGATCACACGGTATCTGTTCACCACATGAGCAACACAGCGGACACCGAGGGGCCGGGGCGGCGCCCTATCGCCGGGATCCTGCTCGCGCTGTTCGGCGCGTTCCTCGCGGTCGGCTGCGTGCTGCCGGTCCTGCCGCGCTACGTCCGCGGGCCGCTCGACTCGGGCGACGTCGCGGTCGCGGTCGTGGTCACCGCCGCCGGCATCTCGGCGATCGTCGCGCGCCCCGTCGGCGGGCGGCTGGCCGACGCCCGCGGGCGCCGGGTGCTGTTCGTCGCGGGCGCCGCGTTCGAGCTGGCCGCCGGCCTCGCGTACCTGGTCGCCGACTCGGTGCCCACCATGATCGGCGCCCGCCTGCTGCTCGGCATCGGCGAGGGGCTCGTCTTCACCGCCGCCGCGGCGTGGATCGTCTCGCAGGCGCCGGCCGACCGGCGCGGGCAGCTCGTCGGCTTCGCCGGCCTGAGCATGTGGTCGGGGCTGACGCTCGGCCCGCTGGCGGGCGCGGCGCTGCTCGAGCTCTCCGGCTACGACGCGGTCTGGATCTTCGCCGCGGTCACCCCGGTGGTCGCGGCGGTCGTGGGGCTGCGGCTGCCGGACCCCGCGCCGCGCCACCCGCAGCGCTCCCAGCTGCTGCCGCGGGCGGCGGTGCGCCCCGGCGTCGCGCTCGCGCTGGCCAGCGTCGGCTACGCGGCGCTGGCCGCGTTCGTCGTGCTGCACCTCGACCGCCGCGGCGTGGGGCACGGCGCGCTCGTGTTCACGGCGTTCGGCAGCACGTACGTGCTCACGCGCCTGCTGCTCGGCCGCCTCCCCGACCGGCTCGGCCCGCACCGCGTCGCGCTCTGGTCGGGCATCGGCGAGGCGGCCGGGCTGTGCGTGGTCGCGGCCGCCGACAGCCTGCCGATCGCGCTCGCCGGCGCCGTCCTCACCGGCGCCGGGTTCTCGCTCCTGTACCCCTCGCTCGCGCTGATGGTGATCATGCGCGGCGATCCGACGCGCCAGGGCGCGGCACTCGGCGCGTACACGTCGTTCTGGGACGTGGGGCTGAGCGCCGCCGGGCCCCTCGTCGGCCTGATCGCCGACGAGGCGGGCTACCAGGCCGCGTTCCTGGCCGCGGCGGTGTGCGCAGCGGGCGCCGCGATGGTCGCCGCCGCGGGCTCGGCGGCCCGCCGCGCGCGCGCCGAGGCGGTCGCCGCGCGCCACTGAGGCGCAACGGAAAAGCGAAGACTGGCCACAGCGGCAGGTGGCGGCGGCGGCAGCGCGTCGAATACGTTGGCCGTAACGGAGTGATGGCTTCGACGGCTCGGACCACGGAGACGCCCCCACCGGCCCCTGCGCAGGACGCAGCGGCGCCCGACATCGCGCTGCGCGGGCTCGTCAAGCGCTACGGCGACGTGGCCGCCGTCGACGGCGTCGACCTGGACGTCGCGCGGGGCGAGTTCTTCACGCTGCTCGGCCCCAGCGGCAGCGGCAAGACCACCACGCTGCGGCTCATCGCGGGGTTCGAGATCCCCGACGAGGGCGAGGTCCGGCTGCGCGGCGAGGACGTCGCCCGCCGCCCGCCGTACGCGCGCGACGTCAACACGGTGTTCCAGGACTACGCGCTGTTCCCGCACATGACCGTCCAGCAGAACGTCGAGTACGGGCTGCGGGTCAAGAAGGTGGGCAAGGCCGATCGCCGCGAGCGCGCTCGCGAGGCGCTGGCGATGGTGCAGCTCGCCGAGTACGGCGACCGCCGGCCGGCCCAGCTCTCCGGCGGCCAGCGCCAGCGCGTCGCGCTCGCGCGCGCGATCGTCAACCGCCCGCAGGTCCTCCTGCTCGACGAGCCGCTCGGCGCGCTCGACCTCAAGCTCCGCCAGGGGATGCAGATCGAGCTCAAGCGCATCCAGCAGGAGGTCGGCATCACGTTCGTGTACGTCACGCACGACCAGGAGGAGGCGCTCACGATGAGCGACCGCCTGGCCGTGTTCAACCGCGGGCGGATCGAGCAGGTCGGGACGCCCGAGGAGGTCTACGAGCACCCGGCGAGCGAGTTCGTCGCGGGGTTCGTGGGCGTGTCGAACGTGCTGGAGCGCGACGGCCGGCGCTTCACCGTGCGGCCCGAGAAGGTCCGCATGCACGACGACGGCGAGCCGGCCGCGGGGGAGGGCTGGCACGTCGAGAGCGGGCGGGTCGTCGCCTCGGCGTACGCCGGGTCGGTGACGAAGTACGTGGTCGAGCTGGATCGCGGCGGGACGCTTCAGGTGGTCCGGCAGAACCTCGAGACGACGTCGGCGGACGCGCTCGAGGCACCTGGGAGGAAGGTCAACGTTGCGTGGCGCGACGCGCAGGCGTCCGCCATCTCCGAGCAGGAGGAGGGGCAGTGAGAGAGCATCGGTTCATGGCCGCGGTCCTGGCGGTCACCACGGCGCTCGCGCTCGGCGCGATCGGCTGCGGCGACGACGAGGACGAGAACGGCGGCGGCGGCGGTGGCGGCGGCGCCACCCAGGCGTCGGGCGCGCAGGTCAAGGCGCCCGAGGGCATCAAGGCGCTCGACAAGCTCGGGAAGGGCGAGGGTCGCGTCGACCTGATCGCCTGGGCCGGCTACGTCGAGAGCGGCCAGACCGACCCGAAGGTCGACTGGGTGTCGGGCTTCGAGAAGGAGACCGGCTGCAAGGTCAACGTCAAGACCGGCAACACGTCGGACGAGATGGTGACCCTCATGCGCACCGGCAACTACGACGGCGTGTCGGCCTCGGGCGACGCGACGCTGCGGCTCATCGCCGGCGGCGACGTCGCGCCGGTCAACACCGACCTCATCCCGAACTACGCCGACGTCTACGACGCGCTGAAGGACAAGCCGCACAACTCGGTCGACGGCCAGATGTACGGCGTGCCGCACGGCCGCGGCGCCAACCTCCTCATGTGGAACAAGGCGAAGGTCAAGCCGGCGCCCGACAGCTGGGGCGTCGTGTTCGACGAGAGCTCGCCGCACAAGGGCAAGGTCACCGCGTACGACAACCCGATCTACATCGCCGACGCGGCGCTGTACCTGAAGGCGACGCAGCCCGAGCTGGGGATCGAGAACGTCTACGAGCTCGACGACAAGCAGTTCAGCGCGGCGATCGACCTGCTCAAGAAGCAGCGCCAGGTCATCGGCGAGTACTGGTCCGACTACACGAAGGAGCAGGCCGCCTTCAACAACGGCGACACCGTCGTCGGGACGACCTGGCAGGTCATCGCCAACCTCATCGAGGCGGACGGCAAGGTGAAGGTCGGGACGACGCTGCCCAAGGAGGGCTCCACCGGGTGGTCGGACACCTGGATGATCCACTCCAAGGCCAAGCACCCGAACTGCATGTACATGTGGATGAACCACATCATCAGCCCGCAGGCGAACGCCGAGGTGGCCGAGTGGTTCGGGGAGGCGCCGTCGAACCAGAAGTCGTGCGCCCTCACCGCCAACAAGGACCACTGCGAGATCTTCCACGCCGAGGACGAGGCCTACTTCGAGAAGGTCGCGTTCTGGACGACGCCGACGAAGAACTGCGGCGACGAGCGCGGGAACGTCTGCAAGGACTACAACGAGTGGGTGCAGGCCTGGACGGAAGTGAAGGGCTGACCTAGGTGGCGGCGGCCACCGTCCCCGCTGATCGCAGGTCGCTCGGCCGCCGGCTGAGCGACCTGCTCGCAGCCCGGCCCCGCGTGCGGCTCTCGCTGCTGCTCGCGGGGCCGATCGGCTGGCTGGTGATCGCCTACCTGGGGTCGCTGGCCGTGCTGCTCGTGGCGGCGTTCTGGCAGCTCGACCCGTTCACCGCCGAGGTCGTCAAGGACACCTCGCTCGACAACTTCCGCACGATCGCGGAGGGCGAGGTGTACCGGAACATCGTGATGCGGACGGTCGGCATCGCCGCCGCGGTGACGGTGACCGACGCGCTGCTCGCGTTCCCGATCGCCTTCTACATGGCGAAGGTCGCGTCGCCGCGGGTGCGGGCGCTGCTCGTCGTCGCGGTGCTGATGCCGCTGTGGTCGAGCTACCTGGTGAAGGTGTACGCGTGGCGCACGATCCTCTCCGAGGAGGGGATCCTCAACTGGGCGCTCGACCCGCTGGGGATCGACGGCCCGGGCTACGGCAACGTCGCGACGTGGCTGGTCTTCAGCTACCTGTGGCTGCCGTTCATGATCATCCCGATCTACGCGGGGCTCGAGCGGATCCCGAGCTCGCTGCTCGACGCCTCGGGCGACCTGGGGGCCGGCGCCGGCCACACGTTCCGGCGCGTGGTCCTGCCGCTCGCGCTGCCGGCGGTCGTCGCCGGCTCGATCTTCACGTTCTCGCTGACGCTCGGCGACTACATCACGCCGGGGCTCGTCTCGAGCACGCAGTTCATCGGCAACGTCGTGTACGCGAACGTCGGCGTCGCCAACAACCTGCCGCTGGCGGCGGCGTTCGCGACGGTGCCGGTCGTCGTGATGATCGTCTACCTGCTGATCGCCCGCCGGCTGGGCGCGTTCGAGGCGATGTAGGTGCGGCTCTCGGCCGGCACGCGCCTCTTCCTGCGGGTCGGGACCGCGATCACGCTCGCGTTCATCTGGCTGCCGCTGCTCCTGATCGTGCTCTACGCGTTCAACGAGCGGCGCATCCAGACGTGGCCGATCCCCGGCTTCACGCTCGAGTGGTTCGGCCGGGCGATCGACAACCCGGGCGCGCGCGACGCGCTGTGGATGTCGACCAAGGCGGCGCTCGGGGCGACGGCGATCGCGCTGCTGCTGGGGACGCTCGCGGCGATGGCCGTCGCGCGCTACCGCTTCTTCGGGCGCGAGACGATCTCGTTCCTCGTGATCCTCCCGATCGCGCTGCCCGGCATCGTCACCGGCATGGCGCTGAACGCGACGTTCCGCGAGGTGCTCGAGCCGTTCGGCGTGTCGCTCGGGCTGTTCACGATCGTCGTCGGGCACGCCACGTTCTGCATCGTCGTCGTCTACAACAACGTCGTCGCGCGGCTGCGGCGGACGGGCACGTCGCTGGAGGAGGCGTCGGCCGACCTCGGCGCGAACACGTGGCAGACGTTCGCGCTCGTGACGTTCCCGGCGCTGCGCGGCGCGCTGCTGGCCGGGGCGCTGCTCGCGTTCGCGCTGTCGTTCGACGAGGTCATCGTCACCACGTTCACCGCCGGGCCGGACCAGACGCTGCCGATCTGGATCCTCGCCAACCTCTCGCGGCCCAACCAGCTGCCGATCGTGAACGTGGTGGCCGTGTTCGTGATCCTGCTGTCGTTCATCCCGGTGTACCTCGCGCAGCGGCTGACGCGCGACGCGGGGGTTGTGCCCGGCGCAGGCGGCCGGTAGCGTCGGCGTGCCATGACCGAGCAGCCCGCGCGGGTCCTCGTCGTCGCCCACAAGACCGCCGCCACCCAGGCGCTGATGGACGCGGTGCGCGAGCGCGCCGCCCGCGGGCCGGCGAGCTTCACGCTGCTGGTGCCGAAGGCGGTGCACGGCATCACCCGTGTCGCCGACCCGGAGGACGCGCCGGACGACGAGGCGCGCGACCTGCTGTCGCTGGCGCTGCCGCTGCTCGAGGAGGCGGCGGGCGGCCGCGTCGAGGGGCTCATCGGGGTCTCGTCGCCGCTCGACGCGATCCAGGACGCCGTGAACGTCCACGGCTTCGACGAGATCATCATCTCCACGCTGCCGACGCGCTTCTCGAAGTGGCTGCGGCTCGACCTGCCGCACAAGCTGAACGGGCTCGGCCTGCCCGTCACGACCGTCACCGCGAAGGAGCGCGCTCCAGCATCCGCCGGGTGAGCGGCGACGCGCTCACCCCGTGGACGACGATCGAGACGGCGACGACGACCACGGTCGTCCAGAACACCGTCGCGGTCTCGTCCGCCGGCAGCGCGCCGGTGTGGGCGACGTACGCGGCGTAGAACACCGCGGCGATCCCGCGCACGCCGAACCACGCGATGAAGAGCCGCTGGCCCCAGCTCATCAGCGAGCCGGTCGCGAGCGGCAGCACGATCGCCGGGCGGATGACGAAGATCAGCAGCGGGCCGAGCAGCCAGCCGGCGACGCCCGGCTCGCCCAGGCCGTCGAGCGTGACGATCGAGCCGAAGGCGAGGATCGCCCCGAGCTCGAGCAGCTTCGCGTACTCGTCGGCGCCGTCGTGCATCCGGCGGTTCAGCTCGTGCTCGAACTCGTAGCGGCGGAACGCGAAGCCGGCCCAGAAGACGGCGAGGAACCCGTACGCGCCGGCCGCCTCGACCGCCCCGTACACGACCAGCACGGCCGCGAGCGCGACGAAGGCGTCGAAGTCGTGCGAGAGGAACCCCCGGTCGCGCAGCTCGACGGTCGCCCCGGCGATCAGCCAGCCCGCGAGCGCGCCGGCCACGGTCGCGACGCCCGCGGCGTAGAGCACGTCCGTCAGCACCCACTCGCCGATCCAGCCGGTCCCGCCCTCGGTGGCGATCAGCACGCCGGCGAGCACGAACGGCGCGGCGAGCCCGTCGTTCAGGCCGGCCTCGGTGTGGAGGCTGAAGTGCGGCTCCTCGGCGCGCTCGCTCGCGCCCGGCGGCCCGAGGCCGACGTCGCCGGCCAGGACGGGGTCGGTCGGCGCGAGGATCGCGCCGAGCATCAGCGCGGCGCCGAGCGACAGGCCCATCGCCAGGCTGGCGAAGGCGGCCACCGCGGCGATCGTCAGCGGCATCACGACGAGCAGCAGCACGCCGACCGACCGCCACTGCCGGCGGCTGATCAGCCGCTCGACGCTGAGCCCGGCGGTGAAGACGGCGATCAGGATCGCCAGCTCGCAGACGCGCTCGACGACGCGGTTGCCGTCGAGCGGGCTCAGCGGCGCGACGTCGAGGACCTCGAACCCGATGGCGGCGAGCAGCCCGAGCCCGAGGTAGATGACGGCGGCCGACCACGCGCGCTCGTGCTCGTGCGAGAGCGCGCCGATGGCGACGACGAGCGCGACGCCGCCGAAGAAGAGCGCGATCGCGTAGTGGTCGCCGGCGTGCAGGCCGGGCTCGAGAGCGAGCGGCATGCGTCAGCCGGCCGCCCGGGCGAGGCCGCGGAGCAGGCGCCTGGCGACGCCTTCGAGCGTGCGCTTGCCGGCCGCGTGGCTGCCGTTGGCGGTCGTCGTGATCGCGAGCGCGACGCGGTGCTCGCCGCGGGTCAGCAGCGCGACCTGGTGGTCGACGCGGCCGGTGCCCGAGCCCCAGCCGCCCTTGAAGTACAGGCGCCAGCCGCGCGGCCGGGCGCGCGCGACGCCCCACCGCTGGCGGGCGACGATCGTGCGCAGCAGGTGCATCGCGTAGGCGCGGTGGCGGCGGGGCGTGAGCCGGTCGGCGCGCAGCATGAACGCCGTCAGGTCGGCGGCGTCGACCCGGCTGAGGCCCCAGACCGGGTGGGCCTCGAAGCGCCTCATCCCCGCGCGCCGGGCGAAGCGGGCGACGCCCGCGCTGCCGAGGACGTCGCGCACGCGGGTCGCGGCCGCGTCGTCCGACCGGCGGACCATCGGCGCGAGCAGCGCCCGGTCGGCCCGGCGCAGGGGCCGGGCGCGCACCTGCGGCCGGCGCAGGTACGCGACCAGCAGCATCGCCTTCAGCGTGCTCGCGGCGGGGACGCCGCGGGCGGCGCGGTGGCCGA
>DASZEJ010000150.1:0-18657 GCA_035940955.1 Solirubrobacteraceae bacterium
CGCCGCGCGCGCCCGGCTGGCCCGCGAGATCGCCGCGGCCCACGCACCCCGGCGGCGCGGGCGGCTGCGGGCGGCCGCCCCCGGCCCGTTCGCGCTCGCCGCGGCCGCCGTCTGCGCGATCGCCGTCGTGGGCGCGATCGCCCCGGGCGGCGACGAGCCGCGGCGCGGCGGTGCCCCGGCCGTCCCGCTCGCGAGCGGCGCGCCGCTGCTGCTGCAGGCGGCGGACCGGACGAGGCGGGCCGACCGGCACGTGACCCCGCCCCGCGGCGACCAGTACGTCTACACGCGCCGCGTGATCGTGGAGACCCCGATCGGCGGCGGGCCCGTCGAGCGGTTCGTCGACGAGCAGTGGGAGTCCGTGGACGGCAGCCGTCCGTCGCGCAGCAGCGAACGCGGGCGGGCGTGGGACACGAACCCGCAGGACCCGTCGGTCGGGCTCCCCCGTCGCTACGAGGACCTCGCCGCCCTGCCGACCGACGGCGCCGAGCTGCGTGCGGCGCTCGTGGACCGGTTCGGCGGCCCGGGCATCTCGGACGCCGTGGACCGCGAGACCGAGTACACGGCGCTGACCTTCCTGCTGGGCGGCGGCGCCGTCATGCCGCCCGGCCTGCGCGCCGCCATGTTCGAGGCGCTGGCGCAGATTCCGGGGGTCGAGGTGGTCGAGGACCAGGTCGACGCCCTCGGACGGCGCGGGATCGGGATCACGTCGCGGCGGTACCACCTGAGCGGGGTCACGATCCTCGACCCGAGGACGTACGAGTACCTCGGCATGCGCGACACGCTCGTCCGCGACGACGGGGTCCGCGTCCAGCAGGTGATGGCGCGCACCGACCGGGGCGTCGTCGACGAGATCGGCCAGCGGCCGTAGGCCCGCGCAGGCGCCCGTCCGCCCGCCCCGTCCGGGCGGGCGCCTGCGTTCCTCCCCGCTGCAACGGATCTTGCGAGCTGCAGCGGAAACGCTGGGTAGCGTCCGCCCCGCGCCGAGTCGCCGGCCGTCCGACGTCCGGCGAACGGGGGACCCGATGCGGCCTTGGGCCGCGGGGGCGAATCGCCGCCGTCGTGGTGGCGTAGCGCACAAGCGCGAGCCCGTCAGCTCACCTCGTAGGCGCAGCGGACATGAAGCTGCGTACCCGACATCTCTCGATGGTCCTCGCGCTGTGCGCGGCGCTGCTGGCCGTCCCGGCCTCCGCGGCGGCCGAGCGCACGCTCGAGCGCGGCGACCGCGGCGCGGCCGTCGAGAAGCTCCAGCGCCTGCTGCACGTGCGCGCCGACGGCGTCTTCGGAACCGGCACCCGCCGCGCGCTCCGGCGCTTCCAGCGCCGCCACGGGCTGACCGCCGACGGCGTCGCCGGCCCGGCCACCTGGCGGGCGCTGAAGCGCAGCGGCCGCGCGCGGCGGTCGTCGGGCTCCGGGCGCGTCGCCAGCCGCGGCGCGAGCGTCCGGCTGCTCCAGCGCAGGCTCGGCATCGCCGCCGACGGCGTGTTCGGCCCGGCGACCCAGCGCGCCGTCAAGCGCTTCCAGCGCAGCCGCGGGCTGACCGCGGACGGCATCGTCGGCCCGGCGACCTGGGCGGCCCTCGGCGTCCGCGGCCGGCACCCGGTGCTGAGGCGCGGCCGGCTGCGCGGCGGGTCCTCGACGGGCGGCGGCATCCCGATCCGCGTGCGCCGCGCGATCCGCGCCGCGAACCGCATCGCCCGCCGCCCGTACCGGCTCGGCGGCGGCCACCGCTCCTTCCGCGACAGCGCCTACGACTGCAGCGGGACCGTCTCGTACGTCCTGCACGCGGCGGGCGCGCTGAGCAGCCCGCTCGACTCGGGCTCGCTCGCGCGCTGGGGCTCGCCCGGCCCCGGCCGGTGGATCACCGTCTACGCCAACCGCGGCCACGCGTTCATGGTCATCCGCGGCCGGCGCTTCGACACCTCGGCGCTCGGCCGCGGCGGCTCGCGCTGGACGAGCACGATGCGCTCCACGGCGGGCTACACGGTCCGCCACCCGCCGGGCCTGTAGCGCTCGTCGTCGCCCGGCAACCTCGGCGCAGGAACCCCTCAAGGTTCCACCACCCAATCGCCGAAACATGATGTGATGAGCCAGTTTGCGGTGATGGCCGCTCTGAACGGCGTGATCGCCAGCGCCTACCTCGTCATGGCGACGTACCTCGCGCCGCGCTTCGGGCTGCCGGCCCCGGCGCGCATCGCGGCGATCGCGTTCTTCACGGCGTGCGGGCTCACGCACGTCGAGCTGCTCGTCCACACGCTTGCCAACCAGCCCGCATGGATGACGAGCGGGCACATGTTCGCGATCCACGGCGTGCAGGCCGCCGTCGACTGGGGGTTCATCCTCGTCGCGGTCCGCCACCTCGACATCCGGTTCACGCGCCGCATGCCGCGCGCGGCCGAGCGGCTCGCGGACGCCCTGCACCTGGTGAGCGCCGGCGCGTGGGAATGGGACCCGCGCCGCGACCGGCTCTTCGTCTCCGCCGAGTTCGCGGAGATGTGCGGCGCCGACCCGGACTGGCAGCCGAGCGCGGCGGAGTTCGTCGAGCGGTGCGTGCACCCGGACGACCGCGGGCGCCTCATGCGGGCCGTGGCGAGCCGCCGCGACGGCGGCGGCGAAGGCGACGGCCGGCCCGGCGAGGTCGAGTACCGCGTGGTCCGGCCGGACGGCGAGGTGCGCACGCTGCTCACGCGCTTCGAGCCGTCGCCGCGGCGCGGCCGGCGCGGCCGGCGCGGAACGGTCGTCGGCGCCGCGCAGGACGTCACCGAGCGCCGCAGCGCCGACGACGAGCGCGAGCGCGCCCGGGTCGCCGAGGAGCGCGCCGACCGCGAGCAGCGGATCGCCGAGACGCTCCAGCGCAGCCTCCTTCCCGCGCGCCTTCCCGACGCCCAGCCGCTGGAGCTGGCGGCCCGCTACCTGCCGGCGCGCGCCGGCGCCGAGGTCGGCGGCGACTGGTACGACGTCCTCCCGCTGCCCAACGGCCACGTCGGCCTGGTGATGGGCGACGTCGTCGGCCGCGGCATCCCGGCCGCCGCCCTCGTCGGCAAGCTGCGCAACGGCCTGCGCGCGTACGCCTACGAGGGCCACTCCCCGGCGCGCACCCTCGACCGCCTCAACCGCCTGCTCGACGGCCACACCGAGATGGCGACCGTCCTCTTCGCCCTCTACGAGCCGGAGACCAGCCGGCTCAGCTGGGTCAGCGCCGGCCACCCGCCGCCGCTCGTCCGCCGGGCCGACGGGACGCGCGAGTTCCTCGAGGGCGGGCGGTCGGTCCCGCTCGGGGCGCTGGGGCAGACGACGTATGCCGCGGCCGAGGGCACCCTGGAGCCGGGGGCGATGCTGCTGCTCTACACCGACGGCCTCGTCGAGCGGCCCGGCGAGCCGATCCTCGCGGCGCTCGAGCGCCTGCGCGAGGCCGCCCGCCAGAACGGGTCGGCCGACGCCCTGTGCGAGGCGACCGTGTCGGCGCTGCTGCCGGGCGGCGCGGGCGCCGACGACGTCGCGGTCCTCGCGGCCCACGTGCCGGCCGGCACCGCGCGCTGCCGGATGCGGCTGCCCGCCGAGGCGGCCGCCCTGAGCGACCTGCGGCGCCGGCTGCGGCGCTGGCTGCAGGCGCAGGGCGTCGAGCGCCCGCTGCGCGAGCGGGTGACGCTGTGCACGAGCGAGGCCGCGAGCAACGCGGTCGAGCACGCCTACGGCCTGGAGCGCGCGACGTTCAGCGTCGACGCCGCCGTCGACGGCGACGCGCTCACGGTCGCGATCGCCGACGGCGGCCGCTGGCGCGAGCCGCGCGGGCGCGACGGCGGGCGCGGCACGCTGCTCATGCGCGCGTCGGCCGACAGCGTCGACGTGGCGCGCTCCCCGGAGGGCACGACCGTGACGCTCGGATGGCGCCTCGCCGGGCGGCGCGCGTGACCGACGCCGAGGTGACCGTCGACCGGCGCGACGGCGGCGTCGTCCTGAGCCTGGCCGGCGAGGTCGACCTCGCGAACGTCGACCGCGTGCGCGAGCAGATCGAGGCGGAGGTCGCGAACGCGAGCTGGGCGCTCATCCTCGACCTCTCGATCCTGCGCTACCTCGACAGCGCGGGGGTGCGACTCCTGTTCGAGCTGTCCTCGCGCCTGGCCGAGCGCCGGCAGGAGCTGATCGTGGTGGCGCCGGAGGGGACGTCGCCCCGCGGCGTGCTCACGCTGGTCTCGATCGACCGCGTCGCGCGGCTGACCGAGACGCTCGACGAGGCGCTCGAGCGGCTGCGGGCGATGCGCCGCGAGCAGTCGCGCACGTAGCGCGCCCCGCTCGCGGCGCCTGCCTCCCCTAGAGCCTGCCGGAGTCGACCGCGTGGCGGTCGACCTTGCGGTGGAACCGCTCGCCGACCTTGCCGCCCAGCACGGCGGCGATCAGCATCGTGAGCAGCCCGGCGGCCAGCGCGATGGCGCCGCCGGTCGTGACGTCGCCCTCGTCGACCGGCAGCCGCGGCAGGTCGAAGCGCCCGAAGACGTTCCACTCCGAGTCGCCGATCCACGCCGCGAGGGCGAGGACCACGGCGATGACGATCGCCCACACGAAGACGCCCACGCCCTGGCGGGCGCCGTCGAACCGGGCCATGCGGCCCGCGACGTAGCCGCCGGCGAAGTAGGAGACGAACAGCACGGCGAGCAGCGCGATGCCGCCGGCCAGGCCGATCGTCTCGACGCCGGCGTCGAGCTGGTCGCCCTCGGTGAGCGCCAGGGCGGCGCCCGTCGCGCTGAGGATGCCGGCGAGGATCGCGCCGAGGCCGATCGCGGTCAGCCAGCCGAAGAACGCAGAGCCCCAGGCGATGCCGCCGAACTCCTCGCGCTGGCGCTCGCGCACCGCGGCCATCATGCCGCGGTCCACGCCGGTGCCGCGCACGCGGTCGCGGTCGCGGGTCGCCGGAAGGTCGGCGCGGTCGTCGTCGTGCGTGCGCGTGTGCGGCTCGTCGGACACCGACGTCGCGCTGCGCGCGCCGGTCGTCCCCGCGCCGTCGTCGTCGCGGCGGAAGCGTGCGGCCATGTCTCTCTCCCCGTGCTTGGGCTTGACTCCAGTGGTCCTGACGACTGTGTTTCCCGATCGGCGCAGCGCTCACGCGACAGACTTGCGCTCGCGAAACGCAACGCATGAATCTGGCCCGCAGCGGCAAAGCAGATCCTCGTGGCCTCGACCTCGACCACGAACGACCTGGTGGTGGCGCTCCGCCCGGAGCCCGCGGCCATCGGTGCCGCCCGCCGGCTGCTCGTCCGCCAGGGGGTCGACGCCGACCTCCAGCACACCGTGTGCCTGCTGACGTCGGAGGCGGTGACCAACAGCGTGCGCCACGCCGGCCTGCGGCCCGACGACCGGATCGTGCTCGCCGCCCGCGTCACGCAGGACTTCGTGCGCGTCGAGGTGCGCGACCCCGGCCCCGGGTTCGACCCCGACGTCCGGCACGGCGCCCCCGGCTACGGGCTGCGGATGCTCGACATGCTCAGCTCGCGCTGGGGGGTCGACCGGGACGGGAAGGGCTGCCGCGTGTGGTTCGAGGTCGACCGGCGCCGCCGCCGCTTCGACCGGCGCTAGAGCCGCTCGAGCGCCGCGCGCGCCGCGTCGGACCCCGACCGCACGGCGCCGTCCATGTAGCCGTTCCAGATCGTCGCCATCTCGGCGCCCGCCCAGTGCACCCGGTCGACGGGGCGGCGGATCGCCTCGCCGTAGTCGAGCAGCACGCCCGGCGGCGTGAAGCCGACGTAGCAGCCGCGCGTCCACGGCTCGGCCGCCCAGTCCATCTCGACGTAGTCGCGCGGCGACCGCGCCCGCTCGCCGAAGTAGTCAGCGAGGTTCGCGAGCACGGCGGCGCGCCGCTCGGCCGCCGGCCGGCGCGCCCACACCCGCGCGGCGTGGCCCTCGATGAACCCGAGCAGCACGCCCGGGCCGCCGTCGGGCGGCGTGTTGTCGAACGTGATCCGCACCGGGTCGGCGTCGGAGGTGACCTGGCCGGCCAGCCCGTCGCGGCGCCAGAACGGCTCGTCGTAGATCGCCTGGCACTTGATCGCGTTGCCCTGCGGGAAGCGCTGGACGAGCTGGGCGCGGTCGGCCGGCAGCGCCGGCTCGAAGTCGATCAGCGCGGTGAGCGCCGGCGGGCCCGTGACGATCGCCTGCCGCCCGTACACCGTGCCGGCGTCGGTGACGACGTCCACGCGGCTGCGTCCCTGCACGATCCGGCGCACCGGGCGGCGGAGCAGCACGCGCTCGCCGAGCCGCTCGGCCATCCGCAGCGAGAGCAGCTGCGAGCCGCCGGCGAATCGGCGCTCCTGCGCGCCCCCGGCCGTGTTGATGAGCCGGTTGATCGAGCCCGGCGTCGACTCGTTCCCCGCGCACGCGATGTACATGAGGACGTGCAGCAGCGAGACGTCGCGCGGCTCGGCCGCCCAGACCGCCTCGATCGCGAGGTCGAGCAGGAAGCGCCCGGAGTCGGTCGTCGCGTTGGCCTGCTTCCAGCTCTCGAACGTCTGCCCGTCGTACTCGGCGGCGCGCGCGGCGGTCCACGGCGCGTGGCGCGGCACGCCGGCCGCCATGTCGTCGAGCTTCGTGAGCGCGGCGAACGCGTCGGCGACGCCGGTCGGGTCGGGCGGCACGGCGCCGAGCGGCCCGCTCGCGCTGTAGCGCTGCTTGGACCCGCGCCGCCAGTAGAGGTAGTCGCCCTGGTTGTACGTGGGGAAGGTCTCGACGCCCAGGTCCGCGGCCAGCGCGAGCAGCCGGTCCTGCGTGGGGCCGACCCACTGGCCGCCGATCTCGATCGCCTCGCCGCCGCCGAGCGGGTGGTTGAGCGTGCGCCCCCCGACGCGGTCGCGCGCCTCGACGACGTAGACCGAGCGCCCCGCCGCGACGACGTCGAGGGCGGCCTGGAGCCCCGCGAGCCCGGCGCCGACGACGACGACGTCGGCCCGCCGGCCGCGCGGCCGGCGCGGGCGGGGGCGCCGGCGCCGGGCGGCCTGCGCGTCGGGGGCGAGCGCCGCGGCGCCGGCGGCGCCGGCCGCCGCGCCGACGAGCGTGCGCCGCGTGACGCGCACCGGCGCGCCGCCGGGGTCGCGATGTGACAATGCACCGGACATCGGGGAAGCGGCGCGGAGACTAGTCGCACGAGAGCGCCGGGAGCCAGGAGGGGCTGACTGCAGATGCGGAACTGGGGAAGGGCGTCAACGCTTGTGGCCGTGGCGGCGCTGTCCGCGCCGGCGCTCGCGGTCGCGCACATCGAGCGCGACTCGTACTGGCCCGACCCGGCGCCCGACGCCGCGGTCTCGCCGCCCGCGGGCGGCGAGGTGCCGAAGCCCCGCTCGCTCGCCTCAGCGCTCAAGCTCGGCCGCGGCGACCTGCGCGTGGTCTGCCAGCGCGACTCGCTGCGGCGCGCCCGCCAGTCGCTCCGGCAGTCGCGCCGCGCCGGCATCCGCTTCCGGCCGACCGCCGCGCCGGTGCGCCTGACGCGCAGGCAGGCGCGCCGCGCCGCGCGCGTCAACGCGCGTCTCTACCGGCGCTGCGGCTACCGCCAGATCCAGCACGCGATCGAGGCCTCGGGCAACAACGACCGCATCGTCGTCATGCCGGGCGTCTACACGGAGCCCTACGCCCGCGCCCACCCGACGAACGACCGCCGCTGCGAGCAGTACCTCTCCGACTCCGAGAAGGGCACCGGCGCCATGTCGTACACGGCCCAGTTCCACTGCCCGCACGACCAGAACCTGCTCGCGGTGCTGGGCCGCGCGCTCGGCCCGCAGCCCGACCCGCCGACGCGGGCGGACCGCCACGGGATCCCGAACGCCGGCCCGTGCATCCGCTGCAACCTCCAGCTCGAGGGCTCGACCGGCAACCCCGACGACGTCGTGATCGAGGCCGGCGACGCGGGCGCCGGCAACGGCGGCCCGAGCGCGGTCGGGGCGGCCAAGGACGTCGCGCTGCGCGGCGACCGGGCCGACGGCCTGGTCGTGCGCAACATGACCTTCCGCCACGCCGCCGAGCACAACGTGTACGTCATCGAGACCGACGGCTACCTGCTCGACAACGTCAAGTTCTTCTACGGCGGCGAGTACGGGTCGCTGACGTTCGTGTCCGACCACGGACTGACGAGCGACTGCGAGGCGATGGGCCACGGCGACTCGGGCGTGTACCCGGGCGCCGCGCCCGACACCGGCGAGCAGACCGTCGAGGCGGCGCGGCGCGCCAACCAGACGATCACCCGCTGCGACGTGCACCACAACACGCTCGGCTACTCGGGCACGATGGGCAACGGCACCCGCGTCGTCGGCAACGACTTCTTCGACAACGGGACCGGCATCGCGACCGACTCGTTCTTCGCGGGCGGCCACCCCGGCTACCCGCAGGACGGCGCCGTGTTCGAGGACAACGAGATCTACTCGAACAACTTCAACACGTACGCCGCGGGCTCCGACGTCACCCCGCGCGTGCCGATCGTCAACGGCACCGGCATCCTCATCGCCGGCGGCAACGCCAACGAGGTGCGCGGCAACCGGATCTGGGACAACTGGCGCCGCGGCGTGATGCTGATCGAGGTGCCCGACGCCGCGTCGGACCACGCCGGGGCGAAGTCGACCTCGCACCGCAACCGCTTCCACGACAACCTCGTGGGCGTCGCGCCCGACGGCGCGCGCAAGCCCAACGGCGTCGACTTCTGGTGGGACGAGTCGAGCGGCCAGGAGGACAACTGCTGGTACGACAACCGGGCGTTCGACGGCACCGACGCGAGCGTCACCTACGACCCGCCGCGGCCGCTGACGCCGGCGAACTGCGACAACGTGAGCACCGGCGCGACGTACGCGACGCGCGCCCGCGAGCTGGGCGGCTGCGCCGCCGCGCAGCTTGTGATCGGCGAGTACGACCCGAGCCTGTGCCCGTGGTTCACGAGCCCGGAGCCGCCCGGCGGCGACGCCGGGGCGCGCGACGCCGGCGTCACGCTGACAGTGCTGGCGCAGGTGCGCGAGTCGCCCGACGCCTGCCGGCTGATCGGCACGACCCAGTCGTGCACCGCGTTCCGCGGCCGGCCGTAGCGGCCCGCGCGGCGGTGCTGGCCCTCGCCGCGGCCGGCTGCGGCGGGGGCGAGCGGCCCGCCGTCGCGCCGCCCGCGCCGCCCGGCACGCTCGGCGGCGTGCGGCTGCAGTCGGCGAGCTGCCACCACTGGAACGCCGCCGGCGACGCCGACAAGGAGCGCGCCGTGCGCGGCCTGACCGAGGCGGTCTCCGGCCGCACGCCGCGCGGCGAGGCGACGACGCTCGCGGCCGCCGACGCGCGCCGCCTGCTCGACAACCAGTGCAGCGCGCCGTACGCCAGGCACTTCCTGCTGTACGAGATCTACATCCGCGCCGCCGGGTTCAAGTCGCTCGGTGCGCCGCCGTCGTAGCCTCCAATGCATGGCCCACCCGAACTCGTTCGACGCCCGCGCCGACCTGAGGGTCGGCGACCGTACCTTCGAGATCTTCCGGCTCGACGCGCTGCAGTCGAAGTTCGACGTGGCCCGCCTGCCGTTCTCGCTGAAGATCCTGCTCGAGAACCTGCTGCGGACCGAGGGCAACGGGGCGGTGGAGGCCGCCGACGTCGAGGCGCTCGCGTCGTGGGACGCCAAGGCCGAGCCGTCGCAGGAGATCGCGTTCACGCCGGCGCGCGTGATCATGCAGGACTTCACCGGCGTGCCCGCGGTCGTCGACCTCGCCGCGATGCGCGACGCGATGGCCGACGAGCTGGGGTCCGACGGCGCGCGGATCAACCCGCTCGTCCCCGCCGAGCTGGTCATCGACCACTCGGTGCAGGTCGACTTCTTCGGCACCCGCGACGCCTTCGAGCGCAACGTCGAGCGCGAGTTCGAGCGCAACGTCGAGCGCTACCAGTTCCTGCGCTGGGGGCAGGGCGCGTTCGCCGACTTCTCGGTCGTGCCGCCCGGCACCGGCATCGTCCACCAGGTCAACATCGAGTACCTGGCGCGGGTCGTGTTCCCGAACGAGAAGACGGGCCAGGCGTACCCCGACACGCTCGTCGGGACCGACTCGCACACGACGATGGTCAACGGCCTCGGCGTGCTGGGGTGGGGCGTCGGCGGCATCGAGGCCGAGGCCGCGATGCTCGGCCAGCCGATGCCGATGCTCATCCCGCAGGTGCTCGGCTTCAAGCTGACCGGCGAGCTGCCGGAGGGCGCGACCGCGACCGACCTCGTCCTCACGGTCACGCACATGCTGCGCCAGAAGGGCGTCGTCGGGCGGTTCGTCGAGTTCTACGGCCACGGCCTCGCCAACCTGCCGCTCGCCGACCGGGCGACGATCGGCAACATGAGCCCCGAGTTCGGCTCGACGTGCGCGATCTTCCCGATCGACGCCGAGACGCTGCGCTACCTGCGGTTCACCGGGCGCTCCGAGGAGCGGATCGCGCTCGTCGAGGCGTACGCCAAGGAGCAGGGGCTCTGGCACGACGAGGACAGCGAGGACCCGACGTTCTCCGACCTCATCGAGCTCGACCTCGGCGACGTCGAGCCGTCGGTGGCCGGCCCGCGCCGCCCGCAGGACCGCGTCCCGCTGAGCGACGCGAAGGCCGAGTTCTGCGAGGCGCTCGAGGAGTTCGTCGACGACGCGCCCGAGGACCGCAAGCCCGGCGTGCCGCCGGACCGCAGCGCGGCGGAGAGCGACGTCACCGAGTCGTTCCCCGCGAGCGACCCGCCGAGCACGATGGCCCCGGGCGACCACGGCGGCCAGCCGCTCAGCCACGAGGGCCACGACCACACCCAGGTCGTCGAGCGCCCGCGGACGGAGGTGCCGGTGACGCTGGCCGGCGGCGCCGAGACGCAGCTCGACCACGGCCACGTCGTCATCGCCGCCATCACGTCGTGCACGAACACGTCGAACCCGTCGGTCATGCTCGGCGCCGGCCTCCTGGCCAGGAAGGCGCGCGAGAAGGGGCTGGAGCGCAAGCCGTGGGTCAAGACGTCGCTGGCGCCCGGCTCGATGGTCGTCACCGAGTACTACGAGCGGGCCGGGCTGCGCGAGCCGCTCGAGGAGCTGGGGTTCCACCTCGTCGGCTACGGCTGCACCACCTGCATCGGGAACTCCGGCCCGCTGCCCGACGAGATCTCGGAGGCGGTCAACGAGCACGACCTCGCGGTCGTGTCGGTGCTGTCCGGGAACCGCAACTTCGAGGGGCGCATCAACCCCGACGTGAAGATGAACTACCTCGCGTCGCCGCCGCTGGTGGTGGCGTACGCGCTGGCGGGGACGATGGACTGGGACCCGTTCGAGGAGCCGTTCCCGGGCACCGACGTGTACCTGCGCGACGTGTGGCCCACCTCGCGGGAGGTCGCCGAGGCGATCGAGGCCGCGGTCCACGAGGAGATGTTCCGCTCGAGCTACGCGGAGGTGTTCGAGGGCGACGAGCGCTGGGCCGCGCTCGAGGTGCCGAGCGGCGACCGGTTCGCCTGGGACGAGGACTCGACGTACGTGCGGCGCCCGCCGTTCTTCGAGGGGATGCCGGCCGAGCCCGAGCCGGTCGAGGAGATCACCGGCGCGCGGGTGCTGGCCAAGCTCGGCGACTCGGTCACCACGGACCACATCTCGCCCGCCGGGGCGATCAAGAAGGACTCGCCCGCCGGGCGGTACCTGATCGAGCACGGGGTGGAGCCGCGCGACTTCAACTCCTACGGCTCGCGGCGCGGCAACCACGAGGTGATGATGCGCGGGACGTTCGCCAACATCCGCCTGCGCAACCAGCTCGCGCCGGGCACCGAGGGCGGGGTGACGCGGTACTTCGGCTCCGGCGGCGGCGGCGAGGAGATGCCGATCTACGACGCGGCGATGCGGTACGCCGAGGACGGCACGCCGCTGATCGTGCTCGCCGGCAAGGAGTACGGCTCGGGCTCGTCGCGCGACTGGGCCGCGAAGGGCACGAGGCTGCTCGGCGTGCGAGCCGTCATCGCGGAGTCGTTCGAGCGCATCCACCGCTCCAACCTCGTGGGGATGGGCGTCCTCCCGCTGCAGGTCGACTCGATCGAGCTGAGCGGCGAGGAGGAGATCTCGATCGAGGGCTTCGCCGGCCCGCTGAACGAGGGCGAGCTGCCGCGCGAGGTGACGGTGAGGGCCGGCGACCGGGAGCTCACGGCGCGCGTGCGCATCGACACGCCGATGGAGGCGGAGTACTTCCGCCACGGCGGGATCCTGCCGTACGTCCTGCGCCAGCTGAGGGACCGGTCGTAGTGCCGCTGCCCGAGACGCTCCGCACGCTGCTGACCTCGTTCGGCCCGTCAGGGGTCGAGTTCGAGGCGGCCGCCGCCTGGCGCGAGGCCGCGCGCGCGTTCACGGGCGACGTCGCCGGCGACGTGATGGGCAGCTCGGTCGCGCGCGTGCCCGGCACGGCCGGCGGCCCGCTGACCGCGATCGTCGGCCACATCGACGAGATCGGCCTGATCGTCACCCACGTCGACGACGAGGGCATGCTGTGGGTCGGCCAGGTCGGCGGGTGGGACCCGGTGGTCCTCGCCGGCCAGCGCGTCGTGGTCGCGACGCGCGAGGGGCGCATCCCCGGCGTCGTCGGCAAGAAGCCGATCCACCTGCTCAAGCCGGAGGAGCGCGAGAAGGCGCCGAAGCTCGAGAGCCTGCACATCGACATCGGCGCCCGCGACGGCGACGACGCCCGGCGGCGCGTGCGGGTCGGCGACACCGCGGTGATCGCCGGCGAGCCCGTCGAGCTGTCCAACGGGCGCTTCGCCGCGCGGTCGATGGACAACCGCCTGGGCGCGTACGTCGCGCTCGAGGCAGCGCGGCTCGTCGCCGAGGCCGGCGGCGCGCCGGGGCCGGTGGCGGCCGTCGCGAGCGTGCAGGAGGAGACCGGCCTGTGGGGCGCCGCGACCAGCGCGTTCGCGCTCGAGCCCGACGTCGCGATCGTCGTCGACGTGACGCACGCGACCGACGTGCCGGGCATGGACAAGCGCACCGAGGGCGACCACGCGCTCGGGAGCGGGCCGGTCATCGGCCGCGGCACCGTGATGCACCCGCGGGTCCACGACCTGCTCGTCGAGGCCGCCGAGGCGGAGGGGCTGCCGTACACGGTCGAGGCGACCGGCCGCAACACGGGCACCGACGCCGACGTCGTGCAGATCAGCCGCACGGGCGTGGCGACCGGCCTCGTGCAGTTCCCCCTGCGCTACATGCACTCGCCCGTCGAGGTCATGCAGCTCGACGACGTGCAGGCCGCGGCGCAGCTCGTCGCGGCGTTCGCGCTGCGGCTCGGCGCGGACGCGTCCTTCGTGCGCTGAGGAGGACGGGGGGCGCGGCGGCGAGCGCCGCGCCCCCCGGTCCGGTGCTTCTAGCGCTTGCCGCCGCTCTTGCGGCGCTTGGGCGGCTTCGCGGCGTCCGTCGCGGGGTCGGCCGCGCGGAAGTGCATGATCGACAGCCACGTGTCGACGATCTCGCCGCCGCGCGAGGCGCTCTCGGCGCTGATCTCGGCCGCGCGCTCCTGCGTCTCGGCGAGCAGCTCGGCCATCTCGCGCCAGCCCTGCTCGTCGAGCGTCAGCGGGTCCTTGGTGACGTGGACGTTCGCCTCGTCGAAGGCCCCCGCGTCCGCGGCAGCCGCCACCGAGCCGGAGACCTCGGCGAGCACGTCGCCCATCAGCGCCCGGCGGGTCGCGACCGGCAGCGAGGCCCACGTGTCGTCCTCGAGCAGCGGCCGGACGGTCGCCCGGTAGTGGTGCTCGAGCGCGCCGCGGCGCGGCGTGGTGCTGACGAGCTCGATGCAGCCGAGATCGACCAGCATGCGGACGTGGTAGCTCACGTTGCCCAGCGGCTCGCCGATCTCCTCGGCCAGCTCGCTCGGGCTCGCGACCCGGCGGTTCAGCTCCATGAGAATCCGCTGGCGCAGCGGGTGCGCCAAGGCCTTCATCTGGTTCGTGTCGACGGACTTCAATTTCACGCGGGAACCTCCTCGCGGAGCAAGACGCCCAGGCGCTTGCGCAGTCGGTGGAGTCGGACCTTACATGTTCCGACCGGGATGTTCAGCAAATAGGCGATGTTCGAATGCGTCAACTCTTCGGCGTAGCGAAGGTTGACCATCTTTCTGTCATCTTCGCCCAGATGGCGCATGGCCGCCTGCACGTCCAGGCGCACTACGGTGGCCTCCGTCCACTCCTCGCCCGTTGCACCGTTATCCGGTTCGGGAACGGTCGAGCAGCGGTCGCCGTCGCGGCCGGCTCGGGCCAGCGAGCGCAGGGCTTCGTTGCGGGTGATCTGCAGCAGCCAGGGCATGGGGTGACCGGTGTTGCGCAGGCTGGTACGGGTCTTCCACGCCCGTAGCAGCGCTTCCTGCACGACGTCCTCCGCGTCGGCCCTCCCGTGCGTGTACCGCTGCGCCTCCGTCAGGCAGCGCTCGCGGGCGGCGTTCCAGTCCCAGACCGGCCGCGGCGGGTTCTCCGTTCGCATGGCGTTCCTCCAATGCGTTGTTGGATGCGAACAGAGAGCAGTTGAAACCCTGCGGGCCGGTCATGGGGTCACTAGTGGGTATGACACCTCACGCGACCGCGCTCAGTGCGTATGAATCGCTTGCCCACGCCTACGACGATCTGACCGTCGACCACGAGCACGACCGGTGGCTCGAGCTGCTCGAGCGGCTGGCCGTCGAGCACGGGCTCGCGGGCCGCGACGTGCTCGACGTGGCCTGCGGCACCGGCAAGAGCTTCCTGCCGCTGGTGGAGCGCGGCTACCGCGTCGTGGCGCGCGACCTGTCGCCCGGGATGGCCGCGCTGGCCGCCGCGAAGGCCCCCGGCGTCGAGGTCGGCGTCGCCGACATGCGGGCGCTGGACGTCGGCGGCCGGCGCTTCGACCTCGTGACCTGCCTCTCCGACGCGATCAACCACCTGCTCGACGAGGCGTCCCTGCGCGCGGCGTTCCGCCAGGCGGCGGCGGCGCTGCGGCCCGGCGGCCTCTACGTCTTCGACGTGAACACCGTGCGCGCGTTCCGGGAGGAGTTCGGCACGACGTGGCGCCGGCGCCTGGCGGGGCGGACCTTCGTGTGGGAGGCCGTGCCGCTCGAGCCGGACGGACCAGGGTGCCTCGGCGACGGCGTGATGCACGTGGCCGGCGCCCCCGGCGGCGACGCGGACGGCCCCGTCGCCATCCGGATGCAGGAGCGCCACTTCCCCCAGCGCGTGGTGCGCGACGCCCTGGCGGCCGCCGGCCTGGAGTGCCGCGCGGTGAGGGGGCTGCAGCCCGACGGGACGCTCTCCCCCGACGTCGACGAGCTCCGCGACACGAAGGCCATCTACGTCGCGTGCCACACGAGCACACGGGAGGAGGTGAGCTGATGCTGCAGATCGAGACGCTGCCCGAGGCCGTCGTGCCGGCCGCCCGCGTGAAGGGGGTCTAGCACCCCGCTCGCCCACCGCCCGATCGGAGGCGGCCGGCCTCGGCGCGGGGCCGGCCCCTCCCGCGTCCATCCGCTCCCCACCACCACCAGCGATGCCCATGACCATCCGACCCCGTCTCAAGCCCACCATCGAGCCCTTCCCCGCTCCGGACGGCGACGTGTACCTGCTGCGCGACTTCGCCGACGACCTCGTCATCCGCTCGCCCGACGCCGCCGCGCGCGCCCTGCTCGACCGGCTGGACGGCAGCCTCGCCGTGCACGAGCTCGCGCCCGCGCTGCGCGCCGGCGGCCATGCGGTCGACGCGGCGGCGGTCGAGGCGACCCTGGCCCAGCTGCGGGCCGCCGGGGTCGTCGAGGACGCCGCCCAGGACGACGAGCTGGACCCCGTGGTCCGCGCGCGCTTCGACCGCCAGCTGCGCTACTTCGGCGACGCCGCGGGCGCGCGGGCGCCCGTGCAGCGGCGGCTCTCGGAGGCGTCGGTGCTGCTCCTCGGCGCCGGCGGGCTGGGGTGCTGGACCGCGTACGCGCTCGCGTGCGCCGGCATCGGCCGCCTCGTCGTCGTGGACGGCGACGCGGTCGAGCTGAGCAACCTCAACCGCCAGATCCTCTACAGCGAGGGCGACGTCGGGCGGCCGAAGGCCCGCGTCGCGGCGCGGCGGCTGCGCGCGTTCTCCTCCTGCACGGAGATCGACGCGATCGACGCGCGCGTCGACGGGCCGGCCGCGGTCGAGCGGCTCGTCGCTGGCCACGACCTCGTCCTCGACCTCGCCGACATGCCGGTCGGCGACCTGCAGCGCTGGGTGGACGGGGCCTGCTTCGCCGCCGGGATCCCGTACGCGGTCGCCGGCCAGTTCCCGCCGCTCGTCCGGGTCGGGCCGCTGTTCGTGCCGGGCCGGACCGGGTGCTTCGCGTGCGAGGAGGCGGCCTGGCGCGCGCGCCACCCGCTGTACGACGCGGTCGACCGCTGGCGGCGCGACCGGCCCTCGTCGGCGGCGACGTTCGGCCCGGCGTGCGGGCTGATCGGCTCGATGCTGGCCAACGACGTCGTCAACCACCTGACGGGGATCGCGCCGGCGGCGACGCTCGGGCGCGCGCTGCTGGTGGACATGAACACGCTCGAGCGGCGCGACGAGCCGGTGCCGCGGCGCCCGGGCTGCCCGCGCTGCGGCGGCGGCGACCGGCGGAGCGGCTAGGCCCGCGGGCCGATGAGGAGGCCGAGCTGGCGGGCCTGGGCGACGAGCGTGCCGTCCTCGGCCCACAGCTCGCCGTCCTCGTCGAAGAAGCCGTCGCGCACGAGCCGGGAGCTGAAGCGCCCGAGCAGGACGCCGTCGGGCACCGGCAGCGGCGCGCGGAAGTGGACGGTGAGGTCGACGGTGGGGGCGGGGGCCAGCTCGCTCAGGCGCGGCCACGGCGCCGGGAACCACGCGTCGGCGAGCACGGTGATCGCCAGCGCGTCGAGCGGGCGGCGCTCGGTGAAGCCCAGCCAGCCGCCGACGAGGCCCTCGTCCGACCGCGTGAACGGCGGGTCGCCGAAGCGGTGCTGCATGGTCACCCGGCTCGTGAACTCCGGTCGGGGGCGGCCGTCGCCGAGGCCCTCGTCCGACGCCGGCGGGCGCGCCGGGTCGGGCGGCGACACGGCCGGCATCGGCGCGCCGTCGAGGACGGGGCTCTCCCACGGCTCGCTGAACGCGCCGACCGCGATCGCCAGCAGCCTGCCGCCCTGCTCCATGCGGGCGGTCACCGTCGACAGCGTCCGCCCCTCGCGCTCGACCGCGGGGCGCACCGTCACCGGCCCGACCTGGGCCGGGCGCAGGAAGTGGGTGGTCAGCGAGCGCGGCTGGCGCCCGCCGTCGCCGACCGCGAGCTGCATCGCGTTGAGGGCGATCGCCATCACGTAGCCGCCCAGCGGCCCGCGGGGCGTCTCCCAGCCCGGGGTGATCGCGCCGTGGTAGGCGCCGTCGCGCCCGGCGTCGAGGGCGATGTCGTCGTCGAACGGCAAGGGCGGGGAAGATAGAGGTCCCCGGTGCTCCTGCTCTTCGACATCGACGGCACGCTGATGCTGCGCGCGGCCGACGACCACCGCGACGCCGTGTACGCCGCGGTGCGGCGGGTGTGGCACGTCCGGCGGCCCGAGGAGGCGCGGGTCGAGGTCGCCGGCCGGACCGATCCGCAGATCGCCCGCTCGATCCTGCTGGCGCACGGGGTCGACGCCGAGCGCGTCGACGAGCGGATGCCCGACTTCAAGCGGGCCGCCGCCGAGGAGTACGCGCGGCGCTGCCGGTCGGACCTGCGCGCGTTCGTCGCCCCGGGGGTCGCCGAGGTGCTGGCGGCGCTCGCGGAGCGCCCCGGCGTGCACCTGTCGCTCGTCACCGGCAACCTCGAGCCGATCGCGCGCCTGAAGCTCGGCCGCGCCGGCCTCGGCGAGTACTTCGAGCGCGGCCAGGGCGGGTTCGGGTCAGACCACGAGGACCGCACCGAGCTGCCGGCGATCGCCCGCGCGCGCGCCGGCCGGCCCGGCGCTCCCTACCCGCCGGAGCGGACCGTTGTCATCGGCGACACGCCGCTCGACGTCGCGTGCGCGCGCGCCGACGGGGTGCGCTGCCTGGCGGTGGCGACGGGGCCGTACGGCGTAGACGAGCTCGGGGACGCCGACGCGGTCGTGCGGTCGGCGCGCGAGCTGCTGCCGCTGCTGCTCGGCGACTAGGCCTCGTGCCCCGGCTCCATCCGCTTGGCGCGGTGGAACGTGAACGCGCGCTGGTCGCCGTCGCTGTGGGCGTCGAAGGGCTCGAGCAGCAGCGCGCAGTGGTCGCCGGCGGGGACGCGCTCCAGGATGCGGCCGGCGAACCAGTTGCCGCACTCGTCGAGCACGGGCGTGCCCTCCGGCCCCTCGTGCCAGGCGCAGCGCGCGAACTTGTCGACCTCGTCGCCGGTCTGCGACCCGAACAGCTGCGCGAGCGCGTCCGCCTCGGCGGGCACGAGGTGGACGACGACGACGTCGGCCTCGCGCGCGACGCGGAAGGTGCGGTTCTTGTCGCTCAGGCAGACGAGGAAGCGCGGCGGGTTGATGCTGCACTGCGTCGCGAAGCCGACCAGGCAGCCGGCGCGCTCGCCGAGCCCGCACGCCGTGACGATGAACATCGGGTAGTCGATGCGGTTCACGAGCCGGGTGAACGGGTCGGCCACGGCGGCGACGGTAGCGCACCGGGGCGCCGGCGACGTCAGCCGGCCGGCGTCCCGCAGCCCGCCCGCGGCGACGGGAGCGGCGTCAGC
>DASZEJ010000151.1:0-13986 GCA_035940955.1 Solirubrobacteraceae bacterium
GGGCCTCGGCCGGGCCGGCGACGTCCTCGCAGAGCACGACGAACTCGTCGCCGCCGAGCCGGGCCGCGGTGTCGCCCCCGCGCAGCACGCCGCGCAGGCGGTCGGCGACGTCGACGAGGAACTCGTCGCCCGCCGCGTGGCCGAGCGTGTCGTTGACCGTCTTGAAGCGGTCGAGGTCGAGGAAGAGGACGGCGAGGCACGTCTGGGTGCGCTGCAGGCGGCTCAGGGCCAGCCGCAGGCGGTCGGCGAAGAGCGTGCGGTTCGGCAGGCCGGTGAGCGGGTCGTGCAGCGCCTGGTGGGCCAGCTCGGCCTCGCGGCGCCGGCGCTCGGCGGCGTGGCGCAGCGCCCGGGCCAGCGCGCGCGGGCCGGTCGCGCCCTTGACCAGGTAGTCCTGCGCGCCGCGGCGGACCGTGTCGAGCGCGACCGCGTCGTCGTCGGCGTCGCTGAGCACCACGATCGGGCGGTCCAGGGCCGCGGCGTGGACGCGGTCGAGCGTCGCCGCGCCGTCGAGCAGGACGCAGGCCACGCCGTCGTCGAGCAGGCGGTCGACCGCCTCCCGCGCCGTGCGGACGGCCTCGACCCGGAACTCGGCCGGCGCGACGTCCTCCAGCTGGGCGCTGACGAGCGCCGCGTAGCCCGGACTGGACTCGACCATCAGCACCCGCATGAGCCGATGTTCCCATGCGCGGCGACCCGTCAAGGCCCGTTGGACGAATGTCCGAGGGCGGCTGCTACGTTCGCGCCCATGAGCCTCACCTTCGTGAGCGGCGGCGCGCCCTCGGAGGAGGGCGCCGCGCTGGACGCCTACTCGCAGGTCGTGACGCGCGTGGCGCGCGAGCTGGCTCCGTCGGTCGCGAACCTGCGCGTCTACCGCCGGGTCCGCGGCGGCCGCCAGGCGGCGGGCGGCGGCAGCGCCGTCGTGATCGCCGCCGACGGCTACCTGCTGACGTCCGCGCACGTCGTGGCCGGCGCGACCGCCGGCGGGCGCGCGTCGTTCGTCGACGGGCGCGACCTCGCCTTCGAGGTCGTCGGCCGCGACCCGCTGTCCGACCTCGCCGTGCTGCGCGCCGGCTCCGGCGACCTCGACCCGGCGACGCTGGGCGACGCGTCCGAGCTGCGCGTCGGCCAGCTCGTCGTCGCGATCGGCAACCCGCACGGCTACGCGGGGTCGGTCACCGCGGGCGTGGTCAGCGCGCTCGGCCGCTCGCTCCCGGTCCGCTCCGGGCAGATCGCCCGCGTCGTCGACAACGTCATCCAGACCGACGCCGCGCTCAACCCCGGCAACTCCGGCGGCGCGCTCGTCGACAGCCGCGGCCACGTCGTCGGCGTCAACACCGCGGTCGCCGGCGTCGGGCTCGGCCTCGCCGTGCCCGTCAACGAGGCGACCCGCCGGATCGTCGGCGCGCTCATGCGCGACGGCCGCGTGCGGCGCGCGTACCTGGGCGTCGCGGGCGGCGAGCGCCCGCTGCCGCCGCGCGTCGCCGAGCGGCTCGGCCGCCGCAGCGGCGTCGAGGTCGTCGAGGTCGTCCCCGGCGGGGCCGCCGACCGCGCCGGCCTGCGGCCCGAGGACCTGCTCGTCGAGCTCGACGGCGTGCCGCTGCGCTCGGTCGACGACCTGCAGCGCCTCATGACCGACGACCGCATCGGCCGCGACGTCGCCGCCGTCGTCGTGCGCGACGGCGAGCCGCGCACGCTGCGCCTCATCCCGTCGGAGCTGGGCGCTTGAGCGCCGGGGACGACGAGCCGATCGACGTCGTCCTCAGCGCCGGCGACCTCGACCCGCAGGTCGTCGCCGCGCGCGAGCTGCTGCACCGCGCGAGCGCGGTCGAGGTGCAGGCGGTCGTCGACCGCGGCACCGACCGCTCCCCCGCGCTGATCACCTGCGGCCGGATGCGGCCGATCGAGGTCATCGACGACGGCCGCACCGTCCACCTGCCCCACACCGCCGAGCTCGAGCCCGCGCCGCCCGCGCTGCCCAGCGTGCCGCCGCTGCCGCCGATCGAGGTCGACCCCGCGGAGGGGAAGGTCAGCGCGCCGCTCGGCGCCGTCGCCGCGCTGGCCGAGGCGGTCGAGGCGCTCGCCGCCGCGCTCGGCGGCCGCAGCGTGGCGCTGGCCTTCTTCCAGACGACCGACGACGACGTTCCGCTCGGCATCGCGGCCCGTCCGGGCGAGCCGGTCGTGCTCACGCTCGGCGACGAGCAGTTCGCCCTGCCCGCGGCTTAATACGAGCTTCACCGGCGCGGGCGCAAGTGACGCACGCAGGGGGCGTTTCTCTTAGCGTCCGCTAACGCCGGGCCTCGCATGGACGACACCGACAAGGAACCCAGGAGCTGGATCGGACGGATCGCGGCCGTGGCGGCACTGCTGCTCGCCATGGCGGTCGCCGCATGGCTGTTCCTGCTCGAGGACGAGGGCTACACGGTCAAGGCGCGCTTCCAGGCCGCGACGAACGTCGTCAAGGGCAACCTCGTGCAGGTCGCCGGCCGCCGCGTCGGGACGATCGAGGAGATCGAACTCTCCGAGGACGGCCAGGCCGAGCTGACGCTGAACATCGAGGACGAGGACATCGTCCCGCTGCGCACCGGCACGCGCGCGACGCTGCGGATCGCGTCGCTGTCGGGGTCGGCCAACCGCTACGTCGACCTGCGCATCCCGCCCGCGGGCGGCGAGCCGCTCGACGAGGGCGCGGTGCTCGACGTCAGCGAGACCACGTCGGCCGTCGAGGTCGACCAGCTCTTCCAGATGTTCGACAAGCGCACCCGCAAGGGCCTGCGCAGCTTCATCCGCGGGCAGGCGACGCAGTGGGGCGACGACCAGGGCGACGCCGCCAACGCCGGCTGGGAGTACGTCAACCCGTCGGTCGTCTCCGCCGCGCGGCTGTTCCGCGAGCTCGACTTCGACAGCAAGGTGCTCGAGGAGTTCGTCGTCAACTCGTCGCGGCTCGTCAGCGACGTCGCCGACCGCCGCGACGACCTCGCCACGCTCGTCGACCAGCTCGCCGACATGACCGGCGCGATCGCCGTGGAGGAGGGCAACCTGCGCTCGGCGATCGACCAGCTGCCGGACTTCATGCGGCGCGCGAACTCCACGTTCGTCGACCTGCGCGCGACGCTCGACGACCTCGAGCCGGTCGTCGAGGCGTCCAAGCCGGTCACCCCGAAGCTGCGCGCGGTGCTGAACGAGCTGCGGCCGTTCGCCACCGAGGCGGTGCCGACCGTGCGCGACCTGTCGCGCCTCGTGCGCCGGCGCGGCGCGGCGAACGACCTCATCGACCTCGCGCGCAGCGTGCCGCCGCTGCGCGACGTCGCGGTCCGGCCGGTCTTCCGCAACGGCAAGGAGCGGCCGGGCGGGTTCGAGACGTCGGTCGAGTCGCTCAGGGCCCAGACGCCGCACATCGCCTACTTCCGGCCCTACACCGTCGACTTCACCGGCTGGCTCGACGACTTCAGCCACTCGGGCATCTACGACGCGAACGGCTCGGCCAGCCGCGTGTCGACCTCGGTCAACGCGTTCGCGGCGATCGGCGCGCAGCTCAAGCTGATCCCCGAGGAGCTGCGCCAGCAGGTCACGAACGCGATCGTCCGCACCGGCCAGAACAACCGCTGCCCGGGCGGCAGCGAGCGCCCGTGGTCGGACGGGTCGAACCCGTGGAAGGTGGCCGACGACTTCAACTGCGACCCGACCCAGCTGCCGCCAGGTCGATGAAGCGCCTGGCCGCCATCCTCGTCCTCGCCGCCGCCGTCGCGGCGATCGTCACGCTGGGCACGGGCGCGTCCGAGGAGAAGGCGGGCAGCCGCTACTGGGTCCAGCTCGACAACGCGTTCGGCCTGACGGACGGCGCCGACCTGAAGATCGCGGGCGTGCGCGCCGGCAAGGTCACCGACATGGAGCTCGACCGCCGGAGCATGAAGGCGCTGATCGGCTTCGAGATCACGCAGACCGGCTTCGACGACCTGCGCAAGGACGTGCGCTGCGAGACGCGGCCGCAGTCGCTCATCGGCGAGTACTTCATCGACTGCCGCCCGGGGACGTCGCGCGAGCGCCTGAAGCCCGGCGACACGATCCCGGTCGAGCAGACCGAGACGACGGTCCCGATCGACCTGATCAACAACATCATGCGCCGCCCGTACCGCGAGCGGTTCAGCATCCTGCTGTCCGAGCTGGGCGCCGGCCTCGCGGCCCGCGGACCGGAGCTGAACGAGACGATCCGGCGCGCGGTGCCCGCGCTGCGGCAGGTCGACCGCCTGCTGGCGATCCTCGCCGAGCAGCGCCGCACGATCCGCCAGCTCTACGACGACGCGGAGGAGGTCATGACCGCCGTGGCCGACGACCGCGACGAGGTCGTCCGGTTCGTCCAGGAGGCCAGGGACACCGCCGAGGCGTCGGCGCTGGAGGACGAGGGGATCCGGCGCCAGTGGGCCACGCTGCCGACCTTCCTGCGCGAGCTGCGCCCGACGCTCGCCGAGCTCGACGCGACCGCGACCGAGCAGATCCCGGCGCTGCGCAACCTGCGCACGGCCTCGCCGGCGCTGCGCGCGCTGTTCGAGACGCTCGGCCCGTACTCGGACGCCTCGCGGCCGGCGGTCCGCACGCTGGCCGACGCCGCCAGGCGCGGCCGCCGCGCGGTCAGCGTGTCGCGCGCGCCGGTCGCCGAGCTGCGCCGCGCCGTCGACGACCTGCCCGAGGCCGCCGACAACCTCGGGATCACGCTCGACCACCTGCACGACCCGCGGTTCGCCGTCGAGAAGGACGCGCGCGCCGGCCGCGGGCCCGACGGCGGCTACACGGGGTTCGAGGCGCTCATCCGCTACTTCTTCCGCCAGTCGCAGGCGATCAACCTGTTCGACGCGTCGAGCTACATCCTCAAGGCGTCGGTGTTCCTCGACCGGCCGTGCGCGAACTACACGACGGCCGAGATGGTCAAGGACGGCACGTCGCCCGACCGCTGCCGGGCGTGGATGGGGCCGAACCAGCCGGGGATGACGTCGCCTGATCCGACCGCGCCCGGCGCCGCGGCCGGGGCGCGCGCCCGGCGCGACCGCGACGGCGAGCGCGACCGGCGCGGCGAGCGCCGCGGCGCGGACCGCGACCGCGCGGGCGGCGACCGCGGCGCGGACGGCGACGGCGCGGGCGGCGGCGGCGGGGCCGGCGACGGCGCGCCGCACGTGCCGGGGCTCTCGCCGGTGCCCGACCTCGACGACCTGCTCGACGACACGCTCCCGGACGTGCCCGGCGCGCCCGAGGTGCCGCGAGTGCCCGACGTCGGCAGGGGCGGCGACGCGCCCGACAGCGCGCAGGACCTCCTCGACTTCCTGGTGGGCCCGTGAGGCGCAGCTCCTCGTCGATCGTCGCCAACCCCGTCCTCGTCGGGGCGGTCACCACGCTCGTCGTGGTCGTCGCGGTGTTCCTCGCCTACAACGCGAACAAGGGCCTGCCGTTCGTGCCCTCCAAGACGCTGAAGTTCCACGTCTCCAACGGCGCGAACCTGATCGAGGGCAACGAGATCCGCGAGGGCGGCGGCCCGCGCATCGGCATCGTCAACAAGATGCGCCCGGTCCGGCTGCCGGACGGGACGGTCGGCGCCGAGGCGACGATGCAGATCGACGCCGAGGCCGGCGACATCCCGGTCGACTCGACGATCAACCTGCGCCCGCGCTCGGTCCTGGGCCTCAAGTACGTCGAGCTGACGCGCGGCAAGTCGAAGGAGACGTTCGACGACGGCGCGACGATGCCGCCCGACAGCATCCGCTTCCCGGTCGAGCTGGAGGAGTTCAACCGCATCTTCGACCGCCGGACGCGCGAGGCGGTCCAGGGCAACCTCAAGGGCTTCGGCAACACGTTCTCCAGCCGCGGGCTGTCGCTGAACACGACGATCGCGACGCTGCCGCGGCTGCTGAAGCACATCACCCCGGTCGCCCAGGTGCTGGCCGACGACCGCACGAACCTGCGGCGCTTCCTCAGGGAGCTGGGCGACGCCGTGCGCATCCTCAGCCCGGTCGCCGACCGCTACGCGCACCAGTTCGAGGCCGGCGCCGACACCTTCGAGGCCTGGTCGCGCTACCCCGACCGGCTGCGCCAGACGATCCGCGACAACGCGCCGACGATGGAGGTCGGCATCCGCTCCTTCCGCGTCCAGCGCCCGTTCCTGCGCGACACCGCCGCGTTCTCGCGCGAGCTGCGCCGCGCGACCGAGGTCATGCCGAGCGCCGTGCCGCCGATCACCGGCGCGCTGCGCACCGGCATCCCCGTCCTGCGCAAGCAGGAGGGCTACAACGAGGAGCTGGGCCGGACGCTGACCGCGCTCGAGGAGCTGATGGCCGACGACCGGACGATGTACGCGCTGCGCGGCGTCACGCGGCTCGTCGACATCGCGCAGCCGCTGATCCGATTCGTCGGCCCGTACATCACCGTCTGCAACTACTTCAACTACGCGTGGAACAACGCCGGCGAGCACCTCACCGAGCCCGACCCGACCGGCGGCTCGCAGCGCACGCTGCTCAACCAGCCGTCGCGCACGCGCGACCCGCGCGACCCGTCGCTGGGCACGATCGGCGCCCGCACGCCGTCGAACGGCGAGGAGACGACCTCCGGCGCGCGGATGAACCTGCACGTCAGCCTCTACAGCGCCGCGGTCAACCACGACGGGACGGCCGACTGCGAGAACGGCCAGCGCGGCTACCTCTCGAAGCTGACGACCTACAACGACGACCCGAAGCTGCGGATCGCGACCGACCCGCACGTCCCGGGCTCGCAGGGGCCGACGTTCACCGGGCGCCCGCGCGTGCCCGAGGGCCAGACGTACACCCGCCTCCCCGAGTCCGGCCCGCGGATGCCGAAGGAGCTGGACAAGTAGTGCGCCGGCCGGCCAGCAAGCGGCGCAACGCGACGTACGGGCTGATCGCGCTCACGCTCGTCGCGGTGGCGGTGTTCTTCGGCTTCACGAAGGCCAACCCGTTCGCGAACCCGTACGAGATCAAGGCGGCGTTCAAGAACGTCAACGACCTCAAGCCGCGCTCGCCGGTGCGGATCGCCGGCGTCAACGTCGGCAAGGTCAAGGCGGTGGAGCCGATCGAGGGCGGCACCGGCGCGATCGTCACGATGGAGATCAAGGACGAGGGCCGGCCGGTCCACGCCGACGCGCGCGCCAAGGTGCGCCCGCGGATCTTCCTCGAGGGCAACTACTTCGTCGACCTCAACCCGGGCTCGGCGAGCGCGCCGGCGATGGACGAGGGCGACACGATCCCGGTCCAGAACACCGCCGCGCCGGTGCAGTTCGGCCAGTTCCTCGAGATGCTCCAGAACGACACGCGGGAGGACCTGCGGACGGTCTTCCGCGAGTACGGCAAGGCGCTGGACGGCCCCGGCGGGCGCGGCTTCAACCGGTCGATCCGCTACTGGGAGCCGGCGTTCAAGAACTCGGCGATCGTCGGCGACGCCACGCGCGGCATCGAGGAGCACGACCTCTCGAACTACCTGCGCGGCGCCCGCCGGGTGGCCGAGGGGCTCGACCGCGACCCCGAGGCGCTCAAGGGCCTCGTCACCAACCTGGCGATCACGGCGACCGCCTTCGCCGACGAGCAGGAGAACCTGTCGGCGACGATCCGCGAGCTGCCGCGGACGCTGCGCACCGGCCGGCGCGCGTTCGCCGCGCTGCGCGAGGCGTTCCCGCCGGTCCGCCGGCTGGCGCGCGCGATGCTCCCGACCGTCCGCACGTCGGGCCCGGCGCTCGACGCGCAGCTGCCGCTCGTCCGCCAGCTGCGCCGCCTCGTCTCCCCCGCCGAGCTGCAGGGCCTCGTCCGCGACCTGCGCCCGACCGTGCCCGCGCTCGCGCGGCTGAACCGCGACGCGGTGCCGCTGCAGGAGGAGACCCGCCTGGCCGGCAGCTGCCAGAACAACGTGCTGCACGAGTGGAACGAGACGGTCGTCCCCGACCCGAACTTCCGCTCGGCCGGGCCGATCTACCAGGAGGCGTCCAAGCAGTTCGTCGGGCTGGCCGCCGAGAGCCGCAACTTCGACGCCAACGCCCAGTACGTGCGCTCGTACGCGCAGAACGCCAACTACGCCACCGTGGTGGGCGACGGGCGGTTCTTCTTCACCGACCTGCCGGTGCTGGGCGTCAACCCGCCGAAGACCGCGCGCCAGCCGCCCTACCGCGCCGACGTCGCCTGCGAGACGCAGGAGCCGCCGGACATGCGCACGCGCGTCCAGCCGCCGCCGCGGCAGATCAAGGTCAACCAGCACGCGCCGGGGGCCGACGAGCGGCGCGAGCGGGTGCAGGGCGCGCTGATGAAGTGGATGCGCCAGCAGATGGAGGCGACGGGGATGGACCGCCGCTACCGGCTGTCCGACGAGCCGCTGAAGCCGGGTGAGATCGGGTGAAGCGCGCGATCCGCACGCACCTGCGGGACTTCGTCGCGATCCTCGCGCTCACGTCGATGGCGCTGCTCGTCGCCTACTACGTGCTCCAGAACCAGCGCCTGCGCCTGCCCTACATCGAGGAGCAGCCGTTCGAGCTCAAGGCCGAGCTGTCGACCGCGCAGGCGGTCACGCCCGGCCAGGGCCAGACCGTCCGCATCGCCGGCATCCGCATCGGCGACATCGCGAAGACGGAGCTCAAGGAGGGGCGCGCGATCGTCACGCTCCACCTGGACCAGAAGTACAAGGACGTCGTCCGCGAGAACGCCCACGCGCTGCTGCGCCCGCGCACCGGCCTGAAGGACATGTTCCTCGAGCTGGACCCCGGCGACCGCGACCGGCCGCTGATGGAGGAGGGGGCGACGATCCCCGTCTCCAACACGCTGCCGGACGTCAACCCGGACGAGATCCTCGGCCAGCTCGACGCCGACACGCGCGACTACGTCCGGCTGCTGCTCGACGGCGCGGGCGAGGGCCTGCGCGACAACGGCGACGACCTGTCCGAGGTGCTGCGGCGCTTCGAGCCGACGTACCGCGACCTCGCCGCCGTGAACACCGAGGTGGTCAAGCGCCGCGCCGAGCTGCGGCGGCTCATCAACGCGCTCCAGCGGCTCAACATGACGCTGGGGCGCAAGGACGACGACCTGGCGCGGCTCGTGTCGTCGGCGGAGCGCGTCTTCCGCGCGATCGCCTCCGAGCGCCAGAACGTCTCGGCGTCGGTGCGCGAGCTGCCGCCCACGCTGCGCCAGGCGACGACGACGCTGCGCAAGGTCGAGGAGCTGGCCGGCGTCCTCGGGCCGGCGGCCGACGCCTTCCGGCCCGCGGTGGTCGCGCTGGGCGAAGCCAACGAGCGCACGCGGCCGTTCGCCCTGGAGGCGGCGCCGCGCATCCGCGACGACATCCGCCCGTTCGTCCGCGAGGCGCGCCCGCTCGTGCGCGACCTCGAGCCGGCGGCGCGCGGCCTCGCCGACGCCGAGCCCGGCCTGCGGCGCACGTTCAACGGGCTCAACCGCTTCTTCAACCTGCTGGCCTACAACCCGAACGGGCGCGAGGGCCCGGACGTCGCGGGCCGCGAGGAGGGCTACCTCTTCCACACCGGCTGGCTCGTCCACCAGGTCAACAACCTCTTCCGCTCGCTCGACGCGCACGGCCCCGGCCGGCCGATCACCTACGGCGGCACCTGCGCGATCATCGAGAACACGCTCGGCGCGAGCGAGGAGCTGGAGGCGCTGCTCGGCCTGACCGGCGCGCTGACCGACCCGCTCGTGTGCGGCAACGCCGAGGGCACGGGCGGCCTGGCGGCGCTGCTCGACCAGATCCCGATCACCGGCGAGCTGCCGCCGCTGCCGAAGACGGCCGAGGGCAGGGCGCTCGCGCGCAAGACGCACCAGTGGCGGCGCACGCACGGCGGCGCCGACCCGCCGTGGATCCACGAGGCGCGCCGGCGCGCCGCGGAGGCGAGGCGCTAGATGCAGAAGCAGGCGCCCACGCTAGGCCGGCTGGCGACGATGGTGTTCTTCGCGCTGTCGTGCTTCGCGCTGCTGATGTTCCTGTGGCTGGCGTTCGGCGGGCCGATCCCGCTGAAGCCGAAGGGCTACCAGTTCCGGATCGCGTTCCCGGAGGTCTCGCAGCTGGCGACGCAGTCCGACGTGCGCGTCGCCGGCGTGGAGATCGGCAAGGTGGTCGAGGTCGAGCGCCGGTCCGACGCTCGCACGCCGGTCGTCGCGACGCTCGAGATCGACCGCAAGTACGCGCCGCTCAGCGCCGACGCGAAGGCGCAGGTCCGCAACAAGACGATCCTCGGCCAGACGTACGTCGAGCTGACGCTCGGCTCCCGGCGCGGCCCGCGGATCCCCGACGGCGGCCTGCTCGACCAGCGCCGGGTCGGCGACCTCGTCGACCTCGACGAGATCCTCACCACGCTCGACCCGTACACCCGCAAGGCCTACCGGACGTGGCAGCAGGGCGTCGCGGAGGCCGTGGACGGCCGCGGCGACGAGCTGAACGACACGATCGGCAACCTGCCCGAGTTCGTCGAGTCGGGCGGCGACCTCTTCGAGGTGCTCGACCAGAACCAGCAGGCGCTGGGCGCGCTCGTGCGCAACACCGGCGTCGTGTTCGAGGCGCTGACCGAGCGCGAGGGCCAGCTGCGGCGGCTGATCGAGAACAGCGACACGGTGTTCACCGCGATCCAGTCAGAGCGCGAGGACTGGGCGCAGGTGTGGAACATCTTCCCGACGTTCCTCGCCGAGTCGCGGGCGACCTACGAGCGGCTCGAGCGCTTCTCGCGCGACACCCGCCCGCTGGTGCGCGACCTGCGCCCGGCGATGCGCGACCTGCGGCCGACGCTGCTCGCGCTGCGCGACCTCTCGCCCGACCTGCGGCGCCTGTTCCGCGACCTCGACCCGCTGATCGAGGTGTCGAAGGAGAGCCTGCCGGCGCAGCGCGAGGTCTTCGAGGGGCTGCGGCCGGTGTTCCGCGAGCTGGGGCCGTGGCTGTCCGAGCTGAACCCGGTGCTCGCGTGGATCGGCGAGCACCAGCACACGCTGACCGACCTGTTCGCGAACCTCGGCGTGGCGACGCAGGCCCGCACCATGTCGCGCGACCCGCAGGCGACCGGCCACTACCTGCGCCAGTTCACCCCGACCGGCGCGGAGACGGCGTCCGTGCACCGCGACCGCCTCGAGTCCAACCGCGGCAACGTCTACATCAACCCGCTGTCGCTCGTCGGGCCCGACCAGGCGCGGCGGGGGATCATCCCCGCGTACGACTGCAAGAACACGGCCGCGGGCGAGGGCGACAAGCCCGACAACTCCGGCAGCCCGGCGTGCTTCACGCAGCAGCCGTACCCGTTCGGCGGCGCGCTGCGCAAGTTCCCGCACGTCGAGCGCGAGGACTACAGCGGCCGTTAGCGGTCGTGCCGTATCGTCGGGACGATGCCCGACGTCCTTCGCCCGCTGTTCGACCAGGTCGTGATCAAGGAGCTCGAGCCCGACCGGATGCGCAAGTCCGGCCTGCTCGTGCCGCAGGGAACGCACGACCTGCCGCCCAACGAGGGCATCGTCCTCGCCGTCGGCGAGGGGCCGCCGGAGCTGCCCGAGTTCCGGATGCCCGTCGGCCCCGGCGACCACGTCGTCTTCCCGCGCTCGGCGGGCGTGTGGGTCGAGGTCGAGGACGAGCGGCTCCTCGTCTGCCGCGTGCGCGAGCTGCTCGGCGTGATCGAGCCGGCGCCCGCGGCGTAGACGTGGAGCTGGCCGAGGCGGCGCTCGACGTGCCGGCGGCGGCGCTGCCGGCGCTGCGCGAGTTCTACGCCGGGTCGCTCGGCCTCGGCGTGCGCGAGACGGCGGACGGGATCGCGGTCGCCGCCGGCGCCTCGACGGTCGGCTTCCGCCCCGCCGGCTCGGGCGAGCCGTTCCACCACTTCGCCCTGCTGCTGCCCGGCGACCGGTTCGACGCCGCGCGGGCGTGGCTGGCCGAGCGCGCGCAGCTCCTGCCCGACCCGGACACCGGCGAGGCGACGTTCGACTTCGCGTTCTGGGACGCGCTCGCCTGCTACTTCCACGACCCCGCCGGGAACGTCGTGGAGCTGATCGCGCACCGCGGCATCGGCGAGGCCGGCCGCGGCGGGCCGTTCGCGCCGGCCGAGCTGCTCGGGCTCTCGGAGGTCGGCGTCGTCACCGCCGACGTCCCGGCGCTCGCGCGGCGGCTGGACGACGAGCTCGGCGTCCGCGTGTGGAGCGGCGCCGCCGCGGACGGCAGGCTCGCGTTCGCGGGCGAGCGCGCGCGCACGCTGGTGCTGTCGGCGCCCGGGCGCGGATGGCTGCCGACCGGCCGCCCGGCCGCGCCGCACCCGGTCGCGGTGCGGATCGCCGGATGCCGGCCGGGCGAGGTCGTCGCCGGCGGCGGGGCGGTGCGCGTCGTGGGCGGCGCCTAGCGCCGCGGCGCGTGGGCGACGTCGCGCTTGAGGAACCGCGCGGCGACCCTGAAGGCGGGGCGCAGCTGGCGCCTCGGGCCGAGCAGCGCCGAGTCCCACGGGGCGGCGGCGTCGGCCGCCCACTGGTACAGGTAGACGCGGGTGATGCGCGGCTGCGACACCGCGAGGTTCAGCACGTAGCGCGTCGCGCCGCCCGCCTCGCGCAGCAGCCGCCGCATCGGCACGCCGGTGCGGCCCCGCGGGCGGCGGATGACACCGCCGGTCTCGGTCAGCCACAGCTCGCCGGAGGTGATGCGCAGCAGCTGGCGGGTGGCGGTCGACTTGCGGCCGTAGGCGTCGCCGTAGTTGTGCATGCCCCACACCCGCGCCCTCGAGCTGAGCGAGCGCTTGTACGCCTCGACGTAGCGCGTCATGCCGGGCGTGTCGAGCACGTCGCCCGCGACGATCGTGCACCGCGGGCACTCGGCGCGGAGCATGTTGTAGTAGCGGGCCGCCAGGCGCGGGCGCTTCCACGTCGGCTGCTTCGGGTGGTTCGGCTCGTTCCAGGCGATGAAGCTCGTCACGTCCCAGTGCTGCGCGCGGAAGCGCCGGACCGCCCATCGGTACTCGCTGAGCGTCGGCGCGCGCCGGTGCCCGTCGCGCGCCCAGCTGCGGCCGAAGGCGACGAGCGGCTCGATGCCGAGCGCGCGGGTGCGGTCGAGCCACTCCTGCACCCGCCGCTGGTCGTGCGGGATGCGCTGCACGTCCCACGGCACGACGATCCGCGCGGTCCTCATGCCCAGCCACCCGAAGAGCGGGTCGTCGAACATCGACGCGTGCTGCTCGCCGATGCCGAGCATCACGGGCTCGCCCGGCCGGCGGGCGTCGGCGCTCGCCGGCGGCGCGAAGGCGAGCGCGAACGCCAGGGCGGCTGAGGCGGCGAGGGCGACCGGGCGAGGCATCGGGCCCGCGCAGCTTAGACGCGCCGGGTGTCAGTCCCGCACCAGTCGGGCGAAGTAGCCCACCGGCGTCCCGAGGCGGCGCTCGACGCGCAGCCCGGCCGCCGCGGCGCGCCGCTCCAGCGCCTTCGGCGAGACCCAGTGCGGGTCGCCGAGCAGCTCGCCCACGACGACCCGGCCCCCGGGGCGCACGACGCGGCGCAGCTCGCGCAGCGCGGCCTCCTGGTCGGGGATCTCGCCGAGCACGAGGACGAGGTAGGCGCCGTCCATGCTCGCGTCCTCGTACGGCATCCGCGTCGCGTCGGCCTGCGTGGCGACGATCCCGTCGATCCTCCGCTCCGCGGCCAGCCGCAGCGTGTGGTCGAGCATCTCGCGCTGCAGGTCGAGGACCTCGAGCGTCCCCCCGGGCGCGAGCCACCGCGCGACCGGCAGCGCGTAGTAGCCGGTGCCCGGCCCGACCTCGAGGATGCGCTCGCCGGGGCGCGGGTCGAGCGCCTCGCGCAGCCGCGCCCGCGTGATGAGCGGGTGCGGCGCCTCGACCCAGAAGCGCTGCCCGTACGGGCACGCGGAGGGATGGCGCCGCCACCAGAGGGCCCCGGCGACGAGACCGGCGAGGGCGAGCAGGACCGCGCGCCGCATGGCGCGCACCGTAGTCGAATCGGCGCGGCGCGGCGGCGGGCGGCGCCCGTGGCGCCGCCC
>DASZEJ010000152.1:0-9457 GCA_035940955.1 Solirubrobacteraceae bacterium
GCCTCACTTGCGCACCGTCCAGAGCCGGACGCGGTCGAGCAGGTCGCCGATCGTCATGGCGCCCGACGGATGGCGGCGGCGGCCGGGCTCGGGCAGCGGCGCGAGCGGGCCGTCGCCGGCGCCGCCGCCGTCGCGGTCGCCGACGAGCCCGAGCTCCTCGGCCTCGGCCTCGGTGTAGCGGCGGATCGGCGTGACGCCGTGCTCGGCGACGCCGACCAGCACGAGCTCGCGGCCGGCGCGGACGAGGTGCAGGGAGCGCCCCGGGCCGAGCGGCACGACGGCCTGGGAGGCCAGGCCGCCGCCGACCGCGCGCTCCTCGCGCGAGGACTTGACCTGGCGCAGCACCCAGTACAGGCCGTAGATGACGGCGACGACGACCGCCAGGCCGACGAACGTGCGCACCAGCGAGCCGCCGCCCGAGGCGCCCGCGTCGCCGAGCTGGGGCGGCGCGCCGGACGGCAGGTCGAGCGGCTTGTCCTCGCCGTAGGTGCCGGAGAGCGGGGGCGCCGACTTCTTCTCGGCGGCGCCCGCCAGCGCCGGGAGCGCGAGCAGCGTGAAGTTGGCGGTCGCGTACGCGACCGTGAGCGCACGGGTGCGGAGGGACATCCGGTTTGGGGGAGCGACCCGGTTGGAGGGGGACGGGTCGTCCCTCTTGTCGGACGTCGGTGGTGCGCCTTTAGCGCTGCGGCGCCGTCAGGCGGCGAGCTCGCCCGCGATGCGGCGGGCCTCTTCCACCTGGGCCTGCGCCTGCCCGGCGGTCGCCGCCGGCGACGCGACGATCTGCGTCACCCGCAGGCCGAACACGTCGTCGATGACGACCACCTCGCCGCGCGCGACCGGCATCCCGTTCACGAGCAGGTCGACGGGCTGGTCGGCGAGCCGGTCGAGCGTGATGACCGACCCCGGGCCGAGCGCGAGCGCCTGGCCGAGCGTCATCCGCGTGCGGCCGACCTCGACGGTCAGCTCGAGGCCGACGTCGTTGAGGCGCTGCAGCTCGGCCGCCGCCGACACCGGCCCGGGCACGCCGGCGCCGCCCTGGAGCGGAGCGAGCTGGATCTCGTCGTCGGTCACTTGCCTCGGCCTCCTACTGCACGGACACGTCGGTGAACAGCACTTCATGGATCGGCACGTCGGTCGCCTGCTTTACGCGCTTGAGGATGCGCTCCTTGAGGTGCTCGCGGCCCTCGCGACGCTGCAGCTCCTCCTGCGCGACGTCGGTGAGCGTGTCGGTCACGATGTCGCGCACCGCCGCCTCCTGCGGCAGCGGGCCGTAGCCCTCCGGCGGCTTGGGCGCGGCCGCGCCGTGGCCGCCGCCGCCCGCCGGCACCGCGGCGCCGTGGTCGACGACGATCGCCACGCCGAGCTTCGCGTAGTGGCTGTCGGCGAGGTTCACGAGGAAGTCCTTGCCGAGCACGTAGACGTCGCCGTGGATCTTGGCCGGCTTCGGCTTCGCCTCCTTGGCGAAGACGAACTTGTAGCCGCCGAGCACGCCGACGAGGGCGATCGCCACGACGATCATGAGCTTCTTCCGGGTCATCGATTGCCCTCCGTGGCGGTCGATGGCGAGTGGACGGGACGGATCGCCTCGGCGAGCTCGCCGGGCGTCTGGGGCGCCGGCTGCTCGTGCCGGCGGGGAAGGACGATCTCGACGCGGCGGTTCCTGGCCCGCCCGCCGCCGGTCGCGTTCGGTGCGATGGGGTCGAGCGACGCGCGGCCGACGGCCTCGAACGGGCTCGACTTCAGCGGCGTGCCGAGCAGCACGCGGACGACGCCGGCGGCGCGGGCGGACGCGAGCTCCCAGTTGCTGGGGAAGCGGCCGCTGATCGGCACGTCGTCGGTGTGGCCCTCGACGCGGACCGCGTGCGCCTGGCCGGTCGCGAGGATGGCGCCGATCCTGCGCAGCAGCGGCAGCGCCTCGGGGTTGACGTCGGCCGAGCCGGAGCCGAACAGGAGCCCGTCGGTGAGCACCCGGACGGCGAGCCCGCGGCGCTCGACCGCGGTCTCCACCTTGCTGGTCAGGCCCTGCTCCTCGACGAGCCGGTCGATGCGCGCCTTGAGCTCGCGGAAGTCGGTCTGCTCGGCCTGCGCCGCCGACGACGCCCCGGTCGGGTTCAGCGCCGTCCTGTCGACCTCCGGCGCGGCCTCCGCGGCCTGCACGGAGCCGCCCGTCTCGGCGATCGACTGGCCGCCGAGGATCTTGCCGCTGAACGCGTCGTGCAGCGACTGCTGGACGGCCTGGAACTTCGTCTGGTTCACCGACGACATCGCGAACATGACGATGAAGAGGGCGAGCAGCAGCGTGATCATGTCCGCGTACGTGAGCAGCCAGCGCTCGCTGTCGGCGTGCTCGTGTTCCTCCTCGAAGCGCAGGCCGCTCATCAGGCCGCCATCGGCTCCTGGTCGCCGTCGACCGCGCGCAGCTGCGGGGCCTCGCCGCCCTCGTCCCCCCCGGCGCCGCGCTCGGCGGGCGGCACGAACGAGACGAGCTTCTCCTCGATCACGCGCGGGTTGTCGCCGGCCTGGATCGCGAGGATGCCCTCGAGGATCAGCGCGCGCGCCTGCACCTCGCCGCCGGAGAGCTGCTTGAGCCGCTCGGCGACCGGCAGCATGACGATGTTCGCCGCGCCGACGCCCAGCAGCGTCGCGATGAACGCGCCGGAGATCGCGGGGCCGAGGGTCTCGGGCTGGTCGAGCTTCTGCAGCGCGGAGATGAGCCCCATGACCGTGCCGAGCACGCCCATCGTCGGGGCGAAGCCGCCCGCGGCCTCGAACACCTTGGCGCCGGCCTTGTGCCGGGCGCGCATGCCGTGGATCTCCGCCTCGAGGATCTCCTTGACGAGGTCGGGCGGCGTGCCGTCGACGACGAGCTGCAGGCCCTTGCGCGTGTACGCGTCCTCGACCTGCTCGAGCTCCTCCTCCAGCGCCAGCAGGCCGTCGCGGCGCGCGCGCTCCGCGTAGCCGACGAGGTCGTCGACCTGGGCGCGCAGGTCGGGCCGCTCAGCGCTCATCACCTTCTTGTAGAGCGTCGGGATGAGCTTCATCCCGTCCATCCCCACCGCCGCGAGGCAGGCGCCCGCGACGCCGCCGAAGATGATGAGCATCGCGGGCACGTTGAAGAGGGACCCCACCGGGGTCCCCTCCATCGTGGCGCCGAGCAGGAGCCCGACGCACGCCACGGCGATGCCGATGCCGGTCGCGGCCTTCATCGTCCTCGTTCATCGGTCCGGCCGGGCCGGACTTGCAGCGGCGTCCACATCCTCTGGACGGGCCGTTAGCGCTCAGCGAGGATGCGCTCGATGCGCACGCCCCAGCTCTCGTCGTCGGTGACGACGAGGCGGCCGGTGGCGTAGTGCTGCCCGTCGACGTAGAGGTCGACGGCGTCCTCGGCGTCGCGGTCGAGCTCGACGATCGCGCCGGACGGCAGGCCGACGACCTGACCGGCCGGCATGCGCGTGCGGCCGAGCTCGGCCCAGACGCGGACGTTGACGCTGCGCAGCGCACCCGAGAGCGGGGTGTCGCTGACCTCGGCGGCGCCGGCGGGCGCGGCGGGCGCAGGCGCCGCGGCGACGAGGCCGGCGGGGACGAGGACGACGAACCGCGCGGGCTCGCCGAGCAGGGTGGCGGCGACGACGACGGCCTGCGTGCCGGAGTCGACGAGCAGGTGCAGGTCGGTGGCGCCCTCGGCGACGCGGACGCTCGCGGGGCGGAAGCCGGCCTCGCGGTCGGCGATCGCGGTGATCGCGCTGGCGACCGACGCGGTGACGCGGGCGGTGGCCTCGCGGATCGCGCTCAGCTCGCGGTCGCCGATCTCCAGGCCGCCGAACTCGGCCTCCTCCTCGTCGATCGCGCCGAGGACGGCGGCGAGCCGGCGGGCGCCGGGGACGGTGAGGAGCAGCAGGGCGGGGCCGGTGACGGCGTCGGCGGGCGCGGCCTGGGCGAGCACGCCCGGCACGTCCGCGTTGGCGAGGGCGTCGGCGCCGGCGGCGAGGACCTCGGGCGCGGGCACGTCGGAGACGCCGGGGGCGAAGGCCTCGAGCGTCCCGGCGACCGCGTCGCGGACGGCGGCGGCGAGCTCGGCGGCGCGGTCGGGCGCGCTCACGGCGCCTCCCCCGTGGGGGCGACGACCTGCACGGCGCGGCGGTTGCCGCTGCGGCCGGGCCGGGCGGTGTGGACGGGGACGTCTTCGGCGAAGAGCGTGACGTGCGAGCCGGCGGCGGCGCCGAGCTTGACGACGTCGCCGGGCTTGAGGGCGAGCACCTCGTGGACCGGCATGACCCGGTCGGCGACCTCGGCCCGGACGGTGACGTCGACGCGCGCGACGCCTGCCCGGACGGCGCCGGCGACGAGCGGGTCGGTCGCCTCGCCCGAGTCGTCGCGGCCCGAGAAGCGGCCGAGGACCGGCTCGACGGCGTGGTAGGGCAGCAGCAGGACCATGACCGTCGAGGTCCGGCCGAGGCGCGCCTCCATCGTCAGCGTCAGCGTCGGCTCGCTCGGCTGCTCGAGGTAGGTCGTCTCGCCGGCGGCGTCGATGGCGGCGACCGTCAGGGTGATGCCCGCGTGGTCGGCGAGCACGCTCGAGAGGGCCTCGACCAGCGTCTCGAAGACGCGGCGGATGAGCAGCAGGTCGATGTCGGTCAGCTTGCGGTCGCGCGGGGCGCGCTCGGGCGTGCCGCCGAGCAGCGACTCCAGCGCGCCGAGCAGCAGGGGGGTCTCGGCGCTGAGCACGACGCGGGTGCCGAGCGGCTCGACGCCGGCGAGCGAGATCACCGAGCCGGGCGGGACCTGGGCCTGCGCGTTCGACCAGGTGTGCTGCGAGCAGTCGAGCAGCTCGAGCTCGCACGGGACGCGCTCGGCGGCCAGGCGCGCCGAGGCGGTCCGGCAGTAGGCCTCCACCGCCCGCGTCAGCCGCCGCTCCTGGTCGGTGGTGAACTTGGTCGGGCGGGAGAAGTCGACGGTGCGCAGCCAGCGCGGGCGCCGGCCGGTGGCGGCCTCGCCGGCGGCGGGCCGGCGGTCCTCGCCGGCCGCGGCCATCAGGGCAGCGATGCGGTCCGCGTCGACGGTCGAGCTCACGCCCGTGTCGTCGGACAAGGGGTCAGACCCCTTTAGCGGTCGCGACTCAAGGGGTCTGACCCCTTGAGTGGCCGCGACTCAAGGGGTCTGACCCCGGAGTGCGCCGCGGGCGACGCTCACGCGCCACGCCCGCACCTTCTCGACGACCTCCTCGACCGGGTCGGCGACGACGACCTTCGTGCCGGTCGTCAGCGCGAGGACGGTGTCGGGATGCGCCTCGATCGTCGCGATCAGGTCGGGGTTCAGCCACAGCGGCTCCCCGTGGGCGCCGAGGCGGGTCAGCGGGATCATCGGAAGGTCACTCTCCGGCCGGTGCGGCGGAGCGCGGGCCCTCCACCCGCGCTCCGCCAGCGGCCGTCGTCAAGGCAGCAGGCCGTCGCCTACCGCTTGATGTTGACGAGGTCGTTGAGCATCTCGTCCGCCGTCGAGATCACGCGCGAGTTGGCCTGGAAGCCGCGCTGCGCGCTGATCATGTCGGTGAACTCGGTCGCGAGGTCCACGTTCGACATCTCGAGCGTCCCCCCGATCGACTGGCCGAAGCCGTTGGCGGCCGGCGTGCCGACCGCCTCCTGGCCCGACGCGCCCGTCGAGCGCCACCGGTTCGCGTTCACGCGCTCCAGGCCGCTCTCGTTCGAGAACTTCGCGAGCGTCAGGTAGCCGGCGACCGCGCGGCCGTTGGCGACCGGCGGCAGCGCGGGCGGCTGCGTGTACCCGGGCGGCGGCACGAACGAGACGGCGCCGTCCGCGGCGATCGCGACGTCGGTCGCGCCGGCCGGGATGTGCAGGTAGGCGGGCTGCGCGCCGGCGACGCCCGCCGGGCTGGTCGAGCCGATGACGTACGCGCCGTCCTGCGTGATCAGGTAGCCGGCGTCGTTGCGCGTGAAGTTGCCGGCGCGCGTGTACTCCATGTTGTTCGGCGGCGCGGGGACGTTCGCCGTCGGGTCCCCCGCGGTCGGCGCGCCGCCGGTGCCGACGCGCAGCCAGCCCTCGCCGGAGACCGCGACGTCGAGCGGGTTGCCGGTCGCCTGGAAGGCGCCGTTGAGCATGATGTTGTCGATCGAGCCGAGCTGGGTGCCGAGGCCGACCTGGGCGGGGTTGCTGCCGCCGCTGCCGGGGGTCGACGCCGTGCCCGAGCGCTGGATCTGGCTCAGCGACTCCTTGAACGTCGTGCGGGCGGACTTGTAGCCGACCGTGTTGACGTTCGAGAGGTCGTTGGCGGTGACGTCGAGGGCGATCTGGTGCGTCTTCAGGCCGCTGATCGCCGAGTACATGCCGCGCATCATCGGGGCATCACTTCCTTTCTGCGTTCCTTCGGTGGATGGTGCGCGTCAGCCGATGACGGCGCTGTCGATGTTGGTGAAGACGTGGTCGCGCATGTGGTCGCGGTCGACGGCGGTGACGACCGTCCGGTTGCGGACCGACACGACGAAGGCGGTGCCGTCGACGAACACGACGGCGTCGCGGGCGCCCTTGCCGGCCGCCCGCCCGACCGCGTCGTCGAGGCGCTGGAGGGTCGCGGGCTGCACGTCGATGCCGCGGCGCTGCAGGCGCTGCACCGCGTGGTTGGAGAACTGGACGCCGATCCGGCGCGCGTCGAGCAGCTGCGCGAAGCGCGCCGGGTCGAGCGGCGACGACGGCGCGGGCGGCGCGCCCGGGGCCGCCGGGCCGGAGATCCCGGGCGGGACGAGCGCGGGGTTCGGGACCGGGACGCTCACGGCCGCACGCTGACGACGTCGGCGAGGAGCAGGTTGGTGTCGCTGCCCACGGTCAGGCGGGGGGCGGACCCGGTGACGTTCACGTGGCCGACGACGCCCTCCTTGACCTCGCCCGACGCCGTCTTGTAGCTGACGGTCCTGCCGAGCAGCTCGACGGCGTGGGTGCGGGCCAGCGAGACGCTGGACGCCTCGGTCGCCTCGGCGAGGTTGGTGAGCTGCTCCAGCATCGAGAACTGCGTCATCTGCTGGGTCATGCCCTCCATGTCCTGCGCGTTGGAGGGGTCCTGGTTGCGCAGCTGGGCCATGAGCAGCTTGAGGAAGTCCTCCTTGCCCATGAAGCTCGCGCTCTTCTTCGCGGTGGCGGTCAGCGAGGCGGCGCCGGTGGTCGCCGTGGTGCTGGTGGTCGGGTCGATCGGCATGGGTTCGTCCTAGGCGAGCACGTCGACGAGCGCCCCGGCGGGGACGCGTCGCGGCGGCGTCGGGTCGGCCTCCATGGCGTCGGCGGCGGCCTCCTGGCCGCCGGTCGTGTCGGTGGCGCCGCCGCCCGCCGGGCGGTCGGAGCCCGTGTGGGTCTGGTTGCCGGACGGGCCGGCCAGCGCGACGTCGACGCTGAGGACCGTGAGCCCGCGGTGCTCGAGCGCGCGGCGCAGCTCGGCGCCCGCCTCCTGGAGCGCCTGGACGGCCTCGGGCCGCTCGGCGGCGATCGAGGCGGTCAGGCCGTCGGCGGTGACGCGCAGGCGCACGTCGATGCCGCCGAGCTCGGCGGGGTGCAGCTGGAGGTGGGCCCGCGCGGCGCCGCGGGTGGCGGCGACGTCGACCAGCTCGCGCACGCGCAGCGCGGTGTCGGCGAGGCGCAGCGCGCCGGCGGTGCGCTCGCCGCGCGCGGGGACGGCGGCGTGGGCGGGCGGCGCGGCGGGCGGCGCGGGGGCCGTGGCGGACGCGTTCGCCGGGTCGGCCGCGGCCGGGGAGCCGGGGGCCGCGGCGTTGCCGCGCGCGTCCGCGAGGGAGGCGGGGGTGGGCGAGGGGGCGCCGGCGAGCGGGGCGGGCGCGGCGGGGCCGGCCGGCTCGGCGGTGAGCGGCGCGGCCGCGTCGAGGACCGTGGCGCCGGCGGGGGCCGGAGGCGGCGCGCTCGCGGCGTCGGCAGGCGATCCGGCGGGCGCGGCGGCGAGCGGGGCGTTCGGCGCGGCGGGCAGCGCGGCGGCCGGACCGGCGGGGGAGGCGTCGGCGACGGGGGCGTTCGGCGCGGCGGCGAGCGTGGCGGCGGGACCCGCGGCGGAGGCGTCGGCGAGCGGGCCGCTCGACGGGGCCGTGGCGGCGGCGGCGAGCGGCGCGCCTGCCGCGCCGGGCGCGGAGGCGAGCTGGCCCGCCGGCGCGGACGGGAGCGAGGCGCTCGGGGCGCCCAGCGGGCCGGTCGGTGCGGGCGCCGGCGCGGCGCTTGCGGCGCCCAGCGGGCCGGTCGACACGGGCGCGAGCGGGCCGGTCGATGCAGGCGCGGCCGGCGCGGCGAGCGGGTCGCTCAGTGCGGGCGCGGCGGGCGGGCCGGCGGGGACGGGCGCGGCGAGCGTCGCGGCAGCGGCGGCCGGAGGCGCCGCGCTCGGCGCGGCGTCGGGCGCCGCGGCGCGGGGGGCGCCGATCGCGGCGGCGCCGGTCGGCTCGACGGGGCGGGCCGGCGCGTCGTCCGCGGGCGGCGCCGCGGACGGCGCGTCGGGGTCGGGAAGCGGGGTCGCCGGGGCGGGCGCGGCGTCCTCGGCCTCCGCGCGGCGGCGGTGGCCCGGCGTGACCGACGGGTCGCCGTGGGCGCGCACGCCGTGGTCGCGACCGTGGCCTCGGTCTGTCCTGTGGCCTTCCGCAGTGGCGGTCCGGGCCTCGTCTTCGTGGAGCGCGAGGAGGAGGTCGAACCCCTCCGGCGGCTCCTGCCCCCGCGGAGGCGGTGCGCCTCCGGGCGGGCCGGCTTCCGTGCGGTGGACGTGCATCATGTGATCCCGTAGGTCGAGGGGGAGGAGGCCACGGGCGCGGCCGCCGGGGCCGCGGCGCCGAGGCCGTACTCGCGGGCGTAGCCCATGACCTTCTGGACGTACGCCTGCGTCTCGGCGTAGGGCGGCACGCCGCCGAACTTGGCGACGGCCCCCGGGCCGGCGTTGTAGGCGGCGAGCGCCTTCTCCACGTCGCCGCCGAACCGGTCGAGCTGCTGGCGCAGGTACTTCGCGCCGCCCTCGATCGCCTGGGCGGGGTCGGTGGGATCGGACACCCCGAGCGACGCGGCGGTGCCGGGCATGAGCTGGGTCAGCCCGCGCGCCCCGGCGGGGCTCACCGCGTTCGGGTTGAAGTTGGACTCCTGGCGGATCAGCGCCTTGAGCAGCGCCGGGTCGACGCCGTTGCGCGCCGCCGCGGCCTCGATCTCCGCCGCGAACGGCGTCGGCGCGCCACTGGCGAGGGCCGCCGGCGCGGCGGCCGCCGGAGCGACGCCCTGCGCCGCCGCCAGCGCGGCCTGGAAGTCGCCGCCGGCGGGGGCCGGCGCGCGGTTCAGCGCGCCGATCATCGCCTGGATCTCGGCCACGCGGACGACCGCGGACGGGCGCGCCGCGGCGCTCGCGGCACCGGCGACCCCGCCGGGCGGGCGGCCCGCGACGCTCGGGAGGCCGGCGATCGCGGCGGGCGGGGCGGCGACGCTC
>DASZEJ010000153.1:0-5987 GCA_035940955.1 Solirubrobacteraceae bacterium
GCGCGGGGCGGCAGCGAGACGCTGCCCATCTGCACCATGTTCTCGACGCGGGTGAGGGCGGCGCGCGGGGTGTTGGAGTGGACCGTGCAGATCGAGCCGTCATGGCCGGTGTTCATGGCCTGCAGCATGTCGAAGGTCTCGCGGCCGCGGACCTCGCCGACGATGATGCGGTCCGGGCGCATGCGCAGCGCGTTGCGGACCAGGTCGCGCTGCGTCACCTCGCCGCGCCCCTCCAGGCTGGGCGGGCGGGTTTCCAGCCGCACGACGTGGGGCTGCTGCAATTGCAGCTCGGCCGCGTCCTCCACCGTCACCACGCGCTCGCCGGGGTCGATCAGCCGGGACATGGCGTTCATCAGCGTGGTCTTGCCCGAGCCGGTGCCGCCGGAGATCACCACGTTCAGCCGCGCCCGGACCGCCGCGCGCAGCAGGTCGTGCAGCGGCGCCGACCAGGAGCCGCACGCGACGAGGTCGGCCGGCGACAGCCCGCGCGGGCGGAAGCGCCGGATGGTCAGCGCCGGACCGTCGAGCGCGAGCGGCGGGATCACGACGTTGACCCGCGAGCCGTCGGGCAGGCGCGCGTCGCACAGCGGCTCGGCCTCGTCGACCCGCCGCCCGAGCGGCGCCAGGATCCGCTCGATCGCGTGGCGCAGCTCGGCGTCGCTCGCAAAGCGCACCGCGGTCTCCTCCACGCGCCCGCCGCGCTCGACCCACACCCGCCCGGCGCCGCTGACCATGATCTCGTCCACAGAGCCGTCGGCCAGGAGCGGCTCCAGCGGCCCTAGGCCGAACGACCGCTCGGCCACCCGGCGGACCAGCTCGTCGCGCGCGACCGCGTCGAGCATCCCCGCCTCGCGGTCGACGAGCGCCCGGATCCGGGCGGCCGGCTGGGCGCCCGGCTCGCCGGCGTCGGCCAGCAGGCGCTCGCGGAGCGAGGCGGCGAGGGCGTCGAGCGCGTCGGCGGGGTTCACGGACGCAGAAGGGGCGAGCCCTCTCGGACTCGCCCCCTCGGCGAAGCGACTTCGGCGCGACGGCGCCCGGCGCCTACGGCGCAGGCAGCGCCGGGGGCGGCGGCCAGGTGAGCGGCCGCACGTAGAGGTCGTCGTCGATCGGGATCTGCCGCGGGCCCCGGTTGAGCTCCTTGAACGGCGCCCAGGCGTCGTCGAGCGGCGGGATGTACAGCGAGCACGTCAGCGACTCGGGGTCCGGCAGGCACGGGTTGTGCGGCTGCACCCACCGCGGCCTCCACGGGTTCGCGGCGTTGTACTTGTCCGGCAGCGGCTTCGAGCGGTCGTAGTCGTCGGCGTTGACGTAGCCGTCGTGGTCGAGGTCGTCCTCGCCGTCGACGCGCCCGTCGCCGTCGCTGTCAGCGTCCAGGAAGTCGGGATCGGCGTACTCGACGGCGTAGAGCGTCTCCTGGTCGTAGAACGTCTTCCACCACTCGCGGAGCATCGCGCCGTTGGCCTCGACCTGGTTGGGCAGGCCGTCGGCGTCGACGTCGCGCAGGTCGTCCGTCAGGCCGGAGGCCGGGTCGGTCGTCTGGGTGCCGTCGCTGTAGGTGATCGCGGTCCCGCCGCCGGCGAAGCGCACCCACATCGCGTGCTCCTGCCAGGCGAGCATCCCGTCGCCGTCGTAGTCGACGTTCTGGTCGGCGAACAGCGCGTTCGGGTAGGGGCGCTTGCCGGGGTACGGCAGCGCGCGCAGGTTGAGGTCGAGGGCCGACTGGTACTCCCAGAAGTCCGAGAGGCTGTCGCCGTCGGTGTCGAGCTGGCAGCGGTCGGTGCCGATGGCGGCCTCGAACACGTCGCTCATGTGGTCGTTGTCGTCGTCGCCGTCGAGGTCGTCGACGATCTTGTCGCCGTCGCAGTCGGGCGGCGGGGCGGCGGTGGGGAGCGTCTGACCGGGGTCCTTCGGGCTCGCGACGGTGCGGGCCACCGGCGCGATCACCGGGGAGGCCGACAGCGCGGTGTAGCGCTTGCCGAACCGGCGGGCAAGGACGCGGATGCGGAACTTGGTCGGGACCTCGGCGCCGTCGCGCTTGCTCAGGAACGGCCGCAGCTTCTCGGGGACCACGACCCTCAGGCGGCGGGTGGTCGCGCTCTCGGCCTTGGCGAAGATCGCGCGCTGGCCGTCGCGCTTGAAGACGACCGTGTTGCGGTTCTTGCCCGGCAGGAAGCCGCGCCCGCTGATCGTCATCCTCTCCCCGATCCCCAGGTTGAGCGGGTCGATCTTGGAGATCGAGGGGTACGTCGTGGCGGCGTCGGCGGTGGCGACCGGCGCGAGGACGGCGGCCACGGCGACGGACAGGAGAAGGAGCGCGCGCACGTTCATGGGGATCGATCGAGCTGTCGGTCGCCCGTGGCGAGTCTTGAGGGTGGGCGGCGGATCGATGGACGATCAGCCCAGGCCCGCGCCGTAGGTGAGCGGCTCGGCGCGGCGATGGTCGCCGTGCGCTCGGGGAAGCAGGCGCAGCTCGCGTGCGAAGCTCTGCGCGGCGGCGAGGTAGACCGCCTGGCGGAGCGTGACGCGCAGCGAGGCGGCGATGCGCGGCGGGCCGGAGTCGGCCGGCGCCGGCACGGCGGCGAGGACCTCGACGTCCTGCAGGGCGAGGTCCGTCCCGCCCGGCGCGCCGGGGCGCGGCTCCCGGGTGACGAGGACGTCGACGCGCGCGCCGGCGACGATCACGTCCGGCGGGCCGGCGGCGACGACCTCGGCGACGCGCTGGCCGCTTGTGACCGGCGCCCCGGCGGGCGGCGCGGCGGGATCGGCTATCGAGGAGGCGGTGACGTCGGCGCCCGCCGGGATGTCCGCGGCAAGGCGCTGGCCGGCGAGCTGCGGGGGAGCGGCGAACGCGCCGCGCGGCGCGAAGCGGGCGGGGACGTGCCGGACGGCGAGCGCGCGCGGGTCGACGCGCTCGTTCGCGGCGAGCGGTGTGCGCGCGACGACCACGGGCACGGTCGGGCCGAGTCGCCGGCTCAGCGCGGCCTCGCGCCCGGCGACGTCGGACGCGGCGAGCCCGCCGAGGAGGAGCGCGAGGCCGGCGAGCACGAGCGCGCGGCGGCGGCGGGCGGCGGGCGTCATGCGGGGGCCTTGTGGTCGTCGGGCGCGGCGCCGTGGGGGTCGCTGTGAAGCGGCGCTGGCGGCGTGGGCGCGGCGGCGTGAGGGTCGCTGTGGAGCCGCGCTGGCGGCGTAGGCGCCAGGCCGTGCGGGTCGCTGTGAAGCGGCGCTGGCGCCGTGGGCGCGGCGGCGTGAGGGTCGCTGTTGCGGGGCGGTGCCGCCGGTGCGAGGCCGTGCGGGTCGGTCGGCGCGTCGGCCGTCGCGGCCGCCGGCGCCGGCCGTGCGGACGGGAGCTCGAGGACGAGCCGTGCTCCGTGCGACGACGGCGCGGTCGCGAGCCGGCCTCCGTGGCGGCGGGCGACGTCGGCGGCGATCGCCAGGCCGCGGCCGCGCTGGCCGCGGCCGGCTCGGGCGCGGCGGATCAGGGTCGGGACCGGCGACGGGAGGCCGGGGCCGCCGTCGAGGACCTCGACCCGCACGCGCTCGCCCGCGGCCGTCGCGCGCAGCTCAATCCGCCCGCCGCCGTGCTCGATCGCGTTGGCGAGGAGGTTGCCGACGGCCTGCGCGAGCCGCACCGCGTCGCCGTGCACGATGAGCCCCGACGCCGCCGCGATCCGCAGCGAGGCGCCCCGCGCCGCCGCGACGCCCTGCCAGGCGAGCGCCTGCTGCGCGAGCAGTGCGCCGACGTCGACCGCCCGCTCGCTGTCGCGCGCCCGGCGGCCGGCGCGGGCGGCGTCGAGGTCCTCGAGCGCCCGGGCGGCGCGGCGCAGCTCCAGGTCGATCGCGGCGAGCCGCGCGCCCGGCCCGCGCTCGCGCCGCGCCGCGTGCACGGCCAGCCCGGCGGCGTTCAAAGGGCCGGCGATCTCGTGGACGGCGCGGGCGACCAGCTCGGACCGGCGGCGGTGCAGGACGAGCAGGAGCGCCGCGACCGGCCAGCCGAGGAGCGCGACGGGCAGCGCCAGCTCCGGTGTGGCGATCATGCCGCCACCGGCCCGTCGCGACGTGGCGGCGCGCTGCGATTGGCGATGGGCGAACGGCTCCCTTCCGGCGTGAGCTTCCGCCGGGGAGCCGGTCGCGGCTGTGGGTTCGGGCGCATGCCGTCGATAGGGCGCTGCGTTCCGAAGTTCGCCCCCCTCGCCCCGCGACGCCGGGCCGCGCCGGCGCACGACCGTCGCGGCGGTCATCATCCCGCGCCGCATGAAGGCGATCCACACCGCCGCCGTCTCTCTCCCACTCCGGGCGAGCCGCGCGACCGCCTGGGCCGTCTCCCTCGTCGTCGGGGCGACCTACGGCGCGGCCGCTTCGCTCGTCAATCGGCTGTCGGTCCCGGCCGACGCAGGTGGCAGCCCCGTCGCCGGCACGGTCCTGGAGCCGGCCGCGCGGGCGGCGAGCCTCGTCCTCGACGCGGGATGGGCGTGGGCCGGCCTCGCCGTCGCCGCGGGCTGGCTGGTCGCCGGGCGCGCCCGCGGGGCGATCGCCGGGCTCGTGACTCTGCTCGCGGCCACGGCGGCGTACTTCGCCGTGGACCACGCCATCCACCAGCAGTGGTCGTGGGGTGACCTGCGCTACTGGGGCGTGGCGAGCGTCGTCCTCGGCCCGGCGCTCGGTGCGGTGGGCGCCGCCATCCGGCGGCCGGGCGTCGGCGGGCTCGTCGCGTCGCTGACGGTGCCGGTGGGGGCGGCGGTGCAGATGGTCGTGCTCCCGCCGGGCCACGGCGGCGCGATCGTGCCGGTCGAGGCGGTGTGGGCGCGGGCGATCGTGCTGGCCGGCGCCGCGGTGGCGGCGGGCCTCCTCGTCGCCCGTTTCGCGGCGGCGGCGGATGGATTGGGACGCCCACAGCGGCCCGAGCGGCGCGCATAGCGCCCCTCACCCCGCGGCGTCGCGCACCGGCCCGTCGACCAGCCGGTAGCCGACGCCCCACACGTTCACGACGTACCGGTCGCCGTGGCGGCCGAGCTTCTGGCGCAGGCGGCAGGCGTGGGAGTCGAGCGTGCGGGTGACGCCGAGCGAGCGGAAGCCCCAGACGCCGCGCAGCAGCTCCTCCTTCGTGAAGACCCGCAGCGGCTCGGCGGCGAGCGCGCGCAGGAGCGCGAACTCCTTCTGCGAGAGCGCGACCCGCTCGCCGCGGACCGTCACCTCGCGCGACGCCGGGTCGAGCTCCAGCTCCCCGACGCGGATGCGGCCCATCGCGGGCCGGCGGTGCGTGCGCCGCAGCAGCGCGGCGACGCGCGCCCGCAGCTCCGAGTACGAGAACGGCTTGACCACGTAGTCGTCGCAGCCCTTCTCGAAGCCGCGGATGCGGTCGAGCTCGCCGCGCCGGCCGCTGAGCACGAGGATCGGCAGCTGCGGGTCGACGCGCGACGCGACGCCGTCCGCCTCCCGCACGCGGCGGACGAGGTCGAGGCCCGAGCCGTCCGGCAGGCCGACGTCGACCAGCGCGAGGTCGGGGAACTTGGACTCCATCAGCCGCCAGCCGTCGCGCGCGCAGTCGGCCGCGATCACCTCGTGGCCGTCGGCGCTGAGGTTGTCGGCGAGGAACGCGCGGGTCGCGTCGTCGTCTTCGACGAGCAGGATCGTGGAGGCGTCGTCGGTCATGCGCGCACAAGGCGCTCGCGACCGCGAACTCGCCCCCGTGGAGCAGCGCGTATGCGCGGCGCTCGCGACCGCGAACTCGCCCCCCGTCGGGCAGCGCGAATGCGCGGCGCGCCGCCCGCCGCCCGCCCCCGCCTCAGCCCAGCGCCGCGACCGCGTCGCCGACCCGCAGCACCCCGCCGCCGACGACGTCCGCCCGCAGCCCGCCGCGGTGCACGAGCGACCGCAGCACCCCCGGACGGGTCAGGCGCTGCAGGTGCGCGCACGGCTCGCAGCGGCGCCGGCCGACGCACTCCACCTCGCCCACGCGGAACCGGCGGCCGATCAGCGCGTCGAGGTCG
>DASZEJ010000154.1:0-12927 GCA_035940955.1 Solirubrobacteraceae bacterium
ACCAGCTCACCGACCTCGCCGACCGGGCCGGGATGTCGCTCGCGACCGTGCATCGCCTGGTGCGCTCGATGGTCGCCGCCGGACTCGTCGAGCAGGACCCGCGGACCTCGCGCTACGGGCTCGGGCCACATCTCGTCTGCCTCTCGGAGCGCTACCTCGCCCGGCTGCCCGTGCTCAACGCCGCCTCGCCGTACCTCGGACAGCTGCGCGACGCGCTCGGCGCGACGGTCCACGTCGCGGTGCTCGCGCGCGGGCACGTCGTCTACGTCGACCGGGTCGACGGCGGCGACGCGGGCGGGGTCTTCCGCGAGACGTCGCGAATGCGGCACGCGTTCGCGACGCCCGCCGGCCGGCTGCTGATCGCGCGGGCCGGCGCGGACGAGTGGCGGCTCGCCGAGGCGGCGCTGCGCCGCGCCGACGGGCTGCGGCGCCCGACCGCGGCCGAGCGGCAGGGCTGGGCGCGGGCCGAGTACCTGGCCGGCGGCGCCGACAGCGACGGCGCGCCGTTCGAGGTCGCCGTGCCGATCAGCGACGGCCGCCGGGCCGTCGCCTCGCTGGCCGCCTCGAACTCCGGCGACGAGGCCGACCTGGAGCGGCTCGAGGCGCGGTTCGCCGCGCAGCTCGGGCGGGTGGCGCAGGCCGTCGCACGGACGCTGGGCCATGTCTGACCACGACCGCGACCGCGACCGCGTCCTGACCGCCTGGCGCGACGTCGCCGCGCAGCTCCCCTGGGCCGAGCCCCCGGACGCCGTCTTCGCCGCCTCGGGGCCGCGCGGCGCCTGGTTCCCCGGCGGCCGGCTGAACGTCGCGGCCGCGTGCGTCGACCGGCACCTGCCGGAGCGGCGGGATGCCGTCGCCTTCCACTGGGAGGGCGAGCCCGAGGACCGCCGCACGCTGACCTACGGCGACCTCGACCGCGAGGTGCGGCGGTTCGCCGCGGTGCTCACCGCGCTGGGGATCCGCCCGCGCGACCGCGTCGGCGTCTACATGGGCCTGATCCCCGAGGCGGTCGTCGCGATGCTCGCCTGCGCGCGCATCGGCGCCGTCCACGCCGTCCTGCCCGCCGTGCTGCCGCCGGACGCCGTCGAGCAGCGCCTCGCGGACGTCGGCGCGCGCGTCGTCGTCACGCAGGACGGCGCCTGGCGCCACGGCGCGATCCTGCCGCTCAAAGCGCGGCTCGACGAGGCGGTCGCCGCCGTGCCGAGCGTCGAGCACACGGTCGTCGTGCGCCGCACCGGCGTCGACGTCGACTGGTACGAGGGCGACCGCTGGTACCACGACCTCGTCGAGGCCGTGGTCCCGGGGACCGAGGAGCCCGAGCCGTTCGGAGCCGAGCATCCGCTGCTGGTGACCCACGTCGCCAACCGCCGCCGCGGGCCCGCCGGCATCGTCCACGGCTCGGCGAACTTCCTCGCCTACCTGCTCGGCGTCCACCTCGCCCTCTTCCGCGCGCGCGACGCCGCCTTCTGGCTGGCGGCGGAGATCGCCTGGCAGGCCGGCCAGAGCCATGCCGTCTACGGGCCGCTCGTCTGCGGCGGCACGAGCGTGCTGTACGAGGGGATGCTCGACACGCCGACGCACGCGCGCGCGTGGGAGATCGTCGAGCGCTACGGCGTCGGGGTCCTGGCCACGACGCCGTCGATCCTGCGCAGCCTGCGCGCGTGGTCGGCGTCGGACGCCCGCGAGCACGACCTGCGCTCGCTCGGGCGCGTCGTGTCGGCCGGCGAGCCGCTCGACCCCGAGCTGCGGGCGTGGGTCCGCGACCGGGTGCCCGCCGGCGTCGACCTGGTCGACGGCTGGGGCCAGACCGAGCTGGGCGGCGTCATCGCGGCGAGCGACGCCCGCGGAGGGGCGGGCGGGCTCGACCCCGGGCTCGACGTCGTCGACGACGGCGGCCGCCCGCTGCCGCCCGGCTCCGTCGGCGAGCTGGTCCTCCGCCACCCGTGGCCGGGGACGTTCGTCGCGATCGAGGGCGGCGACATCGCGTCGATGCGCTGCCTGACCCGCTACCCCGGCGCCTATGCGACCGGGGACCGCGCGCGCCGCACGCCGGACGGGGCGCTCGCCTTCCTCGGGCGCATCGACCCGGTGACCAGCGTCGCGGGCCAGCTCGTCTCGCTCACCGAGGTCGAGGACACGCTGCTCGACCACCCGCACGTCCTGCGCGCGGTCGTCGCCGCCGGCCGCGACGCCCGGACGAGCAACGCGGTGGTGGCGCTCGTCCAGCCCGCCGACGGCGCCGACCGCCAGCGCCTGGCCGCCGAGCTCGGCCGCCACGTGCAGGAGACGCTCGGCGGGCTGAGCCGCCCGCGGACGGTCGTGTTCGCCAGCGCCCTCCCCGGCCTCCCGGACGCCGACCTGCGCCGCGCGGTGCGCGCCGTCTGCGCCGTCCACTCCACCGCCGCGACGCTGGAGGTCACCGAGGCCGAGCTGCGCGCGCTGAGCGCGGCGCCGCCCGGCTAGCCCCCGCGGATCGCGCCGCGCAGCGCCTCCGCGGCGGCGGCGACGTCGCCCGCGTCGCCCGCGCGCTCGTCGAGCGGGTTGCGGAACGCGTCGCCGCCGTAGCGCGGGATCACGTGCAGGTGGAAGTGGAACACGACCTGCCCGGCCGCGCGGCCGGTGTTGTTGAGGAGGTTGACGCCCTCGGCGCCGAGCGCGCCGGTCACCGACGCGGCGATCCGCTTGGCCATCGCCATGCACGCGGCGAGGTCCTCGGGCGGGATGTCGTACAGGCCGCTGCTGTGCCGCTTGGGCACCACGAGCGTGTGCCCGCGGGTGCTCGGGTTGATGTCCACGAACGCCAGCGCGCGGTCGTCCTCGTCGACCCGCTCGGACGGAAGCTCGCCGGCGACGATCCGGCAGAAGAGGCAGTCGGCGGGACTCTCCACGGCGCCGCAGCGTACTGAAGCGTGTGCGAGTTCTCAGTGCCAATCTTCGTACTTGACGTTTCGCATACCGAAATCGTAGTGTCACCGCGGTCCGCGAGGAGGAGATGTCCCGGGCGTACCGGCACAGCCTGAACGGCAGCAGGCTCGCGGCGGGCGAGCTGCAGCTCGAGCTCCGCGACGTGAGCCTCGCGTTCGGCGGCGTGAAGGCGCTGGACGGGGTGTCGTTCGAGCTGCGCCAGGGCGACGTCCACGCCGTCATCGGCCCGAACGGGGCCGGCAAGACCAGCCTCCTGAACTGCGTCAGCGGCCTGTACCGCCCGCAGCGCGGCTCGATCCGGCTGCACACGGGCTCGGGCCCGCGCGAGCTGACCCGCATGCGCACCAGCCGGATCGCGCAGCTGGGCGTGGCGCGGTCGTTCCAGAACATCGAGCTCTTCAAGCACATGACGGTGCTGGAGAACCTCATGCTCGGGCGCCACGTGCACATGCACCACGGCGTCCTGCCGGCGCTCGTCTACTTCGGCCCCGCGCGCCGCCAGGAGATCGCGCACCGCGAGGTCGTCGAGGAGGTCATCGACCTGCTCGAGATCGAGGCGGTGCGCAAGAAGCCGGTCGGCAGCCTCGCCTACGGCGTCCAGAAGCGGGTGGAGCTGGGGCGCGCGCTGTGCATGGAGCCGGCGGTGCTGCTCCTCGACGAGCCGATGGCGGGGATGAACGCCGAGGAGAAGGAGGACATGGCGCGCTACGTGCTCGACGTCAACGAGCAGGCGGGCGTCACGACGGTCCTCATCGAGCACGACATGAGCGTGGTCATGGACGTGTCCGACCGCGTGACCGTGCTCGACTTCGGCAAGGTCATCGCGGACGGCACGCCGGCCGAGGTCTCCGGCGACCCGAACGTCGTGCAGGCGTACCTGGGAGAGCCGGCGTCGGCGTGAGCGAGGCGCTCACCTTCCCCCAGCTCCTGGAGCGGCTGGCCCGCGAGCACCCGCGGCGGCACGCGCTGCGCGAGAAGCGCTACGGCATCTGGCAGCCGGTGACGTGGGAGGAGTACGACCGGCGGGTGCGCGCGTTCGCGTCGGGGCTGGCGGCGCTGGGGTTCCGGCGCGGCGAGACGCTGGCGATCCTCGGCGACAACCGGCCGGAGTGGGTGATCGCCGAGCTGGCGGCGCAGGCGCTCGGCGGGCGCTCGCTGGGCCTGTACCCCGACGGCGTCCTCGAGGAGGTCGCGCACGTGCTGCGCCACGGCGAGGTCCGCTTCGTCGTGGCCGAGGACCAGGAGCAGGTCGACAAGCTCGTCGACCTGAAGGCCTCCGGGCAGGTCGACGCCGTCGAGCACGTCGTCTACTACGACCCGCTGGGGCTCGAGCGCTACGAGCAGCCGTACCTGCGCGAGTTCACCGACGTCGAGGCGCTGGGCGAGCGGCACGCGGCCGACCGCCCGGGCTGGATCGACGCCGAGATCGCCGCGGGCCGCCCCGACGACGTCGCGATCGTCTGCACGACGTCGGGCACGACCGCCAAGCCGAAGCTCGCGACGATCAGCCACGCGAACCTGACGTGGATGGGGAGCAGCCTCATGTCGCTCGACCCCATCGACCCCGACGACGAGTTCCTGAGCTTCCTGCCTCTCGCCTGGATCGGCGAGCAGATGATCGCCATCGCGTGCAGCCTGCAGCGCGGGTTCGCGCTGAACTTCGCCGAGTCGGCGGCGACCGTGCAGGCCGACCTGCGCGAGATCGGGCCGCGGGTGATGTTCAGCCCGCCGCGGATCTGGGAGAGCATGGTGTCGCAGGTGCAGGTGCGGGTCGGCGACGCGGGGTGGCTGAAGCGCGCGGCGTTCGCGTGGGGCCTGGACGCGGGCAAGCGCGCGGCGGCGAGCCGGCTGCGCGGCGCGCGGCCGTCCCCGGCGGTGCGGGCGGCGGCGCTGCTCGCCGAGCTGGTGGCGCTGCGGCCGGTGCGCGAGCAGCTCGGGCTGACGCGGCTGCGGCGCGCGTACACCGGCGGCGCGCCGCTCGGCCCCGACGTGTTCGAGTTCTTCCACGCGATCGGCGTGAACCTCAAGCAGATCTACGGGCAGACCGAGATCTGCGGCATCGCGGTCATGCACCGCGACGACGACGTGAAGTTCAACACGGTCGGCGTCGGCATCCCGGGCACCGACGTGTCGATCGCCGCCGACGGCGAGATCCTGCTGCGCTCGCCCGCGGTGTTCGCCGGCTACCACGGCGACCCCGACGCGACCGCCCGCGCCCTCCGCGACGGGTGGCTGCACACCGGCGACGCCGGCTACCTCGACGAGGACGGCCACCTCGTCGTCATCGACCGCGCCAAGGACGTCATGCAGGGGCCGGACGGCACCCGCTTCTCGCCGGCGTTCATCGAGAACAAGCTCAAGTTCAGCCAGTACGTGATGGAGGCGGTCGCGTTCGGCGGCGAGGACCGCCCGTACGTCGCGGCGATGATCTCGATCGACTTCGAGAACGTCGCGACGTGGGCCGAGCGCAACCACCTCTCGTTCACGACGTACACCGACCTCGCCCAGAAGCCGGAGGTGTACGACCTGGTCGCCCGCGAGATCGCGCGCGCGAACGAGACGCTGCCCGAGGGCGCGCGCGTCAGGCGGTTCGTGCTGCTCCACAAGCAGCTCGACGCCGACGACGAGGAGCTGACGCGCACCAAGAAGGTCCGGCGCGGCGTCATCCACGAGCGCTACGGGGCGATCGTCGCGGCGCTGTACGACGAGGCGGCGGAGGTCCGCATCACGAGCACCGTCACCTATCAGGACGGGACGCGCGTGCAGCGCGAGATCCCGCTGCGCATCAGCACCTGCACCAACGGAGCGCCGTCCGGCGCGGCGGAGCGCCCGCGGCGGCGCTCGCTCGTCGGCAGCGGCTAGGGGCGCGCGTGGACACGTTCGTCCAGCTCACTATCAACGGCCTGTCCAACGGGGCGATCCTCGCGCTCGCCGCGCTCGGCTTCGTCCTCATCTTCAAGGCGACCGGCGTCATCAACTTCGCGCAGGGCGAGTTCCTCCTGATCGGCGCGTTCGTCATCTGGTTCGCGATGGTCGAGGTCGGGCTGCCGTGGCCGGCGGCGATCGGGGTGGCGATCTGCGTGGCGATCGCCCTCGGGATGCTCGTCGAGCGGACGATCCTGCGCCCGCTGGTCGGGCAGCCGGTCATCTCGGTGATCATGGTCACGATCGGCCTCGCGGCCGTGCTGCAGTCGCTGGTGCAGATCCTGTGGGGCACGCGCCCGCGGCCGTTCCCCGACTTCATCTCGGGCGGCAGCGTCGAGCTGCTCGGGACCACGGTGGCCGCGAACCGGCTGTGGGCGATCGGGATCGTCGCGGTGGCGATCGTGGCGTTCTCGATCTTCTACACGCGCTCGCGCGAGGGCGTGGCGATGCGCGCGGTGGCCGACGACCAGCAGGCGGCGCTCGCGCAGGGCATCAGCGTGCGGCGCACGTTCGCGCTCGCGTGGGTGCTGGCCGGCGTGACGGCCGTGTTCGGCGGGGCGCTCGTCGCCAACCTCATCGGCGTGTCGGGGAACATCAGCGCGTTCGGGCTGCTCGTGTTCCCGGTGGTCATCGTCGGCGGGCTCGACTCGGTGCCGGGCGCCGTGCTGGGCGGCGCGATCATCGGCCTGCTCGCCTCGTACACGGGCGGCTACGTCGGCGGCGGCCTCGAGACGGTCATCCCCTACGTCGCCCTGCTGGGCATCCTCCTGGTCAAGCCGTACGGCCTCTTCGGCGAGGTCCGGATCGAGCGCGTGTAGCCCGTGGCCGCGTCGACCGGCGTCTACCACACCACCTACCGCGCCGACCTGCGGCTGCGCCACTCGCGCATGGAGTACGCGCGGCTCGCGCTGGTGTTCGCCGCCATCGCGGTCGCGCCGTCGATCGTCAGCCCGTACTGGCTCACCGTCCTCAACCAGATCGGGATCGCGGCGATCGGGGCGATCGGGCTGAACGTCCTCGTCGGGTTCACCGGCCAGATCTCGCTCGGGCAGGGCGGGTTCCTCGCCGTCGGCGCGTACACGTCCGGCCTGCTGTCGGCCAAGGCCGGGCTGCCGCTGCCGCTGTCGCTGCTGAGCGCGGTGCTCGCGACCGCGGCGGTGGGCGCGCTGGTCGGGCTGCCGGCGCTGCGGCTCAAGGGGCTGTACCTGGCGATCGCGACGCTCGCCTCCCAGCAGATCATCCTGTGGGTCGTCACCCACTGGGACGCGGTCACCGGCGGGCGCGACTCGCTCGTCGTCGACCCGCCCGTGCTCCTCGGGATCTCGCTCTACGGCGACGAGACGTTCTACTGGGTGATCGCGTTCTTCGCGGTGCTCTCGGCGATCGCCGCGACGAACCTGTTCCGGACCGGCGTCGGGCGGGCGTTCGTCGCCATCCGCGACCAGGACGTCGCGGCCGAGGTCATCGGCGTCGACCCGTTCCGCTACAAGCTGCTCGCGTTCGCGATCTCGTCGGCGTTCGTCGGCCTGGCGGGCGCGCTGACCGCGCACTACTACCTGATCGTGACGTGGGAGCGGTTCGTCTTCGACGTCTCGATCCTCTACCTGGCGATGATCATCGTCGGCGGCCTCGGCAGCGTCTCCGGAGCGATCTACGGGGCGGCGTTCATGATCGCCGTGCCGGCGTGGATCGAGGAGGTCAGCCGCAACGTCACCACGGGTCCGTTCGCGTTCGTGTCCGAGCGGCTCCCGGCGGTCCAGCAGCTGATCTTCGGCCTGACGATCGTCTTCTTCCTGGTCTTCGAGCCCCGAGGGCTCGCCCGCATCTGGCAGCGGATCAAGGACTACTTCCGGCTATGGCCTTTCAGGTACTGACAGGCGTGCTCCGCCGGCGGCGGAGCGGCTCGCGAGAGGGGGGTTTGCAGTGAGGATCAAGCAGTGGAGCCTCGCGGCGGTCGCGGTGGCGGTCGCGCTCGGCGCCGGCGCGTGCGGCGGCGACGGCGGCGGCGGCGGCGGCGGTGGCGGCGAGACGGTCAAGGTCGGGGGGATCTTCGACCTCAGCGGCGCGACGGCCGACGTCGGCACGCCCTACGCCAACGGCATCAAGGCGTACGTCGAGCAGCACAACGCGGCGGGCGACGGCCCGAAGATCGAGCTCGTCTCGGAGGACTACAAGTACGACGTCGCCGTCGCCGAGCGCCTCTACACGCGCCTGAAGAGCGAGGGCGTCGTGGCCGTGCAGGGCTGGGGCACCGGCGACACCGAGGCGCTGCGCGCCCGGGTGACCGCCGACAAGCTGCCGTTCATGTCGGCGTCGTACGCCGAGACGCTCACCGACCCGGCGGAGACGCCGTACAACTTCGTGGTCGGGACGAGCTACTCGGACCAGATGCGGATCGCGCTCGAGTGGATCGCCGACGAGGCGGAGGGCGCGCAGGTCGCGTTCTTCCACCACGACAGCCCGTTCGGCACCGCGCCGGAGGAGGCGGGGCAGCAGAAGGCCGAGGAGCTGGGCCTCGGCTTCAAGTCCTACGCGATGCCGGCTGAGGCGACCGACTACAACGCCCAGCTCCAGCGGGCGCAGGCGGGCGGCGCGACGCACGTCGTCATCCAGAACGTCGCCACGCCGGCCGCGCAGCTCGTCAAGAACATCGCGCAGCAGAAGCTCGACATGAAGGTCGTCTGCCTGAACTGGTGCGGCGACGAGCTGTTCGTCGACCTCGCCGGCACGGCCGCCGACGGCACGGTCGGGGTCGCCCCGTTCGCGCCGGTGGCCGTCGACGCCGAGGGCTTCAAGCCGCCGGCCGACCACCTGGCCAAGAAGGGCAGCACGCTGGAGGAGGCGAGCCTGCACTTCGCGCAGGGCTGGTACACGATGGCCGTGATGGCGGAGGGCATCAAGCGCGCCGCCGACAAGGGCGACGTCACCGGCGAGTCGCTGAAGGCGGCGCTCGAGGAGATGACCGCGTTCGACACGAAGGGCGTCTCGGCGCCGATCGACTTCACGCCCGACGACCACGCCGGGATGAAGGGCTCGCGGATCTTCGAGGTCAAGGGAGGCCAGTGGGCGCCGCTCACGGATCTCATGAGCGCCTGAGCACGCCCGCCCGCGCAGGCGAGGCCCTCCTCGTCGTCGAGAACCTCGAGGTGATCTACGAGGAGGTCATCCTCGTCCTGCGCGGGCTGTCGCTGTCGGTGCCGGCCGGGAGGATCGTCGCCCTCCTCGGGTCCAACGGCGCCGGCAAGTCGACGACGCTGAAGGCGATCTCGGGCCTGCTGCCGTCGGAGAACGGCGAGATCTCGGAGGGCTCGATCGTCTTCGACGGCAGGCCGATCCACCGGTGCGACGCCGCGGACGTCGTGCGCCGCGGCGTCGCGCAGGTCATGGAGGGGCGCCGGGTGTTCGGCCACCTGACGGTCGAGGAGAACCTGCTGGTCGGCGCGTACAGCCGCCGCGACGGCGTCCGCGACGAGCTGGCGGCGGTCTTCGACCACTTCCCGCGGCTGGCCGAGCGCCGCGGGCAGGACGCGGGCTACCTGTCGGGCGGCGAGCAGCAGATGCTCGCCATCGGGCGCGCGCTGATGAGCCGGCCGAAGCTGCTGATGCTCGACGAGCCGTCGCTCGGGCTCGCGCCGATCCTCGTGCAGGAGATCTTCGCCCGGATCGAGAGCCTCAACCGGGAGCTGGGCACGACGATGCTGCTCGTCGAGCAGAACGCCCGGCTGGCGCTCGACGTCGCCGACCACGCGTACGTCATGGAGAACGGCCGGGTCGTGCTCGACGGTCCCGCCGGCGAGCTGAAGCGCAACCCCGACATCCAGGAGTTCTACCTCGGCCTCAGCGACGCGGGCGAGCGGCGCAACTACCGCGACGTCAAGCACTACAAGCGGAGGAAGCGATGGCTGTGACGGCGCCGGTCGCCGGCTACGCGCGCAGCTTCGACGCGCGCCTGGCGGCGGTGCTGCCGGGGGTGGCGGCGCGGTCGCCGGAGCTGGCCGGGCGGCTGCGGGCGGCGGGGATGCGGCCGGAGGAGCTGACCAGCGCGGCGGCGGTCGCGCGCCTGCCCGTGCTGACGAAGGACGAGCTGGTCGAGCTGCAGGCGCGCGACCCGCCGTTCGGCGGGCTGCTGCGCGAGGGCGCGCGGCCGCGGCGGGTGTTCCAGTCGCCCGGGCCGCTGTACGAGCCCGAGCCCGACGCCGCCGACCCGTGGCGCTGGGCGCCCGCCCTGCGGGCCGCCGGGTTCGGCCCCGGGCAGGTCGTGCTCAACGCGTTCGGCTACCACCTCTCCCCCGCGGGCGCGATGTTCGAGGAGGGCGCGCGGGCGGTCGGGTGCACCGTCGTGCCGGCGGGCGTCGGCGGCGCCGACCTCCAGGTCGCGGCGTGCCTGGACCTGGGCGTGAGCGGCTACGTCGGGCTGCCGAGCTGGCTGAAGGCGCTGCTCGAGAAGCTGGAGGAGCGCGCGCCGGAGGCGCCGCCGCTGCAGCGCGCCTTCGTGACCGCCGAGCCGCTGCCGGACGAGCTGCGCGCGTGGCTGCGGCGCCGCGTGCCGACGGTCAGGCAGGGCTACGGGACGGCGGAGACCGGCAACCTCGGCTACGAGTGCGAGGCCGAGGCGGGCTGGCACGTGCCCGACGACGCGCTGGTCGAGGTGTGCGACGAGGACGGGCGCCCGCTGGGGCCGGGCGAGCGGGGCGAGGTCGTCGCGACGCTGCTGCGCGACGACTACCCGCTCGTGCGCTTCGGGACCGGCGACCTGTCGAGCTGGGTCGGCGGGCCGTGCTCGTGCGGGCGGGCGACGCCGCGGCTCGCCGGGTGGCAGGGGCGCACCGGCGCGGCGGTCAAGGTGCGCGGCATGTTCCTCCACCCGCGGCAGGTCCGGGCGGTGATGGCGGACGTGCGCGGGGTCGCCGGCTACCGCTTCGTCGTGGGGCGCGAGGCGGACCGCGACACGCTGCGGTGCGAGCTGGCGCTCGCGCCGGAGGGCGACGCGGGCGCGGCGGTGGCGGACGCACGCGAGCGGATCCGCTCGGGGCTGCGGTTCAACGCGGCGGTCGAGGTGGTCGACGCGGTGGCCGGCGACGGGCCGGTCGTCGTCGACGAGCGCGCGGCGCCCTGACCGCGTGCCGCACGCCAGCGACACGTCGAACGTCTGGGAGCCGGCTGGGAGTTGCCGGGGGCGGAGCTGTGAGGCTCCGCCCGCGGCGAGGGCATCAGAAGCCCTCGAACTCGCACCTGCGCTGTGCGGCGTAGTCGTTGGTGGTCCCGCCCTCGACGTAGTGGCACCACTGCTGGTCGCCCGCCTCGTTCGGGTAGTGCGGCGTGACGTGGCACTTGCCGCCGCCGAGGCGGGTGCAGTGGTCGGTGTCCACGATGTTCGAGGGGTAGTTCTTCTCGAGGTGGCCCTCCGCCGAGATGCGCCAGGAGCCGCTGCACTCGATGTAGCCCCAGGCCTTGATCGTGCCGTTGTCGTAGTAGGGCGCGTTCGCGTTGGCGACGCAGGACGCGCCGGCGGGGTCGGCCCCGCCGCCGGCGAAGGCGAGCGCCGCCGCGGCGGCGCCCAGGAGCGCGAGCAGGCGGCCGAGGCGGCCGGCCCGCGCGAAGGTGGTGGTCATGGGTCCTCCTGTTGGTGGATGGCGAGGGAGAGGGCCGGCGCTCATCGGGGCTCGACCGTCAGCTCGAGCGCGCCGCGGCGCGGGACGGAGACCGCGACGGAGCGGTCGCGGTGCGACGGCTCGCGCAGGCTGACGACGAGCCGGCCGGGCGCGAGGCCGTCGAGGCGGAAGCGGCCCGCGGCGTCCGTCGCGGCGATGGCCGGCGGCGCCGGGCCGCGGGCCGGCCGCGCGCTCACGATGGCGTTCGCCAGCGGCCGCCGGGACCGCGCGTCGACGGCCCGGCCGGCCAGCGCCGTCCCGGGCCGCAGAGCGAACACGGCGGGGCGCCGGGCCGAGGCGGACGTCGGCAGACCGCGCCGCACGGTCGGCCGGTAGCCCGGCGCGGCCGCGGCGAAGCTCCACCGGCCGGAGGGAAGGTCGAGCCACCGGAACGCGCCGTCCGCCGAGGCGAACGCCCGCTCGTCCGGCAGCGCGGTCAGCCCGCCCGCCCCCGTCGAGCCGCCGAGGAAGTGGACCCGGAAGGCGGTGAGCGGGCGGCCGGTCGCCGCGTCGACGACGCGCCCCGGCAGCCCGGCGGCCGGCCGCACCAGGACGCGCACGCCCGCGGCCGGCGCCCGCGCGGTCGTCGTGCTCGCCGGGTCACAGCCGTCCGCCAGCACGTCGACGGTCGCCCGCACGCCGGCCGGCAGGCCGAGGAGCGCGAAGCGGCCGGAGCCGTCGGTCTCGGCCCGTCCCTCGTACCGGCCCCGCCGCGCGCTGGCGATGACGCTCGCGGCCCGCAGCGGCACGCCGCGCCGGGCGACGCCGCCGCCGGTCCCCGGCGCGCTGCGGCGCAGCGCGATCGGCGCGACCCGCCGCCGGCCGGGCGGGACGCGGACCGTCGCCGCGACGTGCCGGGGCGAGCGCACCTCGACGAGGTGCGGCCCGGGGCCGAGGCCGGTCAGGCGGAAGCGGCCGCCGGCTCCGGTCGCGGCGTCGGGCGGCTCCCCCGCGATGCCCGCGGCGACCGGGCGCAGCGCGCTCGCGGTCACGGCGGCGCCCGCGACCGGGCGCCCGCGCGCGTCGCGCACGAGCCCGCGCAGCGAGCGCCCGCGCGCGAGCCGCAGGAGCACGCGCCCGCGCACGCCGCCCGGCTCCACCTCGAAGGCGGCGCCCGCGCCGGGCGCGTGGCCGGGCGCGCTGGCGGCCAGCGAGGCGCGGCCGGTTCCCGCGGGGACGAAGAGCGCGAACGCCCCCGCGGCGTCGGTCGTCGCGACGATCTCCGGGGCCGTGACGCCGACCGTGAAGCGGGTGGAGATCTGGTCGGCGCCGGGCAGCTCCCGCGGCGAGACGCGCGCGCCGCCGACGGGGTCGCCGGCCGCGTCGACGACCCGGCCCGACACCCGCGCCATCGGCTCGAGCGCGAGGCGGACGCGGGCCGCGGCGCCGGGCCGCACCTGCACCGGGTGCGGGGCGGACGCGACGT
>DASZEJ010000155.1:0-53935 GCA_035940955.1 Solirubrobacteraceae bacterium
CGAGCGCCTGCAGCTCGAGCTCGTCGGCGAGCCCGCGGCGCTCGCGTCGTTCCGCCAGGCGCTGCGCCGCTGGCTGTCCGAGGTCGGCGCCGTCGAGCAGGAGATCAACGACATCACGATGGCCTGCAACGAGGCGTGCCAGAACGCGATCGAGCACGCGTACGGGCTGTCGCCCGAGCCGTTCGACGTCGAGCTGTCGCGCAGCGACGGCGACGTGGTCATCGCGGTGCGCGACCGCGGCGGCTGGCGCGAGCAGGTGTCCGAGGACCGCGGGCGCGGCCTGCCGCTGATGCGCGCGCTGATGGACGACGTCGACGTCGAGCAGCGCCCAACCGGCAGCACGGTGGTGCTGCGCCGCGCGCTGGGCGCCGCGCGGCGGCGCAACGGCGCGCGCGCGAAGGGCTAGCCGCGGCTCACACGCGCCGGCGCGCCGCGACCTCCCGCCCCACCCCGCCGACCGCGGCCATCGCGACCGCCGCGACCGCGACCTTCAGGCGCCGGCCGAGCCGCTCGAAGCGCATGACCTCCCAGCCCTCCTGCGCGGCGATCCGGGCCAGCGGCCCGTCGGGGTTGACGGCGACCGGGTGGCCGACGGCGCGCAGCATCGGCAGGTCGGACTCGGAGTCCGAGTACGCGTAGGAGTCGGGGAGCGAGATCCCCTCGCGCTCGGCGAGGTCGCGGATCGCCTCGACCTTGCCGTCGCGGTAGGTGAACGGGCCGACCGGGCGGCCGGTGTAGCGCCCGTCGACGACCTCGGACCGCGCGCCGAGGCCGCCGTCGAACGACAGCACGTGCGCGAGCAGCTCGGCCAGCTCGTTCGACGCGGCGGTGACGATGTAGGCGGGGCGGCCCTCGTCCTGGTGGCGCCAGGCGACCTCGAGCATCTGCGGGTAGACGCGCGGCAGCACCCCGGCCAGCACGCGCGGCGCCAGGCGCTGCAGCTCGACGACGCGCCGACCGCGGATCGACTCGAAGATCCGTGCGCGCAGCGCGTCGGTCGCGGCGTCGGTCGAGCCCTCGAGGCGGAAGCGGACGTTCGCCCAGGCGTCGCGCGCGAGCTGGCGGCGCGACAGCAGCCCCGCCTCGTAGCTCGCGCGCCCGAACTGGAAGGCCGACGAGCCGGCCATCAGCGTCCGGTCCAGGTCGAAGAACGCCGCGCCCCGCGGCTCGCGGTCGTCCGTCACACGCGGATCAGCACCGCGTCGCCCTGGCCGCCGCCCGAGCAGATCGCCGCGCAGCCGAGCCCGCCGCCGCGGCGGCGCAGCTCGTGCACCAGCGCGCCGAGGATGCGGGCGCCGGACGCGCCGATCGGGTGGCCGAGCGCGACCGCGCCGCCGTTGACGTTCACGCGGTCCTCGTCGATGCCGAGCATGCGGATCGAGTTGAGCGTCACCGACGCGAACGCCTCGTTGATCTCCCACAGGTCGACGTCCTCGGGCGTCATCCCGAGGCGGTCGAGGAGCTTCTTCGCGGCGGTGGCCGGGGTGCGCGCCAGGTAGGCGAAGTCGTCGGCGACCTGCGCCTGCCCGACGATCTCGCCGAGCACCTCCTTGCCGTTCGCGCGCGCCCACTCCTCGCTCGCGAGCACGAGGGCGCCCGCGCCGTCGTTGACGCCCGGCGAGTTGCCGGCGGTGTGGCTGCCGTCCTTGCCGACGAGCCCGGGCAGCGCCGCGAGCTTCTCGAGCGACGTGTCGCGCCGCGGGCCCTCGTCGACCTCGACGACGGTTTCGCTCTTGCGCGACTTCACCGTCACCGGGACGATCTCGTCGGCGAGCCGGCCCTCGTCGGTCGCGGCCAGCGCGCGCTCGTGCGAGCGCAGCGCCCAGCGGTCGAGGTCGGGGCGCGCCATCTCGAGCTCCTCGCCGACCTCGGTCGCCTCGACGTACATCTGCTTGCCGCTGAACGGGTTGGTCAGCCCGTCGTGGACCATCGCGTCGAGCGCCTTGGCGTCGCCCATGCGGAAGCCGAAGCGCGCCTGCGGGAGCAGGTACGGCGCCTGCGACATCGACTCCATCCCGCCGCCCACCGCGACGTCGACGTCGCCCGCGCGGATCGCCGCGTCGAGGATGCCGACCGCGCGCACGCCCGACGCGCAGACCTTGTTGATGGTCTCCGACGAGACCTCCTTCGGGATGCCGGCCTTGATCTGCGCCTGGCGGGAGGGGATCTGGCCCTGCCCGGCCTGGAGGACCTGCCCCATCACGACGTGCTGGACCTGCTCGGGCTCCACGTTCGCGCGCTCGAGCGCGCACTCGATCGCCGTGCCGCCCAGCTCGGTGGCGTCGAGCGTGCTCAGCCCGCCGCCCATCTTGCCGATCGGCGTGCGTGCGGTTCCGAGGATGACGGTCTTGGACATGTCAGGGACTCCCGTTTCGTGACGCGACGGACGGGAGGATAGGCCGGGGGGCGGCTCAGAGGAGGGCGGCGATCTCGTCGAGCTGGCGCTGCTCGGTGCGGATCAGCTCGGTCGCCACCGCGTCCAGCGCCCTGATGTTCTCGGGGCTCACGTCGTCCAGCCGCGGCGACGCGGCGCCGAGGCTCCGCGGGTTCAGCCGGAAGTACTTGAGCTGGCGCTGGTCGGCGGCGTCGCGCAGCTCGCGCTCGACGAGGTCGCTCGGCGCGGTGAGCAGCAGGTCGATCATCGGCCGCGCCCACGGCAGCGTCCCCCAGAACCGGCGCTTGGACGGGTCGGGCGACTTCGCGGACCCGGTGCCGAGCGAGACGAGCACCGGCGCCAGCGCGGGGTCGCCGCCCGGGCTGCGCTTGGCCATCCACGCCAGGCGCGCCGGGTCGTTGGCGAAGACGCCGCCGTCGACCAGCGCGCGGCGCTCGGGCTCGCCGAACCACAGCGGCGGGAAGTAGGTCGGGGCGGCCGACGTCGCGCGGGCGGCGATCCGCATCGGGACGTCGGGGTCGCTGACGCTCGAGAAGTAGCGCGGGTCGTCGTTCGAGAGGTCCCACGACGTGAGCAGAACCTCGGTGACCGCGTCCCTCAGCGTCGCGTCGCCCAGCTTGTCGGCGAGGATGCGGTCCAGGCCGCGCGGCGAGTACTTCGCGATCATCCACTCGAGCAGGGCGCGCCACCACGGGCGGTGGAAGATGTCGCCGCCGCGGTTCGTGTACAGGTCGACGAGCGTCTGCGCCGACCAGCGCGGGTGGTCGGTCCCCGGCTCGGGCACCGCGAGCGCCGCGGCGATGATGCCGCCGGTCGACGTGCCGGCGATGAGGTCGAAGCACTCGGCCATCCGCCTGCCGGTGCGGTCTTCCAGCTCCGCCAGCACGCGCGCCGGGATCAGCCCGCGGATGCCGCCGCCGTCTACCGCGAGGATGCGGATGGGCCGGTCCTCGCGCCCCTCGCGGCGGCGCTCGACCTCGCGGAGCTGCTCGACCAGGGCGTCGGTCGCCTGCATCGCCCCCGCAACCCTAGACTGCCGCCGCGATGCAGGTCTCAGCCACCACGGGCGCGCCGCTCGAGACCGGCGCCGACACCATCGTCGTCGGGCTCTTCGCCGGGAAGGGCATCCCCCACGACGTGCCGGACGGGACGCTCCAGGCGCTCGTCGACAGCGGCGAGGCCAAGTCGCGCTTCCGCGCGCTGGCGGTCGCGCACGCGGAGGGGCGGCGCTGGATCCTCGTCGGGCTCGGCGAGCGCGAGCAGTTCGACGCCGAGCGCGCGCGGGTCGCCGCCGCGGTCGCGGTCGGGCGCGCTCGGGAGCTGTCGGCGCGGCGGCTGTGCTGGGAGCTGCCGCACAAGGTCGGCGACGACGTGCCGGGCGCGCTCGTCGAGGGGACGCTCATGGCGGCGTACCGGTTCGACGCGTTCAAGGGGGCCAAGCGGGACGACGAGGGCGACAGCGCGCCCGGGCTCGACGAGCTGGTCGTCAGCGCGCACCACGACGTCGCCGCGGCGGTCGAGCGCGCCGCGGTCGTCGCCGAGGCGGTCAACGCGATGCGCGACCTGCAGAACACCCCGGCCAACCACATGACGCCGTCCGCGCTGGGGCACCGCGCGCTCGAGCTGGCCTCGCGGTTCGACAGCGTGTCGGTCGAGGTCGAGGGGCGCGAGGAGATCCTCGAGCGCGGGATGGGGGCATTCGCCGCGGTCGCGCAGGGGTCGTACGAGGAGCCCGCGCTGATCACCCTGCGCTACTCGGGCGCGGGCGCCGGCGGCGCGCCGGCGCTCGGGCTCGTCGGCAAGGCGGTGACGTTCGACAGCGGCGGGCTGTCGATCAAGCCGGCGAAGGGCATGGAGGGCATGAAGTTCGACATGTCCGGCGGCGCCGCGGTCATCGAGGCGATCGGGGCGATGGCCGCGCTCGAGCTGCCGATCAACGTCGTGGGCGTCGTCGGCGCGACCGAGAACATGCCGAGCGGGCGCTCGGTCCGGCCCGGGGACGTCGTCACCGCGATGAGCGGCACGACGATCCAGGTCGACAACACCGACGCCGAGGGGCGGATGGTGCTCGCGGACTGCCTGGCGCACGCGGTCGAGCTGGGCTGCGAGCGGCTGGTCGACCTGGCGACGCTCACCGGCGCGATCGAGGTCGCGCTCGGCACGACGTACGCGGGGCTGCTCTCCAACGACGACGCGCTCGCGGCGACGCTCGAGGACGCCGGCCGGGCCACCGGCGACCTCGTGTGGCGGCTGCCGCTGCACCCCGAGTACGCGGAGATGATCAAGGGCCAGTACGCCGACATCGTCAACACCACGCCGCACCGCAAGGCGGGCTCGATCACCGCGGCGCACTTCCTCGAGCGGTTCGTCGGCGGGCGCCCGTGGGCGCACCTCGACATCGCCGGCGCGGCCGACGACGCCGGGCGCCCGTACGCGCCGAAGGGCGGGTCCGGGTTCGGCGTGCGGCTGCTGGTCGAGCTCGCGCGCCGCCTATCCTCGGATGCGCGATGAACTTCGACCTCTCAGACGACCACCAGCTCATCCGGCGCACCGTCCGGGACTTCGCCGAGGGCGAGGTCGCGCCGGTGGCCGAGGAGCTCGACCGGACCAAGAGCTTCCCGTACGAGATCGTGCGCAAGCTCGGCGAGCTGAACCTCATGGGGATCCCGTTCCCCGAGGAGTACGGCGGCGCGGGGGCGGACACGCTCGCGTACGCGATCGCGGTCGAGGAGCTGACGCGGGTCGACTCGAGCGTCGCGATCACGCTGTGCGCGCACACGTCGCTGGGGACGCAGCCGATCTACCTGTTCGGGTCCGAGGAGCAGAAGCGCGAGTGGCTGCCGCTGCTGACGAGCGGGGAGCGGCTCGGCGCGTTCGGGCTGACGGAGCCGGAGGCGGGGTCGGACGCGGGCAACACGCAGACGCGGGCGGTGCGCGACGACGGCTCGTGGGTGATCAACGGCGCCAAGCAGTTCATCACCAACGCCGGCACCGACATCAGCGGGCTCGTGTGCATCACCGCGCGGACGGGCGACGACGAGATCTCGAACCTGCTGGTGCCGAACGGGACGCCGGGGTACGAGCAGGGCGAGCCGTACCGGAAGATGGGCTGGAACGCGTCCGACACGCGACCGCTGACGTTCACCGACTGCCGGGTGCCGGAGTCGAACCTGCTCGGGGCGCGCGGCCAGGGGTTCAAGCAGTTCCTGCACATCCTCGACATCGGGCGGATCGGGGTCGCGGCGATGGGCGTCGGGCTGGCGCAGGGGGCGCTCGACCAGGCGCTGGCGTACGCGAAGGAGCGCCGGGCGTTCGGGAAGCCGATCTCGAAGTTCCAGGCGATCCAGTCCAAGCTCGCCGACATGGCGACCGAGATCGAGGCGGCGCGGCTGCTGACGTACAAGGCGGCGCTGCTGAAGGACGCCGGGCGGAACTTCACGCTGACCGCCGCGCAGGCGAAGCTGAAGACGGGGCGCCTCGCGGTGCGGTGCACCGAGGAGGCCGTGCAGATCCACGGCGGCTACGGCTACATCGAGGAGTACCCGGTGTGCCGGTTCTACCGCGACGCGAAGATCCTCACCATCGGCGAGGGCACCGACGAGGTGCAGCAGATGGTGATCGCGCGGGCGCTAGGCGCGTAGGACGCGGACGACCGAGTCCGCGACGCACGCCGGCCGGTCGGCGCCGCGGACCTCGACGGTGAACCGCTGCACGACCTGCGTCCAGCCGTCGGGCCGGTCCTCCGTGCTGAGGATCTCCATCGTCGCGCGCACCTCGGCGCCGGCGGGGACGGGCGCGGGGAACCGCACGCGGTCGTAGCCGAGGTTGACGCCGAGCTTCGCGCCGGGCGGCGCGGCCCCGACCAGCTCGTCGCGGAAGCCGTCGATCAGCGACAGCGTGAGGTTGCCGTGCGCGATCGTCGTCCCGAACGGGCTCTCCCGCCGCGCCCGTTCGACATCGGTGTGGATCCACTGCCGATCGCCGCTGATCCGCGCGAAAGCATCGATCTCCTCCTGCGTCACCCGCCGCCAGCGCGTCGGCCCGAACCTCGAGGTGCCAGGCACGTTCACATTGTGGTGCCAGGCACGTTCACATTGCGGTGCCAGGCACCTTCAGGTTGAGGGGTCAGACCCCCTTGAGCGCCCCCGGGGGGAGGGGTCAGACCCCTTAACAATCGTGTTACTGTTCCGATCAGTGGAACAGTTGCGGCGGACGACGGCTTCGGAGGAGCTCTTCGCGGTGCTTCGCGACGGGATCGTCGGCGGGCGGTACGCCGCTGGGGAGAAGCTGCCGTCGCAGCGGACGCTGGCGCGGGAGTACGGCGTGAACGCGACGACGGTGCGGGAGGCGGTCAAGCGGCTGGAGCAGCTGCGGCTCGTCGAGGTGCGGCACGGGGACGCGATGCGCGTGTCGGACTGGCGGACCGCGAGCGGGCTCGACGTGATCGCGCACGTGCTGTTCGACGCGACCGGCGTGAACCGCGACGCGCTGCGGGCGCTGATGGAGGCGCGGCGGTGGATGCTGTCGGTCGCCGCGGGGCTGGCGGCCGAGCGGCGCAGCGACGAGCAGGCGGAGGAGCTGCGCGCGCTGGCCCGCGTCGCGGCGCGCGAGCAGACCGCGGACTTCACGTTCTTCGCCGCGCTCGTCGAGGCGGCCGGGAACGTCGTCTTCAGCCTGATCCTCAACTCGGTCCGCCCGATCTACTTCGAGCACGCCGCGCTGTTCGACGGGCTGGTGACGCCCGAGCAGGAGGCGCTGTACGAGCGCGCGGCCGACGCGGTCGCGCGCCGCGACGCCGACGCGGCGCGCGCCGCCGTCGCCGAGCTGGCCGAGCACCAGGAGCGGGCGCTCGAGGAGGCGCTCGGCGGATGACGCGGGGCGAGCGCCGCGCGGTCGAGCGGCTCGTCGCGGCGGCCGTGCCGGAGGGCGACGGGCTGCCGCCGGTCGAGCGGACCGACGCCGTCGAGGCGTTCGGCGCGTGGCTGCGCGCCGCGCCCGGCCCGAACCGCGCGGCGCTGCGCGCGCTGCTGCGGGCGGTGGGCGCGCAGCTGGGGCGGCTGCCCGCCGACGAGCGGGCCGGCTGGATCGAGGCCGGCCGCGGCCGGCTCGCCGGCTCCGCCCAGTTCCTCGCCCGCATCGCCGCCCACTGCTACTACGGCGACGAGGCGGTCCTCCGCGCGCTCGGCTACGACGCGCGGGGGGCGGCGGCAAGGGGGCTGGCGTTGCGGCGCGCGGAGGGGCGGCTGTGACGGGCGGGGCGCCGGCCGCGGACGGGCGGGGTGGCCGCAAGGGAGCTGGTGCTGCGGCGCGCGGAGGGGCGGCTGTGATGGGCGAGGCGCGGGCCGCGGACGGGCGGGGCGGCGGCGCGGCTGTGACGGGCGGACGCAACCCGCTTCGGCCGACGGGCGACGCCGCCTACCTCGACGGGACCTCGGGGCCGCGGCCGCGGGAGCGGCGGGTCGAGCGGGGCGGGGACGTCGGGGGGCGGCGGCGGGTGCGGGTCGACGCTGTGGTCGTCGGGACCGGCGCCGGTGGGGCGGTCGTCGCCAAGGAGCTGGCCGAGGCGGGGCTGAGCGTCGCGATGCTGGAGGAGGGCGAGTGGGTCGAGCCGGAGGAGCTGACCGCCCGGCCGCGCGACGTGTCACCGCGGCTCTACCGCGACGGCGCGCAGGTCGTCACGCTCGGCAACGTCGCGATCCCCCTGCCGCTCGGCCGGGCGGTCGGCGGGACGACGCTCCTGAACTCCGGCACCTGCTACCGCACACCGCCCGCGCTGCTCGACCGGTGGGGGCTGTGGACCGCCGAGGAGCTGGAACCGTTCTTTCGCCGCGTCGAGCGGATCTTCAACGTCTGCCGGGTCCCGCGCGAGGTCGCCGGCGCGAACGCGCACGCCATGGAGCGCGGCGCGCACGAGCTCGGCTGGTCGGGCGAGTACCTGCACCGGGCGTCGCGCGGCTGCGTCGGGTCGGGCGTCTGCGCGTTCGGCTGCCCCAGCGGCGGCAAGCAGCACACCGCCAACACCTACGTCCCGCTCGCGTGGGACGCCGGCGCGACGACGTACACCGGCTGCCGCGTCACCGAGGTGCTCGTCAAGGACGGCACCGCGTGCGGCGTCGTCGCCCGCACCGCGGGAGGTGGGCGGCTTAGGGTGGACGCCGAGCTGGTCGTCGTCGCGTGCGGGGCGATCCACACGCCGGGGCTGCTCGCGCGGAGCGGGGTGAGGGGCGCGCGGGGGCAGCGCGGCGGGCTGGGCGCCAACCTCTCCATCCACCCCTGCAGCGGCGTCTGGGCCGAGTTCGACGAGCCGGTCGAGCAGTGGCGCGGCGTGCCGCAGGCCTACGCGGTCGACGAGTTCGCCGCCGAGGGGATCATGCTGGAGGGCTGGGCGGGGCCGCCGGACATGCTCGCGCTGTCGCTGCCCGCCACCGGCGCCGCGCACCGCCGCCTGATGCTCCGGGCCCGGCACGTCGCCCAGGCCGGGCTGATGGTCCGCGACTCGTCCCGCGGCCGCGTCCGCTCGGTCGCCGGCCGGCCGGTCATCCGCTACGACGTGAACCCGCGCGACCAGCGGCTCCTCCTCCGCGCCATCGCCCGCGCCGCGGAGCTGGAGCTCGCGGCCGGCGCGACCGCCGTCCACGTCCCGATCCGCGGAGCGGCGCCGGTGCGGACGCGGAGCGAGGCGCGCGCGATCGAGCACGCGAGGGTCTCGCCCAACCGGCTCGGGCTCAGCGCGTTCCACCCGCTCGGCACGGCCGCGGCCGGCACCGTCGTCGACGCCGACCTGCGCGTGAGCGGCGTCGACAACCTGCTCGTCGCCGACGGCTCGGTCGTGCCGTCCGCCCTCGGCGTCAACCCGCAGCTCACGATCATGGCGCTCGCCACCCGCGCCGCCTTCGCGGCCGCCGGCCGCAGCGCCCCGACCGGCGAGCCGCGCCCCGAGACCGTCGGGCGTGCCTTCAAGGACGTCCCCGCCGCGGCATGATCCCGGCCCGATGACCGACCTCGCCGCAGCGCGCTTCGCCGCCGCCGCACCCGGCGACGGCCTGTACGAGAGCTGGTTCGTCAAGGCCCGCCACCCCGAGCGCCCGCGGGCGGTCTGGCTGCGCCACACGGTCCACAAGCGCCCCGGGCACGAGCCGGTCGGCTCGCTCTGGCTGACCCGGTTCGACGCCGAGGCCAGCGAGCCCGTCCAGGCGACCAAGGAGAACGTCCCCGCCGACCGCCTGAGCGCCGACGGCTACGTCCGGATCGGCGACGCCCACCTGCGCCCCGGCCGCGCCACGAGCCCGGACTGGGACTTCACCTTCGCGACCGGCGAGCCCGAGCAGCGCCACCTGCCGGCGGACTGGATGTACACCGCGCCGGTCCCCCGCACGAAGTCGGTCACCCTCCACCCCGCCGCCCGCTTCGAGGGCCGCCTCGAAGACGAGGACCTCACCGGCTGGACCGGCGTCGTCAGCCACAACTGGGGAACCGAGCACGCGGAGCGCTGGATCTACCTGCACTGCGGCCACTTCGCCGGCCGCGACGAGCACACCTGGCTCGAGCTGGTGATCGGCAGGGTCAGGCTCGGGCCGGTCACGACGCCGTGGATCGCCAACGGCGCCCTCCAGCTCGACGGCACAAGGCACCGCCTCGGCGGCCCGAACCGCGCCCGCGCCACGAGGATCGACGAGCGCCCGACCGCGCTGCGCTTCGTCGTCACCGGCGACGGCGTCCGCGTCGAGGGCGAGCTGCAGGCGCCGAAGGAGCGGTTCGTCGCCTGGCGCTACGCCTCGCCCGACATGGACGAGCGCCACAGCCTGCACTGCTCGATCGCCGACCTGCGCCTGCACGTCCGCCGCGCCGGCCGCCCGGACGCAGAGCTGGAGGCCCCCGCCGGCGCGACCTACGAGCTGGGCGTCCGGCCCGGCGAGGACCACGGCATCCCGCTCCAGCCGTACGAGGACGGCCGGCTGTAAGGCGCGCGGCGCTCCTCTGGCTCGCGCTCTTCGCGGCCTACGCCGCGACGCTCGGCATCGACGCGACGGGCGGGTCCAGGTACTCCGAGGGGGAGGTGCGGGTGCTGCTCGTCGTCGAGTCGATCGTGTCCGACGGCGACGTCGACCTGCGCGACGAGTACCGCGCGCAGGAGTACGAGGCGTGGGTCGACGGCGAGATCGAGCCGGTCGCCGGCCTGACCGGGGGACGGCTGCACGAGCCGCCCGGCGTCGGGCTCGCGCTGCTGCTCGCGGCGCCTTACGCGGTCGCCGGGCCGGTCGCCGCGGAGCTGCTCGTCGCCGCGCTGCTCGCCCTCGGGTTCGTCGCCGCGGCCGGGCTCGCGCGCCGGCTCGTCCCGGACCCGTGGGCGACCGGCGGCGTGCTCGTCGCCGGCCTGTCGGCGCCCGCGCTCGCGTGGTCGACGGCGATCGCCAGCGAGCCGGTCGCCGCCGCGGCGGTGGCGGGCGCCGCGCTCTACACGCTGCGCGTGCGCGACGAGCCGACGTTCCGCCGCGCGACCACCGCCGCGCTGCTGATCGCGCTGCTGCCGTGGCTGAGCGTGAAGTACGTCCCGGTCGCCGCGGTCTGCGCGCTCGCCCTGGCCCGCTGGCTGCGCCGCCGCCGGCGCGGGCTGACCGCGTTCGCCGCGCTGGAGGTCGTGCTCGTCCCGGCCGTCCTGCTCATCAGCGTCAACGAGCGCCTGTATGGGGGCCTCACCCCGTACGCCGCGGTGCCGGGCGACGCGACGGGAGCCTCGAGCGCCGCCGACTACGCCGGGCGCGCCGAGCGGCTCGTGACGCTCTTCGCCGACCCCGACTGGGGGATCCTCGCGTGGGCGCCGTTCGCCGCGCTCGCGCTGTTCGCGCTCGAGCTGCTGGCCCGGTCGCTGCGCGAGCGGCTCTCGGTCGCGCTGCCGGGGGTCGTCGACGTGGAGGTGACGGCCGGCTTCCTCGTCGCGCTGTGCGCCGCGCAGCTCGCGGTGGCCGCGTTCCTCTCGCCCGTCTTCGAGGACCCCGGCGGGTTCCCCGGCCGTGAGCTGCTGCCGGCGATCCCGGCGGCCAGCGCCCTCGCGGCCTGGGGCCTGCGCCACGCGCCGCGCATCGGCGCGGCGCTCGGGGCGCTCACACTCGCCGCGTCCGCCTGGCTGCTCGTCGGCGCGCGGGCGGGCGACGGGGAGCTGGCCCCGCCGTCCGGCCCGCTGCCGTGGGCGGGCGCCGAGCCGGCCGTCGCCGCCGCGGCGGGCGCGGCGCTGGCCTTCCTGCTCGTCCGCGGCCTGCGCCGCGAGTAGCGGCGCTACGTCGCCGTCTGCGCCGCGTCCACCCGCTCCAGCAGCGTGGTCGCCGCCGACGCCGGGTCGATCCGCCGGGACACGACCTCGTCGAGCAGCCGCGCGAAGTCGCCGTCGTCGCGCAGCACCTCCTCGAGCCGGCGCTTCATCCGGCTCGCGCAGATCGCGATGACCTCGTTGCGCAGGTTCCGCCGCCGGCGCTCCTGGAGCGTCCCCGCCTCCTCCAGGTGGGCGCGGTGCAGCTCCAGCTGCTCGATGAGCTGCTCGATCCCCTGCCCGCGCGCCGCCTCCGTCTTGACGATCGGCACCCGCCAGCCGCGCTGCGGCGCCAGCGACAGCACCCCGCGGATCTCGCGCACGACCGTGTCGGTCAGCGGGTGGTCGCACTTGTTGACGACGATGACGTCCGGGATCTCCATCACCCCAGCCTTGAGCGCCTGCACGCTGTCGCCCGACCCGGGGATGAGGACGAGCACGATCGTGTCGGCGTGGCCGATGATGTCGACCTCCGCCTGGCCGACGCCGACGGTCTCGACGAACACGTCGTCCTTGCCGCTCGCGTCCATCAGGAGCGCGGCCTGGAGCGTCGCCTCGCTCAGCCCGCCGAGCGCGCCCCGGTTGGCCATCGAGCGGATGAAGACGCCGGGGTCGAGGAAGTGCTCGGTCAGCCGGATGCGGTCGCCGAGCAGCGCGCCGTGCGTGAACGGCGACGACGGGTCGACCGACAGGACGCCGACCGTCCGCCCCGCCGCGCGGCGCGCCCGCGTGAGCGCGGCGATCAGCGTCGACTTGCCGGCCCCCGGCGGTCCCGTCAGGCCCATCAGCGCCGCGCGGCCGGTGTGGGGGTAGATCTCCTGGACGACCTCCCACCCGAGCGGGTCGTCGTTCTCGACCAGCGAGATCGCGCGGGCCAGCGCCCGCTTGTCTCCGGCCAGCAGCCGCTCGGCGAGGGAGTCGCTGGACGCCATGGGACGCGTGATGATGGCAGGCTGCCGTGACGTGGACGGCCCGGAGATCCGCACCGACCCCGCGCCCCTGCACGGCGGCCCGCTGGCCTTCCTGCGCTTCGCGCGCCGCAACGGCATGCTGCGCGGCGGCTACCTGCACCTGCTGCTGCGGTGGGCGTTCTTCAAGCTCCGCTACGGCCGGCGGCTGCAGACCGACGGCGTGTGCTTCATCTGCCCGGGCGTGCGGTTCGAGATCGGCCCGGGGGCCGTCCTGCGGCTCGGCCGCTGGTGCTGGATCGGCAACGACACGAAGATCCGCGTCCACGAGGGCGTCGTGTCGATCGGCGCGAAGACGGTGCTCGGCCAGGAGTGCACGATCTCGGCCTTCCAGCACGTGGCGATCGGGCGCGAGTGCATCGTCGCCGACCGCGTGATGCTGATCGACTTCGACCACGGGATCGTCGAGGTCGACCGGCCGATCCGCCTGCAGGGCATCTACAAGCGCGACGTCAACGTCGGCCACAACGTGTGGATGGGCTACGGCGCGTGCGTCCTGCGCGGGGGCACCGTCGGCGACAACAGCGTGCTGGGCACGTACGCGGTCGTCACCGACGACGTCCCGGCGAACGCGGTCGCCGCCGGCGTCCCGGCCCGGGTGATCCGGATGCGCGAGGCGCCGGAGCGGCTGCGCTGGTCCTAACGGGCTACGCGCAGCTCGGCCAGGCGCTCGGGCCCTGGCGCTGGAGCAGCAGCCGGGCGAGGCGGTCCTGCTCGGCCTCGGGCGCCCGCGCCGGGTCGCCCCTGCCGCCCAGCCCGCGCCAGGTGGCGCGGCTGAACTGGTACTTGCCGCGGTAGCGCCCGTCGGGCGACACCGCGGTCGGGTCGCCGCCGGACTCGCACCGGGCGATGCGCTCGAGGACGGGGCCGGCGCCCGCGCCGGAGCCCCGGCCTCCCGCCGACGCCGAACGCGCCCGGATGCCGAGCGCCCGGAGCGTCTGCGGGCCGACGATCCCGTCCACCACGAGCCCGTGGCGCCGCTGGAAGCGCCGCACCGCGCGCCGGGTCTGCGGGCCGGCCACCCCGTCGGCGGGGATGCCGAGCTTCTCCTGCACGGCCGCGATCGTGGCGCGGTCGGGCTCGGCGCCGGCCACGGCTGCCCCTGCGGCGAGCGCCGCCAGGCACACGATCGCCGCGAGCGCGGCGGTCCACTTCGACACGGTCCTGCCTCCGGATTCGTCGTCTCGCCTGCGAGGTGAGCTGACGGGCTCGCGCTTACGACGTGCGCTACGCCGAGATCACTCGGCGATTCGCCCCGGGGAGCCGGCTTCGCTCCCAGTTGGGTCCCCCGCTCCCGGCTCTCACCGGGATTCGGCCTTGCTGGCGCGCCAGGGTAGCTGATCCGCTCGACGGCCTCGTGCGCAGACCTCCTAGGACCCACCCCTCCCACCAAGGAGAGCAGGACATGCGCAGGATGCACCTCTTGGTCGCCGCCGGGCTGGCGGCGATCGCAGCCGTCGCCCTGGCGGTCGCCGTCGGCACCGGCTCCAGCCATCGCGAGGCGCCGCTGTCGTCGCTGGATCCCACCACCGACGACACCGACGTCTACGCGTTCACCGCGAAGGACGCGCCCGGCTCGCTGACCGTCGTGGCGAACTGGATCCCGTTCGAGGATCCCGCGGGCGGCCCGAACTTCTACCGGTTCGACGATCGCGCCCGCTACTACGTCAACGTCGACAACACCGGCGACGGCGTCTACGACGTCCGCTACCGGTTCACGTTCAAGACCCGGATCGGGAACCGCGAGACGTTCCTCTACGCGCTTCCAGGCGTGGCGTCGATCGACGACCCGAAGCTGAACGTCAAGCAGTTCTACAAGGTGGAGCGCCTGACCTACCGGCGCGGGCGGCTGCGCTCGACGCGGACGCTGGCGCGCAACCTGCCGGTGGCCCCGAACAACGTCGGGCCGAAGACGATCCCGAACTACGGCGCGGTCGCCGACCAGGCGATCCGCTCGCTGCCCGGCGGCGGCAAGGTGTTCGCCGGCCAGCGCGAGGACCCGTTCTTCGTCGACCTCGGCGCGACGTTCGACGGCATCAACCTGCGCAACGCCACCGGCAACGAGGGCGGCGGCAAGGACGACCTGGCCGGCTACGGCGTCCACGCCGTGGTGCTGCAGGTCCCCGAGGCGCACGTCACGCGCAACGGCGGCTCGGTCGCGGGCGCCGACGCGGACAACGCCGTCGTGGGCGTGTGGGCGTCGGCCGAGCGCCGGCGGCTGCAGGTCACCAACCGCGATCGGGACAACCGCCGCTCGAAGTGGGTGCAGGTCTCGCGGCTCGGCAACCCGCTGATCAACGAGGTCGTCATCCCGCTCGGGCAGAAGGACAAGTTCAACCGCACGCAGCCCGCGGACGACCTGAGGAACTTCGGGAAGTACGCGCTGAACCTGCACCTCGCCTCGGTCCTCAACCAGCTGTTCGACCTGGGGATCAAGGAGACCGACCGCACCGACGTGGTCCAGGCGCTGCTGACCGGGATCCCGGGCGTGACGCAGATCGCGGAGGACGCGGTGCCCGCCGACACGCTGAAGGTCAACCTCGGCGTGCCGCCGTCGGAGACCGAGAACCGCTTCGGCGTGATCGGCGGCGACAACGCGGGCTTCCCGAACGGGCGCCGGCTGGGCGACGACGTGGTCGACATCGAGCTGCGCGTCGTCGGCGGCTACCTGATCGGCAAGCGCCTGCCGCTCGGCGACGGCGTCGACCGCAACGACGTGCCGTTCCTCGACCGGTTCCCGTACGCGGCGCCGCCGCAGTCGGGCTTCGACTCGCGCCTGAAGCGCGACGAGCCGCGGCACGACCCGACCCCGGCGGAGGACCCGTCGTGATCCGCCGCGCCGCGATCGCCGCGGCGCTGGCCTTCGGCCTCACGTTCGCCGTGCTGCTCCTGAGCGGCACGGCGGACGGGCCGGAGCCGACCGCCGCCGGTGCCCCGTCTGGCGGCTCGACCGCCGCGCGGATCGCGCGGCTGACCGCGACGGTGCGCGAGCGCCCGCGCGACGCCGGCGCCCACGTCTCGCTCGCGGACGCCTACCTGCAGCGCGCCCGCGACCTGGAGGACCCGCGCGACTACGACCGCGCGGAGGCGGCCGCCGAGCGGGCGCTGGAGCTGAAGCCCGGCGACGCGGGCGCGCTCACCGAGCGCGCGCTGGTGCGCGCCGGCAAGCACGACTTCCGCGCCGCGCTGGCCGACGCGCGCGCCGCCCGGGCCGCCGCGCCCGGCGTCAACAAGCCGTTCGGCGTGCTCGTCGACGCGCTGGTCGAGCTGGGCCGCTACCGCGCGGCCGAGCGCGCCCTGCAGCGGATGATCGACCGCAAGCCGAACCTCGACGGGTACGCCCGCGCCTCCTACCTGCGCGAGCTGCGCGGCGACCTGCGCGGCGCCGAACGCGCCCTGCGGCTCGCGATCTCCGCCGGCGGCGACGCCTCGGCGAGCACCGCGTACGTGCGGGCGCTGGCCGGCGACCTGCAGCTCGTCCGCGGGCGGCCGGCCGCCGCGCTGCGCGAGTACCGCGCCGCGCTGCGGATCGTCCCCGGGCATCCGAAGTCGACCCACGGCACCGGGCGGGCGCAGGCCGCGCTCGGGCGGTACGCGGCGACGGTGCGGACCCTGCGCGCGCTGGTCGAGCGCGTGCCCGCGGCTGATCACTTCGTCGACCTCGCGCACGCCGAGCGCCGGATCGGGCGCCGGGCGGCGGCGCGCCGCCACCTGCGCGAGGCGCTCAGGCTCGCCCGCACGTCGGGCACGCTCGAGGGCGGCGTGGTCGTCGTCGAGGCCGACCTCGGGGACCCCGAACGCGCCGTGTTGCTCGGGCGCAGGCTGTGGCGCGCCGCGCCGAGCGTCGGGTCCGCGCACGCCCTCGGCTGGGCGCTGACCCGGGCCGGGCAGCCCCGCGCAGGTTTGCGGTGGGCTCGCCGGGCGCTGAGGCTCGGCTCGCGCGACCCGTCGTTCCTGTTCCACGCCGCGGTCGCGGCGTCGCGGTCCGGCAGGCCGGGACTGGAGCGGCGGCTGCTGCGGCGCGCCCCTTCCCTGTCGCCGTGGGACTGTGATAGGCCGCAACCTTCCGACGTAGAGGACTGTTAGGGAAGTACGCGAAGCCCTAACACGAGCTTTGCCTCGCGTTTGGGTTCGGCTTAGAGACTTCCCGGAAGCTGGATTCCGCCATGAGCGCGCACGTTCCCCCGCTGATTCCCGACCCCTCCGACGGCCTCCAGGCGTTCCTGGAGGCGATCGGCCGGGTCCCGCTGCTGAACGCCCGGCAGGAGGTCGAGCTCGCCAAGCGCATCGAGCGCGGCGACCTCGACGCCAAACGGCACATGATCGAGGCGAACCTGCGCCTGGTCGTGCACGTCGCGAAGCGCTACCGCCGCGAGCGGGAGGGCGAGGGCGCGCTGTCGTTCCTCGACCTCATCCAGGAGGGCACGCTCGGGCTGGTCCGCGCGGTGGAGAAGTTCGACTACCGCAAGGGCTTCAAGTTCTCGACGTACGCGACGTGGTGGATCCGCCAGTCGATCGCGCGGGCGATCGCCGACAAGGGCCGCACGGTCCGGCTGCCGGTCCACGTCGTCGACCTCGTCAACAAGATCGCCCGCGCCGAGCGCGAGCTGAGCGTCAAGCTCGGCCGCGACGTCACGTCGGAGGAGATCGCCGCACAGCTCGACCTCGGCGCCGAGCAGGTCGAGGACCTGCGCCGCGCGTCGCGCTCGCCGGTGTCGCTGAACGCGCCGGTCGGCGACGAGGACGACGGCGAGCTGGGCCACCTGCTCGCCGACCAGAACGCGGCGTCGCCGGAGGCCAGCGCCGAGGAGGCAATGCGCGAGGACGCCGTCCGCGAGGCGCTCGCGCAGCTCACCCACCTCGAGCGCCGCGTGCTGGAGATGCGCTTCGGCCTCGGCGGCGAGCTGCCGCACACGCTGCCCGCCGCGGCGAAGGCGCTCAACATCACGGCCCACCGCGCGCGGCTGATCGAGGTTGGCGCGCTGGAGCGGCTGCAGCACCTGCCGGAGGGGCAGGCGCTGCGGGCGGCGGCGTAGCGGCCCGGGCGAAGCGGCGCGAGCGGCGCGGCCGGCGAAGCCGCGCGCCCCTCCCCTACGGCGCCAGCAGCGGCGCGGGCGTCGCGTCGCGCGCGAGGCTTCGCGGCCCCGCGGCGCGGCCGCCGTCGAGCGCCGCCGCGAGCGCGCCGGCGTGCAGGTCGAACCGCTCGCGCCCGTACGGCTCGGCGAGGCGCTCGCTGACCACGAACGCCCAGTCGCTCGACTGCAGCGCGAGCAGCTCGCGCACGGCGCCGCCGTCGAGCGAGCGGCGCGCGGCCAGGGCGCGCAGCTCGGCGTCGCGCGCCCGCCACGCGAGGTCGGCGACCGCCGGGCCGCTCCAGGTCGACAGGTCCCGCTCGCGGCCCCACGTCGTCGCCGGCAGCTCCGGGGCGGTCGCCGGCTCGATCTCGTCCAGCGCGTCGTCGAGGCGGACGAGCGGCACGCCGCGGCGCCGGCACTCGGCGACGACCGCCGCGAGCCACCCCGGCCCCTCGTACCACCAGTGGCCGAGCAGCTCGGTGTCGAGCGCGCAGACGCACAGCGGGCCGGCGTCGAGCCGCTCCTCGACCCGGTCGACGAAGTGCGCCGCGTCGCGCAGCGCCTGCTCGTGCGCGTCGCCAGGGTCGTACACCTCCCCGTCGCAGCGCCACGGCTTGTGGTGGTGGGTCGTGCGCCGGTGCGAGTCGCGGTACGGGCCCTTCGACGGGTAGCCGCCCGGGCTCCACACCAGCTCGATCACCTCGCGGTCGATCGGGACGAGCACCGGCCCGGCGGGCGAGCGCAGCGGCCGCAGGTGCTGGGCGGCGCCGCGGCCGAACAGCCCGGTGAGGTCCACGCACGTCGCGCGCACGCCCGCGGCGGCGAGCAGCGGGTCGAGCCACCGGGCGTGCGCGCACTCCGGGCTCCACAGCCCGCCGCGCCAGGACCCGAACCGGCGCCGGTGCGACGCGATCCCCGTCTCCACCTGCAGCCGCACGCCCGCGTCGGTGGCCAGCAGCGGCAGCACGGCGTGGGTCGCCGACGACGTCCACGCCGCGTGGCGCCCGAGCGCGCCGAGCAGGTCGCCGCCCAGGGCCTCGAACCGCTCCCCGGCGATCCGGTAGTCCAGCGCCGACCGCTCGATCTCGGCCGCCAGGTCGTCGCGCCCGCCCGCCCGGCAGCCCGCGGCGTCCAGCTCGTGCGTGGCCGCGCGCACCGTGCGCAGGAAGGTCAGGAACCGCTCCCCCACGCCCGGCGCCTCGAGCTGGTCGCACAGCACCGGCGTCAGCGACAGCGTCAGCTCCGGCGCGCCGTCGAGCACGTCGAGCAGCGGCAGGTACGACGTCGCCATCGCCTCCCACAGCCACTCCTCGCCGAACGGCCACGACCCGTAGCCCTCGACGTACGGCATGTGCGTGTGCAGGACTAGCGCGAACGGCACACGGCGAGGAAGTCGAGCGCGCGGTCGTCGGCCGGGCGCAGCGCGAAGTCGCGCACGTCGATCGCCGGCACGAACCAGTCGTAGAACCGCTTGGTGAGGCCGAGCCGCGGGTGCACGGCGTCCCAGCCGAGCCGGATCGCCCGCTCGTGGACCAGCAGCTTGCGCGCGTGGTACAGGCCGAGGACCTCGACCTCGTCGTAGTGCGCCTCGCACAGGTCCCGGAACTCCTCCAGGCGGTACTCGCGCACGTGCCACGGGTTGCCCGACCGCTCCGCGCCCTTGGGCGCCAGCGTCAGCACGTTCGGCGTCGAGACGTAGGCGACCGGCGCGCTGCGCTTGAAGTTCTCCAGCACCCCGCCCGGGTCCTGGACGTGCTCGATCGTCTGCAGGAACGAGATCGCGTCGGCCGGCTCGGCGTGCTCCTCGACGAGCGCGCGCTCGAAGCGCACGCGCGGGTAGCGCGCGACGGCGTGCGCGAACGCGTCGGGATTGGCCTCGACGCCCACCACCTCGCGCGCCGTGCGCGCCAGCACGTTCGCGCCGTACCCCTCGCCGCTGGCCATGTCGATCACCTTCAGCCCGCTGACCCGCGCGCGGATCCACTCGTAGACGACGAGGTGGCGCTGGTACCAGTAGTTCTCCTCGGGGACGTCGGGCAGCGTGCGCTCGCCGGTCAGCTCGAGCGGCGGCACGCCCTCCGGCTGGTCGCGCTGGACGTACGCCGTCACGCCGCGACCGCCTCCGCGCCGCGCTCGGGCACGAGCGTGACGACGCGGCGCGCCGTCCGCTCGGGCGCGGGCGAGACGGCGCGCAGCCGCCGCTCGCGCAGCAGCGCGCCCAGCACCACCCGCATCTCGAACAGCGCGAAGCTCGCGCCGAGGCAGCGGCGGGTGCCGCCGCCGAACGGCAGCCACGTGTAGGTGCCCGGCTTGCCGTCGAGGAACCGCTCGGGGCGGAACGCGTACGGGTCCGGGTACACGTCGGGCCGGTGGTGGACGAGGTAGATGCACGGCGCGAGGTCGGCGCCGGCGGGCAGGTCGACGCCGCCGACCGTGCGCGGCTCTGCGAGGCGGCGGCCGACGACCGGGACCACCGGCCGCAGGCGCAGCGTCTCTCGGCAGACCGCGTCGAGGTAGGAGCCGTCGCCGTCGCGCGCGTCCTCGGTGGCGAGCCGCAGCGCGCCCGGGTGGCGCAGCAGCCGCTCGACGGCCCAGCCGATCGCGGTGGCGGTCGTCTCGTGCCCGGCGATGAGCAGCGAGACGAGCTGGTCGCGCAGCTCGCGGTCGGTCATCTGCGAGCCGTCCTCGTACCGCGCCTGCAGCAGCAGCGACAGCACGTCCTCGCGGCGGTCGAGGTCCGGCGCGCCGCGGCGGCGCGCGACCTCCTCCATCAGCGCCTCGTCGACCGGCCGGAAGCGCTCGCGCAGCGGCCTCCACTCCGGCCACCCGGCGGGGTCGTGGACCATCATCCGCAGCAGCGTCAGCGGCTCCATCAGCCAGTCGAGCGCGTGCAGCAGCCGCCGGCGCAGCTCGGCCAGCTCGCCCGGGTCCTCGACGCCGAAGACGGCGCGCATGATGACCTCGAGCGTGACCTCCTGCATCCGCCGCGCGACCCGCACCGGCTCGCCCGCGGGCCAGCGGGCGATCTCGCGCAGCGCGGCCTCCTCCATGATCGTCGCGTACCGCTGCATCCGCTCGCCGTGGAACGGCGGCAGCATCAGCCGGCGCGCGCGGAGGTGGTCGTCGCCGTCGAGCAGGAAGATCGACGCCGGCCCGACGAGCGCGAGCAGCGCGCGGTTCCCCTCGCCCGCGCGGAACACCTCGGGGTCGCCGGTGAACACGTCCTTGACCGCGTCGGGATGGGCGAGCATCACGAAGTTCTCGCCCGAGCGCAGGCGCACGGTGAACACGTCGCCGTAGCGCTCGTGCGCGCGGCGCAGGAACGGCTTCGGACGCGCGACCCAGGCGAGCGTCTGCACGCTCGTGGGCCACGGCGGCCCCGGCGGAAGCGGGCGTGACATCGGCTCGCACGCTACCGACGCGGCGGTAGACTCGCGCGCCGCATGGGGGCGCCGGCCACAGCGGAGGCGATCCGCGACGTCAACACGCGGTACCACGACGACGCGGCCGCAAGCTACGACGCGAAGTGGGGGATCGACTTCGGCGCGGGCGGGCTGGAGCAGGTCATGGGCAAGCTCGGGAAGGTGCTGCCGCGCGGCGCGTGGCCGTTCGGCGACGCGCTCGAGGTCGGCGCGGGGACCGGCTACTTCTCGCTCAACCTGCTGCTCGCCGGGCGGGTGCGGCGCGCGACGTGCACCGACATCTCGCCGGGGATGCTGGAGGTGCTGGAGCGCAACGCCGCGCGCCTGGGGCTCGACGTCGAGGCGGTCGCGTGCGACGCCGAGCGCCTGCCGTTCTCGGACGGCTCGTTCGACCTCGTGCTCGGCCACGCGGTGCTGCACCACCTCCCCGACCTGGACCGCGCGTTCTCCGAGTTCCGCCGCGTCCTGCGGCCGGGCGGCTGGGTGGCGTTCTGCGGCGAGCCGTCGCGGCTCGGCGACCAGCTGGCGAGCGTGCCGAAGCGCGCCGCCTTCGAGGCCGCGCCGCTGTGGCGCCGGCTCGTGCGCGCGTCGGCCGCGGCGCACCCGGGCCAGCACGGCGACGCCGAGCCGGGGCTGGAGCACGTGGTCGACGTGCACGCGTTCTCGCCGCAGGACCTCGAGCGCCACGCGCGGGCGGCCGGGTTCGACGACGTGCGCGTGCGCGGCGAGGAGCTGCTGGCCAGCTGGTTCGGGTGGGCGAACCGCGCGCTCGAGGCGACCGCGGAGCCGGACGAGGTGCCGTGGGCGTGGAGGCAGTACGCGTACCGCGGCTACCTGCTGCTCCAGCAGGTCGACCGGCGGCTGCTCGAGGGCCGCCTGCCGCCGGCGATCTTCTACAACCTCATGGTCGCCGCGCGGCGGGCGTGACCGCGGGCGGGGCCGCCGCGCGGCGGGTGTGACCGCGGGCGGGGCCGGGCGCCTCCGTAGACTGCCGGCATGGGCGAGGAGCTCCCGCTCTTCCCGCTGAACCTCGTGGCGCTCCCGAGCGAGCTCGTGCCGCTGCACATCTTCGAGGAGCGCTACAAGACGATGATCGGCGAGTGCGTCGAGCGCGAGTCGGAGTTCGGGATCGTGTGGCTGAGCGACGACGGGCTCAAGCCGACGGGCTGCGCGTGCGTCGTCGCGCAGGTGCTCGAGCGGCTGCCGGACGGGCGGATGAACATCGTCTGCCGCGGGACCCGCCCGTTCCGCGTCGTCGAGCGCATCGAGAGCCGGCCATACCCGGCGGGGACCGTCGAGTGGCTCGAGGACCGCGAGGAGGCGGTCGACGCCGAGACGCTGGAGGCCGCGCGCGAGACGTACAACGAGCTGGTCGAGCAGGCGACCGACGAGCCCGCCGAGGCCGACCGGCTCGCGGAGATGGGCGCGTACGACATGGCGGCGACCGTCGACTTCGGCCTGGAGGCCAAGCAGGGGCTGCTCGACCTGCGGTCCGAGAACGCGCGGCTGCGGCTCGTGACGCGGCTGTTCCGCGCGGCGATGAAGCGGCTCGAGTTCGTCGAGCGCGCACAGGCCCGGGCGCGCTCGAACGGCAAGGTGCGGTTCGGCTAGCGGGCGCGTCCGCTGCGCGCTGCGGACGTCGCGCCGAGCGGGCGCGGCGGGGCCGCCGCGGGACCGCGCTTTTACCCGGCGGCGATCTCGCGGAGGTGCCCGCTGCGCACCTCGTACACGAAGCCCCTGAGCGTGCCGGTGCGGGGCAGCGTCTCCCGGATCCGGCGCAGCGTGATGCGCACGTTCTCCTCGACGTCGCGGGTCGCCCCGAGCTGCTCGAGCTCCTCGTCGCTCATCGTGCGCACACCGCAGTGGGTGTGGTGGATGACGGCGACGTCGTGCGTGCCGATCTGCTGCGAGACCGCGAGCGAGCGCAGCGCGTCCTCGGTCGCCAGGCCCCCGGCGTTGCGGATCACGTGCGCCTCGCCCGGCTTCAGGCCGAGGATCTGGAACACCGGCAGCCGCGAGTCCATGCACGCGAGCACGGCCAGCCGTCGCGACGGCCGGAGCGGCAGGCCGCCGTGAGCGAACTCGCTCTCCCAGCGGCGGGCGTTGTGGACGAGGTCGTCGATGTCCGGCGTTGTATCAAGCCGGCTGCTCGGCCAGCTTCGCCGTCCGACGCCACGGCACCCGGCCGTCGGCCGCCATCCACGAGCCCGTGAGGATGAGCAGGAGGCCCGCGGCGGTGCTGAGCGAGAACGACTCGTCGAGCAGCGTCACGCCGTAGATGACGCTGAAGAACGGCGCGATGTACGCCACGAGCGACGAGCGGCTCGGGCCGACGTCGGCGTTCAGCATGAAGAAGATGAGGAACGCGATGCCGGTGCCGCCCGCGCCGAGGACCGCCAGCGCGGCCCAGGTCCCGAGGCTCGGCATCTCGGACGGGGCCGAGAACGGCGCCACCGGCAGCAGCATGAGCATGCTCAGCGTGACGATCGACCCGGCGATGCCGATCGGCGGCACGTCCGCGATGTGGCGCCGCGTGAGGATCGGGCCGACCGCGTAGCCGAGGCCCGCGAGCAGGACGCCGAGGCCGGCGAGCAGCGTCTCGGTCGAGGCGCTGAGGTCGACGCCGAAGAGCACCACCACCCCGACGATGCCGATGACGATGCCGGCGACCCCCATGCGCCCGAGCCGGTCGTCGTGGCTCTGGACCAGCGCGATGATCGCCGTGAAGATCGGCGTGGAGGCGACGAGGATCCCGGCCATCGACGACGTGATGTGCTGCTCGCCGACCGTGATCAGCAGGAACGGGCCGGTGACCTGGATGGCGGCGACGAACGTCAGCAGCGGCAGGTGCCTGCGGACGGAGGGGAAGACGCCGCGGCTGAGCGCGACCGGCAGCAGGACCAGGGTGCCGAGCAGGTTGCGCACGAAGACCACGAACGGCGTAGCCACGCCGCCCTCGAGCGCGATGTCGATGAACATGTACGACGCGCCCCAGAGGGCGGCGAGGGTCAGCATGAGGGTCCAGGCGCGGCGGGTCATCTGCGCGGCAGTCTCGCGGGCGACCGGTCACGCGACCAATAAGAATCGTGACGATTCTCATGACCATCTGTGATGGAAGACGCGTTTCGCCGCTCAGCGCGCCTTTCCGCACGCGGTCGTCGCGATCTTCCGCGTGAAGCGGATGAGCTCGCCGAACACGCGCGGCTGGCCGGGCGAGTTGTCGGCGAACCGGACCTCCCCCTCCCCGCCGGTGACGCGGTAGCGCAGCAGCGAGCCGCGCTTGGGCCGCAGCCGCACGCGCCGGTCGAGCAGCGGCGCGAGGTCCTCGGCGAGCTGGCGCGCGTCGAGCAGGTCCCCGCTGGCGATCGGCCGCTCCTCGCCGCCGTCGCAGCGGACCGTGCCGCCGTCGCCGACCCGCAGGGTGAGCCGCGCGTCGGGCAGCGAGCCGTCGCGGTCGACGACGAAGAGGTCGGCGGACGGGGTGCCGCAGCCGGCGGCGAGGGCGGTGGCGAGGGCGGTGGCGAGGGCGGCGGCGGCGAGGGCCGCGACGGGGGCGACGCGGTGTGGGGCGCGAGCGGTGAGGGCGGCGAGGGCGGCGAGGGTGCCGCAGCCGGCGGCGAGGGCGGCGGCCGCGACGGCCGCGGCGCGGCGCGGGCCGCGCGCGGCGAGCGGTGCGCGCCGGGGCGCCGCCGCGCTCTCCGCCCGCCTCACGCCTCCACCGCGGCCCCGCCGCGCCGCGGGTCGCCGGCGCCGCTGAGGGCTCCGGTCGACGGGTCGCGCTCGACCGCCTGGGCGCCGCCGAAGAACAGGTTGTGCTCGCGGAACTGGACGATCTCGCGGCCCTCGAGCTGCTCGACCGGGACGCCCGGCTCGGCGAAGACGATGCCCTCCTCGAAGTGCACGCGCGGGGCGCTGACCGCCTCCCCCGCGCTCATCCCGTGGTCGACGACGCCGACGACCACCTGCAGGATCGCCGAGCGGATGCGGTTGGAGCCGGCCGAGCCGAGCACCACCTCGACCTCCCCGTCGCCGAGCACGACGGTCGGGGCCATCATCGACGGCATCCGCGTCCCCGGCGGCGCGAGGTGGAACCCCGCCGGGCTGAGGTCCTCCTCGCCCATGATGTTGTTGAGGTGCAGCCCGGTGCCCGGCACGACGACGCCGGACCCCTCGCCGTTCGTGCACGTCACCGACGCCGCGCGGCCGTCGCCGTCCATGACCGAGATGTGCGTCGTGTTCCCGAGGTGGGTCGACACGAAGTCGTGCACGTACGCGGGGTCGGCGAGGCCGTTGGTGAACTCGGGCGTCCGGTGGGCCTGCACGGACTCCATGCACTCGACGATCTCCGCCAGCGAGGGCGGGCCGTCCGTGCGGGCCAGGCGCTGCAGGGCAAGCGCGAGCAGGATGCCGCCCGCGTTGGGCGGCGGGTTGGTCAGGACGTCGCGCCCGCGGTAGCGCGCGCGGACCGGCTCGCGCAGGACCGGCCGGTAGGCGGCGAGGTCCTCGCGCGTCACCGTGCCGCCGAGCGAGCCGACCCAGTCCACGACCGCCGCAGCCACCTCGCCCTCGTAGAACGGCCGCTCGCCCTCGGCGCCGAGCAGCTCGATCGCGCCGGCCAGCTCGTCCCAGCGGAAGACGTCGCCCTCGCGCAGCAGCGCGCCGCCCGGCGCGAAGAGCGCGCTGCCCTCCGGCGTCGCGAGGAGCAGGCCGTGCAGCAGGTCGAAGACGTAGGCCTGCTCGGCGTTGAGCTCCACGCCCTCGCGCGCGAGCCGCGCGGCGGGCGCCGCGAGCTCGGCGAGCGGGATCGTGCCCCAGCGCCGCGACGCCTCGCAGATCCCCGCGGGGTTGCCGTACGTCCCGCACGACGCCGGGCCGCCGTTGAACACCTGCGTGGCGTCGCCGAAGCAGACCTCGACCGGGTTGAGCGCGCAGCGCGCGGCGGCGTCGGCGCCGCGCCCCGGCGCCTCGACGAAGAAGTCGAGCAGCGCCGGCGCCTCCCCCGCGCCCGCGACCAGCAGGTAGCCGCCGGCGCCCGGGCCGCTGAGCAGCGGCTCGGCCGTCCACGACGTGAGCATGGCGGCGATCGCCGCGTCCACCGCGTTCCCGCCGTCGCGCAGCACGCGCGCGCCGGCCTCCGCGGTCAGCGGATGGCCGGCGGCGACGAATCCGCGCGAGCGGGGCATGCGCGGACCCTAACCGCGCAGGCCCGGCCGGGCGGCAGCGGTCGCGGGAGGGGCACGGTGCCTCGGCACGCGCCCCTCCCTGGGCCGCTCAGGCGCCGCGAGGGCCGGTCAGCCCCGCGGCATGAACTCGGGGACGTCGAGCTCCAGGTCCCGCGCGCGCGGCGGCTCCGGCAGCCGCGTGCGCCGCTGGACCCGCGGCTCGCCCGCCGGCTCCTCGAACCGGCGGCGCTCCGCGCGCTCCTCGCGCCGCGCCGGCGCGCCGCGGTGGTCGCCGTAGCCGGTCGCCACGACCGTCACCCAGCACACGTCGTCGGCGAGCTTCTCGTCGATCATCGCGCCGAAGATGATGTTGGCGTCCGGGTGGGCGGCCTCGGCGACCGCCTTGGCGGCCTCGTTGACCTCCCACAGCGACAGGTCGCGCCCGCCGGTGATCGACAGGAGGATCGACCGGGCGCCCTCCATCGACGTCTCGAGCAGCGGCGACGACACGGCCTGCTCGGCGGCCTGGATCGCGCGGGCGTCGCCCGTGCCCATCCCGATCCCCAGCAGCGCCGACCCCGCGTCGGACATGATCGTCCGCACGTCGGCGAAGTCGAGGTTGATGAGGCCGGGCAGCGTGACGAGGTCCGAGATGCCCTGCACGCCCTGGCGCAGCACGTCGTCGGCGACCGTGAACGCGTCGACCATCGAGGTGTTCTTGTCGAGCACCGACAGCAGCCGGTTGTTCGGCACGACGATCAGCGTGTCCACTTCCGCCGCGAGCGTCTCGATGCCCCGCTCGGCCTGGTCGCGCCGCCGCGAGCCCTCGAACCCGAACGGCTTGGTGACGATGCCGACGGTCAGCGCGCCGACCTCGCGGGCGATCCGCGCGACGATCGGCGCGGCGCCCGTGCCGGTGCCGCCGCCCGCGCCGGCGGTGATGAAGATCATGTCGCTGCCCTTCAGCAGCGCCTTGATCCGGTCGTACTCCTCCATCGCCGCGGCGCGGCCGAGGTCCGGGTCAGAGCCCGAGCCGAGGCCCCGCGTGAGGTTCGCGCCGATGTGGATCGTCATGTCGGCGTTGGACTGCTGGAGCGACTGCAGGTCGGTGTTGATCGCGACGAACTCGACGCCCTCGACCTGCGCCTCGACCATGCGGTTGACCGCGTTGACGCCGGCGCCGCCGACGCCGACGACGCGCAGGATCGGCTGCCCGACCGGCGCGGCCTGGCCGAACGCGGGCGCGTCGGAGCGGGCGTAGGGGTCGGCGGGTGCGGGGGGCGCCTCGGGCGGCGGCGCCATGACGTTCTCGGGGATGTCGGACGAGAACGCGTGGCGCAGGCGCTCCTGCGGCGTCGGGATGCGCCGGTCCTCCTCCTCGCGCGGCGGCGGGGAAGGCTGGGTCAGCGACGGGTGCGGGCGCGCCTCGCGCGCGGGCGGCTGCTCGGCCCGCGGCTCCTCCTCGCGGGGCTTCGGCGGCTCGGCGGCGGGCGGCTGCTGCTGCTGAGGCTCGCTCTCGTCCGTCTTCCGGAAGAGCGCCGCGAGCGGGCCCTCGCGCATGCTCGCGCGGTCACCTCTCCTAGCCATGAGCGAGGACCTCCTTCGCCAGCTGGCGATAGGACTCGGCGGCAACGCCGTCCGGGTCGTACTTGAGCACCGACATCCCCTTCACGGGGGCCTCGGCGAACCGGATCGTCTTCCTGATGCGCGAGGCGAAGACCCGGTCGCCGAAGTTCTCCTCGAGGATCTCTATCGCCTCCTTGGCGTGGAGCGTCCTCGAGTCGACCAGCGTGGGCAGGATGCCCTCGATCTCGACGTCGGGGTTCAGGTTCTCCCGGATCATCTCGAGCGTGTTCTGGAGCTGGATCAGCCCGCGCATGGACAGATACTCGCACTGGACGGGGACGATCACCTTGTCAGCCGCGGTGAGGGCGTTGATCGTGAGCAGTCCGAGGCTCGGCGGGGTGTCGATGCAGATGAAGTCGTACTCGGGGAGGATCGGGCGGAACGCCTTCTGCAGCGAGCGCTCGCGGCCGATCTGCGTCGACATGGCGATCTCGGCGCCGGCGAGGTCGATCGAGGCGCAGGCGATGTCCACCTCGCGCTTGCGGATGACCTGGCGGATGTCGACGTGATGGACCAGGACGTCGTACATCGACAGCTCGAGCGAGTCGGGGTCGATCCCCTGCGACATGGTCAGGTTCCCCTGCGGGTCCATGTCGCAGCACAGCACGCGGTTGCCCTTCTCGGCGAAGGCGGCCGCGAGGTTCAGCGTCGTCGTCGTCTTCGCGACGCCGCCCTTCTGGTTGGCGAACGCGATCACCTTGGCCTTGGGCTCCATAGGTCCGTGCATTCGCGCGTGCGCGGGCGTTTCCTCCTAGCATCGCGGCCGGATGGCACTGGCTCACTGGGACGACGCACCGCCTGAGACGATCGAGCGCGGGCCGCTGCGGCGGACGCGGTGGGACCTGGGCGCGGCCGCGGGATCGCGCGCGGTCGGGCTCAAGCGCGTCCGGGTCGAGCCCGGGGCGCAGACCAGCGCGGTGCACGCGCACAGCGCGGAGGAGGAGATCTTCTTCGTCCTGGCGGGCAGCGGGTGGCTGTGGCAGGGCGGCAGCGCCCACGAGGTGCGGGCGCGCGACGCGATCGTGCACGTCGCGGGCGGGCCGGCGCACACGCTGGTCGCCGGCGAGGAGGGGCTGGACGTGCTGGCGTTCGGCGACCGCCGCACCGCCGAGGCCGGCCACCTCCCCCGGTCGGGCGTCGCCTGGCTGGGCGACACGTGGGTCGAGGCGGGACCGGGCCGCCATCCGTGGGAGCGCGAGTCGGGGCTGGAGCGGGTGGACGTCTCAGCGGTGGCGCCCCGGCCGGCGAACGTGGTGGCCCTCGACGACCTGGAGCGGGCGCGGCTGCACCGCGGGCCGACCGACATCGTCCGCCGCAACCTCGGCGAGGCGGCGGGCTCCGTGACGACCGGCCTGCGCCACATCGAGGTGGCGCCGGGCGCCGAGTCCTACCCGCCGCACTGCCACAGCGCCGAGGAGGAGCTGTTCGTCGTGCTCGAGGGCGAGGGAGCGCTGCGGCTGGACGGCTTCGACGACCAGCCGGCGCGTCCCGGCTCGCTCGCGTCCCGGCCGGCCGGGACCGGCGTCGCGCACACCTGGGTCGCCGGCGACGCCGGGCTGGTGCTGCTCGCCTACGGGCAGCGCGACCCCCGGGACGTCGCCTGGTACCCGCGCTCGGGGAAGCTGAACGTCCGCGGGGTCGGGGCGATCTTCCGCGTCGAGCGCGTGGACTACTGGGACGGCGAGGAGTAGCCGGCCTCCTCGACAAGCGCCTCGTCTTCGTCACGGGGAAGGGCGGCGTCGGGAAGACGGCGGTCGCGTCGGCTCTGGGGCTCGTCGCGGCGCGGCGCGGGCTGCGGGCCGTGGTCGCCGAGGTGGCGCTGCGCGAGGACGTGCCGCGCGCGGTGGGCGGTGCGGTCGAGACGATCTCGGTCGACCCGCAGGAGGCGATGGAGCTGTACCTGAGCGACCAGCTCGCGCGCCCGCTCGCGGAGGTCCTGCGGGCGAGCCGGGTCTTCGGCTACCTGGCGGCTGCGACGCCGGGGATGCGGGAGCTGCTGACGGTCGGCCGGCTGTGGGAGCTGGCGCAGGACGAGCGGCGCGAGGCCGGCGCGGAGCCGTACGACCTCGTGGTGGTCGACGCGCCGGCGACCGGCCACGGGCTCGCGCTGCTCGACGCGCCGCGGACCTTCGCCGGCGTCGCGGCCGCCGGCCCGGTCGCCCGGCAGGCGCGGATCATCCACGGGACGCTCACGGACCGGTCCGTGACCGGGATCGTCGCGGTGGCGACCCCGGAGGAGATGGCGGTGAACGAGGTGGCGTTCCTGCGCGACGAGCTGGGGCCGCGGCTCGACCTCGTCGTGGCGAACGCAGTGCGGGCGGACCGGTTCGGCGACGGCGACGCGCGGCGGCTGGCCGCGGCGCCGGGCGCCGCGGCCCGCGCCGCGCTCGCGGCGCACGCGCGCGCTCGCGCGCAGCGCGAGCAGCTGGGGCGGCTGGGGGCGGGCGTCGAGCTGCCGTTCGCGGTGGGGGCCTCGGGGGATGCCGACGTTGGAGCGCTTGCCGAGGTGCTGGGCGCGGTGGTGTGAGGGCGGGCTGGTGTGGGCGCCTTCGCGCGGCGGGGCTGGGCCCGGAGGGTTTACAGCAGGCGGCGAGGGAAGGGTGTGCCTTCCGCTCCTCGGGGGGTGGGCGACATAGTGGTTCGCATGGGATCGGAATGTCGCCCACACCCCGGGCGGAGGGGGTGTGGGCGACAAAATCGTTGGTATCCGATGGAAATGTCGCCCACCCCCCGAGGATCGGCAGGGCCGGGGCCCCGGAAGGCACACCCTGTCCTCGCTGCCTGCCTTAAACGCCCCGGGCCCAGCTACGCCGCGCGAAGGCGCCCTGTGCCACACCGCCCCCGCACCTCCACCCTCACCCGCCGCCCCCGGACCGCGAACCGCACCACGCCGCGCGCGTAGGACCACCGCGCCAGGCGACGGCCACGAGCGAGCACCGCGCACGGCCGGAACGGGCGGCGGAGCGTCAGCACCGTCGCCTCGACCTCCCACCGGCGGCGGCGCTCGCCGGCCAGGCGCAGCACCCACCGCCGCCCGCGCCGCTCCGCCGACACGACGCGCTCCCGGCCGAACGGCCGCGCGGTGCTCCGGCCGCGCGGGAAGGCGAGCAGGCGCAGGCGGTCGCGCCGGTCCTCCAGCGACACCGCTCCCGGCGCGCGGTAGGGCGCGAGCGTGTCGACGTCCGCCGGCAGCAGCGGCAGGATCGCGCCGGCCCGCACGAGCAGCGGCAGCTCGTCGATCGGCGCGCGGAGCGTCGCCTCGCCGCCGCCCGCGAACGTCCTCCCGCCCGTCAGCTCCAGGCCGCCGTCGCCCTCCCGCATCCGCGCCGAGCGCCACAGGTCGACCCACCGCCCGCGCGGCACGGCCACTCGGCGCACCGTCGCCCCCGGCCGCACGACCGGCGCCGCGAGCAGGTCCGGGCCGAACATGAACGCGTCCTCGACCGCACCGAGGCGCGGCTCGTCCGGGTACGCCAGGGCGAGCGCCCGCATCATCGGCATCCCCGTCCGCCGGTACTCGGCGTCGGCGGCGAGCACGTACGGCAGGAGCTGGGTCCGCAGCTTCGCGTACCGCCGCCAGACCGGCAGGACCTCGGGCGTCTCGACCTGCGGCCGCGCCTTCTCGGGCAGCGCGATCCCCTTCGACTTCGCCCGCATCACGCCGGACACGGCGCCGAACTGGATCCACCGCTTCAGGAGCTCGGGCGTCAGCCGCCGCGCGCCGAGCGAGAAGAACCCGCCGATGTCCGACCCCCACGCGCTGATCCCGCTCAGCCCCATCGTCAGCCCGTTCCTCACCGCCGACTCGAGGCCGTCGAAGCCCCAGTCGGTCGTCGGGTCGCCGCCCCACACGATCCGCGCGTACGGCGCCGTCCCGGTGAACCCGGACCGCACGTAGTTGGCGATCGGCCGCCCAACCCCAGCCGTCTGCTCGGTCGCCGTGCGGTGGTAGAGCGTCGGGTAGAGGTTGTGCATCCGCGCGCCCGGCGTCCCGTCCGCCGACCGCGCGTCGGGCGGCGTGTACTCGCCGAAGTCCTCCATCCAGCCGTCGAACCCGTCGTCGACCGCCTCGCGCAGCAGCCGGCCGAAGAAGTCGCGCGCGCCCGGCGAGGTGAAGTCGACCTGCGAGACCTGGAACTGCTCGGCGGTCGAGTACCGGTACTGGTACGGGCGGCCGGTGGCGTCGGTGTTGAACCAGCCGTTGCGGGCGCCCTCCTCGTAGGCCGGGTGCGACGTGCACACCATCGGGTTCACGTACGCGAGGACCGCCGTGCCGCGCGCCCGCAGCGCCGCGACGCCGGCCCGCACGCCGTCGCGGTCCGGAAGGTGGTCCGCGCATGGCAGGTAGTGGAGGAACGTCTCGGTGACGCTGACCGGCACGTCCGCGCGCCGCTGCGCGTCGAGCTGCTCGGGGGCGGGCGTGCCGGGCGTCGGCTGCCACCACGCGCCGAGCACCCACGGCGCGGCCACCGCCGGCTGGCGCCCGAGCCGCGCGGTGAAGCGCCGCAGCACGTCCGCCGGTCGCGGCCCGGCGAAGACGCGAAGCGCGATCCGCGCCGCCGCGACCTCGACCGACCACACGTCGCGCCGCTCGGAGGCCAGGTGGAACATGCTGGTCTCCGCGTTGTCGAGCAGCACGCCGTAGCCCGCCGTCGAGAGCAGCCACGGCAGCGGGAAGTACGTGGCGTCGTCGCGCGGGTGGTAGCCCTGCGGCGGCGCGAAGCCGGCGATGAACGGCCGCTCCTCCGGCTGGTACGGCCCCTCGCCGACGAACACCTCGACGTCGTTGCCGCGCTGGTCCACGGCGTTCGAGCGCTCGCCGAAGCCGAGGTAGCGCTCCGCGGCGCGCGCGTCGAACCCGATCCCGGTCGCCGCGACGTCCGTCCCCTCGACCGACGCCTCGACCGCGATGGCGCCCGGCGAGTCCGGCCCGACGCGCAGCCGCATCGTGCGCCCGAGCGGGTGGTCGGTGGCGAGCTCCGCCACGACGGCCGCCCCGTCGCGCTCGACGCTCAGCGCGCGCGTGGCGCGATGCCACCCGAGCGCGGTCCGGAACCCGAGCCGCCGCGACGCCGCCTCGACCAGCAGCCCGTCGCCGAACCGCAGCGCTCCGCTCGCCGGGTCCACCGACGCCCGCAGCTCGCCCGCGTCGACCGTCTCGCCCCGCGCGGCGCCGGGCAGCGCGAGGAGGGCGACGGCGGCGAGGGCGGCGGCGCGCACGGCCCCTCGTAGCATGACGCGGCGTGGGCCTCGCCGAGCGGCTTGACGGCAAGCGGGTGGTGATCTGCGCCGGCTCCGGCGGCGTGGGCAAGACGACGACGTCCGCGGCGCTCGCGATGGGGCTCGCGGCGAGCGGCAAGCGCGTCGCGGTGGTGACGATCGACCCGGCGCGCCGGCTCGCCGACTCGCTCGGGCTGGAGGAGCTGGGGAACGAGCCGCGCCTCGTCGACCCCGAGCGCTTCGCCGGCCACGGGATCGAGATGCGCGGCGAGCTGTGGGCGATGATGCTCGACGCCAAGCGCACGTTCGACGAGCTGATCGAGCGCCTCGCGCCCGACGAGAAGACGCGCGACGAGGTGCTCGCCAACCGGATCTACCAGGAGCTGTCGAGCGCCGTCGCGGGCTCGCAGGAGTTCACGGCGATCGCCAAGCTCTACGACCTCGATCGCTCCGGCGACTACGACGTGCTCGTGCTCGACACGCCGCCGTCGCGCAACGCGCTCGACTTCCTGGACGCCCCCGACCGGCTGACCGGCTTTTTGGAGGGGCGCGCGCTGCGGGTCTTCCTCGCGCCGACCGGCCTGGCCGCACGCGTGATGGGCCGCGGGACGAGCGTCGTGTTCAGCGTCCTGCGCCGGGTGACCGGCGTCGACCTGCTGGAGGACCTGAGCGTGTTCTTCCGCGCGCTCGGCGGGCTCGTCGACGGCTTCCGCGAGCGCGCGACCGGCGTCAAGAAGCTGCTCGCCGACCCCGCCACGACGTTCCTCGTCGTGACCTCTCCCGAGCGCGACCCGGTCGAGGAGGCGATCTTCTTCCACGGCAAGCTGCGCGAGGCGGGGATGCCGTTCGGCGCGCTGATCGTCAACCGGGTGCAGGTCGACCTCGTCGGCGGCGACCCCGACGCTGCGGCCGCCGAGCTCGAGCCCGAGCTGGGGCCGGAGCTGACCGCGAAGGTCGCCGAGACGCTGCGCGAGCTGCGCGTCCTCGCCGACCGCGACCAGGCGAGCATCGCGCGCCTGATCGACGAGCTGGACGAGCCCGAGCCGGTCGTGGTGCCGCTGCTGGAGGGCGACGTGCACGACGTGGACGGGCTCGCCGCCGTGCACGAGCACCTGTTCGGGGCGCGCGCCGCGGCCTAGAGGCGCTCGATCGACTCGCGCACGCGCGTGCGCTCGAGCACGACGGTGAGCGTCGAGCTCGTCGTCCCGGCCCACCCCTGATCCGCGATGCCGACCGGCGCGGTCAGCGGGATCTCGACGCGGCGCGCCCGCAGGGCGGTGCGCGGCACGACGCCGCGGGCGGTGGGCGGGGAGAAGCCGAGGAGCGGCCCTGGGCAGCGCGTGCGCCCGGGGCCGCCGTGGTACTCGGCGTACACGCGGGTCCCGGCCACCGCCAGCTCGACCACGCCGCCGTCGAGGGCGACCGAGTCGGCGCACTCGGGCGCGCCCTCGCGGGCCAGCGCGGTCTCGACCCGCCCCGGCCCGGTCCACGCGGCCACGCCGAACGCGACGGCACGCGGCAGGCGCGGCCCCGGCGCGACGCCGACCGCGGCGCGCAGCGCCCGCCGGCCGGCGCGGAGCGGCGCAACGGCGACGAGCGACGCGCTCCCGGTTCGCAGCGCGGGCGCGAAGCGCAGCGTTCCGGCCAGGCCGCAGGCGTCGAGCGGGCCGCAGTCGGCCGGGTCCGCGGAGCCGGCGATCCGCGCCGTGACGTCGCCGCGGACCTCCGCGACCCGGTAGCTGACCTCGATCTGCCGGAACCGCCGGCCGCGCCTGCGGCTCCGGTCGAGCGTCTCGCGCCGGGGGCGGCCGAGCCGCAGGGCCAGCGCGGAGCTGACGTGCCCGCGCAGGCCGCCCGCCGCGAACGTCCCGTCGCCGTCGATCCGCAGCCGCGTCCGCCCGCGGGCGAGCCGCGCGAGCGGGACGCGCAGGGCGCCGGCGGCCGGCGCGACGTCGGCCAGCAGCGGCCCCGCGCAGCGCGTCAAGAGCAGCTCGTCGGCCCCGGGCTGCGCGAGCCCGAGCGTCACCGCGCCCGCCTGCTCCTCCAGCTCGTACGACGGTGACGGCGTCGTGGCGTCGGTGCAGAGCCGCGAGCCGTCCGGGGTGGCGCGCCGGACCCGCGCCCGCAGCGGCGAGCCGGTCCCGAGGCCCTCGGTGAAGAAGAGCGAGGCCTCGCGGACGCGGCGGCCGGCGACGACCCGCTCGGTCACGCTGAGGACGCCGGTGCGGGGCACCCGCCATGTGATCACGCCGTCGAGCCCGCAGCGGCCGTGCTCCGCGCACGCCGCCGGGTCGCTCTCCCACGTCACCGACAGCCCGCCCGACGCCACGACCGGCACGTGCGTCGACGACACGACGCGCGCCTCCGCGGCCGGCATGGCGACCACGTCCTGCGCGCGGGCAGCGGCCGGGGCGGCGAGCACCGCGGCGACGGCGGCGAGCGCGAGCCTCACCAGTCCGCCTCGTCGTGGACGTCCGCCCGGACGCTCCGGCGGCGCAGCTCGAGCACCGCCTCCGAGGTGGTGGAGATCGTGAACGCCCCGCCCGCGCCCGGCACGGCGGCGAGCCGGACGGTCAGCCGCCGCGCCCCGACGTCGCGCAGCGGGACGCGGCCCGCGACGAGCGAGCCTCCCGCGAGGTCCCCCGGGCCCGGCCGGGGGCAGCGGGTCGGGACGAGCGCTCCGGACTCGCGGAATCCCCCGCCGATCGCCAGCCGCAGGCCGCCGGACCGCTGCTCGACCACGAGCCCCCCGAGCTCCCCCGTCCACTCCTCGGCGCACACCCCGGGCGTCCCCTCGCGGGCGACCGCGACCGACCCGCGCCCGCGCAGGCCGGGGCCGAACGACGTTCCCCGGACGCGCAGGCGCCCGGCGCGGAACGCGCGGAGCGCCGCGGCGACCGAGCGGCGGCCGCGCAGCGCGGCGGCCGGACCGTCGGCGAGGACCTCGACGCGGCCGAACGCGGCGCGCAGGTCGCTGGCCTCGTACCGGCCGATCAGGCCGCACGCGTCGAGCGGCACGCAGAAGGGGCCCGGCGCGCCCGCGTAGGCGAAGCCCACCGACCCCCTCACGCCGACGATGTCGTAGACGACGTCGAGCGACGCGCGGCGGCGGGCGCGGGACGGCGGCTCCACCCCGCCGAGCGCCTCCGGCGACTCGGCGACCACGCGCGAGCGCCGGACGACGCGCAGCGTGGACACCACCTCGCCGCTGAACGGGCCGGCCGCGAACGCGCGCCGCCCGCCGAGGGGCAGCACCGTGCGGCCGGAGAGGAGCGGGCGCGGGCGCACGACGACGCTCGGCATCGCGGAGCGGACGTCCTCGGGCAGCGGCCCGGCGCACCGCCCCGGGAACGCGAGGCCGGACGGCGACTCGAACGGGTCGGCGGTCAGCCGCACGCGGCCTCCGCGCTCGCGCGACGGCTCGAGCCGCACGAAGCCGACGCCGAGCGGGTCCGCGCACGCCCCGGCCGGGTCGGCGGCGGGGCCGCGGACGACCCGGACGACCGGCGTCGCGGTCTGGAAGGCGATGCCCTCGGTGGCGAGCGACACGTGCGCGGGGCCCGTGATCGACACGTCGCTCTCGCGGGACGCGACGTAGACGACCCGGCCGGAGACGTCGCACAGGCCCGCCGCGGCGCAGCCCCGCGCCGGGTCGCCGCGCCAGGAGATCACCAGCGAGCCTGTCGCCCGGGTGGACGCCTCGAGCGCCAGCCCTCCCCCGCCGCCGCCCACGTCGAGGTGCGGCGCCTGCGCGGCGGCGGGCGCCGCGGTGGCGAGCAGCGCCGCCGAGGCCGCCGCAAGAAAAGTTGAGCGGAGCACGCCGGCGGGATCGTCGATGCACCGGGAGCCGGTGTCAAGCGCGGGGGCGCCGCCCCGCTCAGCGCGCGCAGCCGCCCGGGGGCGCGCCGCCCGCTCAGCCGCGGGAGCGCGCGCAGCCGCGCGGGGGCGCCCCGCCGCGCTCAGCCCGCCGGCTCGGCGTGCCGCGGCGCCGTCGCGGCGAGCAGCGCGTCCGCCGCGCCCGCGAGGTCGGGGTCGAGGTGGCCGCACAGCGCGTCGCCGAGCAGCGCGCGCAGGTGCTCGGTCAGCTCGTCCACCACGGCCGCGACGCCCGACGCCGGCGGGGCGAGCCCGGCGACGATCGCGCGCTCCAGCGCGACCGCCTCGTCGACCCGCGACGCGAGGGCGTCGCGCTCCTCCGGCGCCGCGCACAGCGCCGCGAGCCGGTCCGCGAGCACCCCGTCGCCCCCCGGCCCCTCGGGCTCGAGCAGCGCCCGCAGGGCGAGCAGCACGTCGGTCAGCGCCTCGCCGGCCTCGGGCCGCTCGCAGGCGAGGTCGAAGCGCCGCAGCGCCCACGCCAGCTCGCCGCCGCGCGGCATGCGCCGCGACGCCAGCGCGACGAACGCGCGAAGCTCGTCCTCCTGCTCCGCGGCGACGACCAGCGGGGCGCCCGGCCGCGCGGGCGAGCCGCCGCCGAGGTCGACGAGCTGCCACGCCCCCGTGCCGAGCCGCGCCCACGCCACCGGTGCGAGCCCGACCGCGCCCGCGTCGTACAGCCGCAGCGTGCGCACCAGCCGGCGCAGGCGCGCGGGCGCCGCGTCGGCGGCGACCGCGTCGTCGAGGGTCAGCACCGCCAGGACGTTCGGCTCGTCGCCCGGCGCGCCGAGCCACGCCGCGTCGCCCGGGGCGTCGGGCACCGCCACCGCCGCCGCGAGCGTCACCCCGCCCGCCAGCTCGACCCGCGGCGAGGCCAGAAGCAGCCCGGGCAGGCCGACGACCAGCGTCACCACCGGCGCCAGGTCGTGGGACACCGCCGCCTCCAGCTCCCCGTACGCGCGCCCGAACCGCTCCGCGGTCAGCTCGAAGTCCGACGAGCCGTCGAACAGCCGGTCGAGGAACGCGCGCAGCGCCGCGTCCGCGCGGTCGCGCGCGTCGCGGGGCACCCGCGGCTCGCCGCGGGCGCGCAGGTAGGCGTCGACGCCGTCGACCTCCGCGAGCGCCCGTGCCGCCGGCGCGTACGCCTCCAGCCGGACGAGCTTGCCCAGCCGCTCGCGGATGAACGCGCCGGTCATCGGCCGGTAGCAGTACAGCTGCGTGCGCCGCGGGCGGCCCTCCGCCGCCAGCTCGAACGGCACCTCCTCGCCGGCGGCGACCTCGGCGGCCAGCGCGGCCGCGGCGTCCTCCGCGAACGCGCGCAGGACCGTGTGCAGGTTGCGGTGACGCATACGCGAGGCGGTTCGTCGCGCCGCCAGCCGGTCCTGCCGGCCGCAAGACGGCGTGCGCCCGCTACGCGGCGACCGGGCGGACGACCTCGGCCTCGTCCGCGGCGCACTCCGCGTCGAGCCAGCGCGAGCCCCAGGCCCGCATGTCCTCGATGATCGGCAGCAGCGCGTGGCCCTTGTCGGTCAGCGCGTACTCGACCCGCGGCGGCACCTCAGGGAACGTGTGCCGCTCGACGATGCCCTCCTCCTCCAGCGCGCGCAGCCGCAGCGACAGCGTGCGCGGGCTGATGCCGGTCAGCGAGCGCTCGAGCTCGCAGAACCGCGACCGCCCCTCGGCCAGCTCGCGGACGAGCAGCAGCGTCCACTTGCCGCAGACGAGGTCGGCGGTGCGGCAGACAGGGCAGGACGCATCGACGGGCACACCCCAACTTTACCAAGTGAAGTGTGCCCGCCTCCTGGGGTTCAGCCCTTGAGCAGCCCTCCCAGGCCGCCCCCGCCCCCGCCTCCGGCCCCGCCGGCGGGCGTCGCGGCGGCGATCCGCCCCTCGGACGGCTGCACGAGCACCCAGCCCTCGCCCTGGAAGGCCATCTGGATCGACTCGCCCGAGCCGCGCCCGATGAGGTCCTTCATCTTGAAGTCGGTCTTCAGCGAGGTCGTGACCCCCGACGACCACGTGATCGCGGCCTGGGCGTCGGCGAACGTCGGCGCGGTGGCGACGTTCAGCAGCACCGGCGGGCCGTCGGAGAGGATCGCGACCCAGCCGGACCCCTGCAGCGACGTGTTGAACAGGCCGCCGCCCATCATCCCGCTGGCCCCCTGCACCCGCTCGATGTCCCAGTCGATCCCGCTGTCGAACGCCAGCAGGTTCGGCCCGTTGACCGTGATCTTGTCGTTCTCCAGGTACACGAGGTGGATGTCCTGCGCCTGGTCGGCCAGGAAGACCTCGCCGGTGCCGGTGATCTTCATCAGCGACTGGCCCTCGCCCGTCACCGCCTTCTTGATGAGCCGGCCCATGCCGCCCGAGCCGGCGTGCTCGAACGTGACGTCGCCCTGGTAGGCGACCATCGAGCCGAGCTTGGCCTGGATCGTCACCTGGTTCAGCTCGACCTTGAGGAGCTTCGAGTTCTGGAGGGAGAAGCTCTCCGTGCTCTCCTGTTCGCGGAACTGCGCAAGAGTGGTCTGCATGGTCCGACCCTGACCGACCCGGCGGGGGAAGGCAAGCGGTGAGCGCAAGAAGTCGCGAACGGCGACGTTCAGGTGACCATGCGCCGACTCCCCCTCCTCGCGCTCGCCGCCGCGGGCGCGCTGATGCTGCTGCCCGCCGCCGCGCCCGCCGCCGCCCAGTGCGACCCGCTCGACCCCGCGGTCTGCCTGCAGCCGTTCCCCAACGACTTCTTCACCGAGGCCGACCCGACGACGGCGACTGGGCGGCGCATCGCCCTGCGCGACGAGCTGATGCCGAAGAACCGCCTCGGCAAGCCGATCAGCGCCGCCGACTTCAACCACAGCGACGGCTTCAGCCCCGGCCAGGCGATCTTCACGCGCGTCCCGGGGCTCGACACGCTCGCGGCGTTCCGGAACTCGAACCTGCCGCCGATCGACGACCCAGCGCGCTCGCTGGACTCGGACTCGCCGGTCGTCGTGATCGACGCCCGCACGCTCCGGCGCCACCTCGTGTGGGCCGAGATCGACTCGAACCCGGCCGACCCGGCGGACCGCAACCTGTTCATCCGGCCCGCCGTGAACTTCGAGGAGGGCGCGCGGTACATCGTCGCGCTGCGCAATCTTCGCGACGCGAACGGCGCGAAGATCCCGGCCGGCGACGCCTTCGCGCGCTACCGCGACGGCCGCGCGACCGACCCGCGGGCGGCGCACATGGAGTCGCTGTTCGCCGCGCTCAAGAAGGCGGGCGTCAACCGCAGGCAGCTCTTCCTGGCCTGGGACTTCACGGTCGCGAGCGCGCAGAGCACGACGAACCGCATGCTCTCGATCCGCGACCGCGCCTTCGCTCAGCTCGGCGACACGAACCTCGCCGACCAGGCCGTCCAGGGCTCGTCGCCGACATGGGCGGTCAACCCCGACCTGCCCGACGACGCGCCGACGTCCGAGGCACCCGACGAGGCGGCGATCGACGGCGTCCGCGACTTCCCGACCGGGCCGCTCGCGCGCCAGGTGCGCGGGAAGATCACCGTCCCGTGCTTCCTCGACACGCCGGGCTGCGCACCCGGCGGCCAGTTCCGCTACCTGCCCGGCTCGGACGGCCTCGTCCCGCTCCAGCTGCCCGGCAACACGGCGGTCATCGACTTCACGTGCAACATCCCGCGCCACACCGGGACGCTGCGCCCGGCGCTCTACGGCCACGGCCTGCTCGGCTCGCAGAGCGAGATCAACCAGGGCCAGCTCAAGGACCTCGGCGCCGAGCACGGGTTCCTCTTCTGCGCCACCGACTGGAACGGGATGGCGTTCAAGGACATCCCGACCGTCCTGCAGATCCTCCAGGACCTCTCCCGCTTCCCCGCGCTGACCGACCACGTCCAGCAGGGCTTCCTCGGGTTCCTCTTCCTCGGCCGCGCGATGCTGCACGACGACGGGATCCTCACCGACCCGGCGTTCGCGGGCGTGAGCGTCGACCGCAGCGCGCTGTTCTACGACGGCAACTCGCAGGGCGGCATCTACGGCGGCGCGCTGACGGCGATCTCGCCGGACGTCCGCCGCAGCGTGCTCGGCGTGCCGGGGATGAACTACTCCACGCTGCTGCGCCGCAGCGTCGACTTCGACACGTACGCGCACGGCGACTTCGAGGGCAGCGAGACCGAGCTCGGCCTGTACGACAGCTACCCCAACGAGCTCGAGCGCCCGCTGATCCTCGCCCTCATGCAGATGCTGTGGGACCGCAGCGACCCCAACGGCTACGCGCACCACATGACGAGCGACCCGCTGCCCAACACGCCGGCGCACGAGGTGCTGCTGCACGTCGGCTTCGGCGACCACCAGGTTGCGGACGTGACGACCGAGGTGGAGGCGCGGACCATCGGCGCGCGCGTCCACATGCCGCTGCTCGAGCCGGGCCGCGAGCGCTTCCGCGACCGCCCGTACCCCGACCGCCCGCTCGGCCCGCTGTTCTACGGCGTCGAGCCGCTCGGCCCGCTGGGCTACAGCGCGACGGGCTCCGGCGTCGTGTTCTGGGACGACGGCCCGCTGCGCCCGCGCGGCACCGGCACCGCCGGCACGCCGCCGCCGCCCGCGGCGAACCTCCCGCCGCGCGAGGGCCACGACCCGCACGAGCACCCCCGCCGCTCCCCGCTGGCGCGCAGGCAGAAGTCCGAGTTCCTGCGGGTCGACGGGCGGATCGTCGACGTGTGCGGCGGCCCGTGCTTCGCGGACGGCTACACGGGGGGCGGCGCGTAGCGCGCTACGCCGCGGCCAGGCCCTGGCGGGCCGTCGAGTCCGCCAGGTCGTCCATCGTCGTGCCGCGCCGGCCGTCGGCCGCGAGCAGGAGCTTGAAGTCGTGCGGGCTCGTGGCCGCGCGCTTGGCCTCCTCGACCGTGACGCGGCCGGCCTTGACGTGGTCGAACAGCGCCTGGTCGAAGGTCTGCATCCCGTAGTAGGCGCCGTCCGCGATGACCTCGGGCAGCTGCCCCGTCGCCGAGGAGTCGATGATCATGTCGCGCACGCGGCCGGTCATCCGCAGGATCTCGCAGGTGGCGACGCGGCCGCCGTCGGCGCTGCGGACGAGCCGCTGCGAGATGACGCCCTTCAGGGTGCCGCCGAGCATCGCGCGGACCTGCTGGTGCATGTGCGGCGGGAAGAAGTCGATGATGCGGTTGATCGTCTCCGGCGCGTCCACGGTGTGGACGGTCGAGAGGACGAGGTGGCCGGTCTCGGCGGCCGACAGCGCGGTGTGGACCGTCTCCTCGTCGCGCATCTCGCCGATGAGGATGACGTCGGGGTCCTGGCGCAGCACGCGGCGCAGGGCGCGCTTGAACGAGTGCGTGTCCTGCCCGACCTCGCGCTGGTTGATGATCGACTTCTTGTCGCGGTGCAGGAACTCGATCGGGTCCTCGATCGTGACGATGTGCTTGGACATCGACTCGTTCATGTGGTCGATCATCGCCGCGAGCGTCGTCGACTTGCCCGAGCCGGTGGTGCCGGTCACGAGGATGATCCCGCGCTCCTCCTCGGCCAGCGCGGTGATCACCGGCGGCAGGTTCAGCTCGCCGACCGTGCGGATCGTGAACGGGATCGCGCGGCAGACGACCGACACCGCGCCGCGCTGGTGGAACGCGTTGACGCGGAAGCGCCCGGTGCCGTCGAGCCCGTAGGCGAAGTCGACCTCGAACTCCTCCTTGAACTCGCGCAGCTTCTGCTCGTCGGTGAGCATCGTGTAGACGGCCTGCTCGGTCTCGAGCGGCGTCAGGCCGGTCGAGTCGGGGATCGGGACCAGCTCGCCGTCCAGCCGGACGAGCGGCCGGGCGGGGACCTTCAGGTGCAGGTCGGACCCGCCGCTCTGGACGAGGTAACGGAGGCAGGCGTCGATATCGAGCATCGCAGCCCGATGATCGGCCGCTCTCGACCGGTCCTGAGGGTCTACCGCGCCGTGCTGGACGTTTCGTCCCAGGCGGGCGCGAACGGCGGGTCGATGACCCGGCGGTCCTTCGGGAGCGCGTCGATGCGGGCGGTGTCCTCGGGCGTGAGCTCCAGCTCCAGCGCCGCCAGGTTCGCGGCCCGGTTCTCGTGCGAGGACGCCTTGGGGACGGCGGTCACGCCCGGCTGGTCGAGCAGCCACCGAAGCGCGACCTGGGCGGGCGTCGCGCCGTGCTCGGCGGCGATCTCCTCGAGCACGGGGTCCTCCAGCAGCTCGCCGTGGGCGAACGGCGAGTACGCGGTGAGGGTCACGCCGTGCTCGCGGCACGCCGCGAGCACCGCCTCCTGCCCCAGGTAGGCGTGGTACTCGACCTGGTTGACGGCGATCCGCTCGATGCCGGCCGCCTCGCGCAGCAGCGCGCTCGGGAAGTTGCTGACGCCGATGTGGCGGACCTTGCCCTCGTCGCGCAGCTCGGCCATCGCGCCGAGCGTCTCGGCGAGCGGGACGTCGCCGTTCGGCCAGTGGATCAGCAGCAGGTCGACGTGGTCGGTCCGCAGGTCGCGCAGCGAGCCCTCGAGCTGGTCGCGGACCTGCGCGCGCCGCAGGCCGTCGTGCCACGCCTTCGTGGTGAGCCAGACGTCGTCGCGCGCGACGCCGCTGCGGGCGATCCCCTCCGCGACCTCGGCCTCGTTCCCGTACGCGCGCGCGGTGTCGACGTGGCGGTAGCCGAGGGCGAGCGCGTCGCGGACCGCCTCGACGCACTCGTCGCCGGTGACCTGCCACGTGCCGAGGCCGAGCTCGGGGATCGGGATCATGCGAACCTTCCTGGGTCGAGTTCTGCGGGGGGTGCGGAGCCGTCGAGGATCTGCCGGGCGACGAGCCGCGCCGCGGCGGGCCCGGTCGAGATACCCCACGGTCCGTGGCCCGTACACACGTAGGTCGTCGCGTCGAGGCGGCCGACGAGCGGGCGGCCGTCGGGCGACTGCGGGCGCGGGCACTTGCGGGCCGCGGTCACGCGCGTCGGGCCGATGAACCGCTCGGCGCGCTCCTGCAGGAGCGGGAGGGTCGCGTCGACGTCCGGCTCCTCCGGGCTGACCGTCGACCCGAGGACGTTCGCGACGAGGCTGAAGATCTGCAGCGGGCCGCCGGCGGCGATGTCCTCGACGCCGGCCTCCTCGAGCACGTGCACGGGCGGGCGGTCGAGCGCGAGCTGCGCGGTGACGCCCCACATGGGCCTGACCGGGACGGCGGTGGTCCATGCGCCGGTGGCCAGCAGCGTGACGTCGGCGTCGTCGCGGCGCTCGCGGGTGAACGTCGCGCCGGCCTGCCGGGCGCGGTCCGCCCACGCCTCGGTCGCCGCGCGCGGCCCGACGGGCCACCCGGTGCGGATCCTGATCGCCGGGATCCCGGGGCGCAGCAGGGGCTCGGCGTCGCGGGCGTCGTCCAGCGGCTCGGGGCGCAGGTCGGCCGGGAGGGCGAGGCCGGGCGGCGGGTCGAGGAGGAGGATCCCCGCGGGCTCCTCCGGCAGCCCGAGCACCTCGCGGTGCAGCCCGACCGACTGCTCGTAGAGCGGGACCAGCGCGGGGTCGTACGGGTGCTGCACGACGCCGCTGTTGCGCCCCGACGCGCCCGCGGCGACGCCCTCGCGGTCGTGGACGGTGACCCGCGCGCCGGCCTCGGCGAGGAACGCGGCGGCCGAGCAGCCGACGATGCCGGCGCCGATGACCTGGACGTGCGTCACAGCGCCTGCACGACGACGCCCGCCGCGCCGGCGACGGGCCAGAGCGCCGCGAGGTCGAGGTCGAGCCCGACGATGCAGACGTCCTCGGGGGGCACCGGCGAAGTGTCGCACCGTATCGTCCGCGGGCATGACCGGCAGGGCGGCGGGCGCGCCGCGGCTCGAGCGCCTGGAGGGGCGCGAGCTTCCCGGGGGCCTGCGCGTCGCCGAGGCGCGGCGGCGCAAGGAGCGGCTGGCGGGCCTCGCCGGGCTCGACGCGATGGCCCCGCACGAGGCGCTGCTCATCCCGCGGTGCCGCTCGGTGCACACGTTCGGCATGCGCTTCCCGCTCGACCTCGTGTGGCTCGACCGCCACGGCGACGTCGCCCGCGTCGACCGCGACGTGCCGCCGCGCCGCCTGCGCACGTGCCTGCGCGCCCGGTCGGTCGTCGAGGTGCCCGCGGGCCGGGCCGGCGCCTTCCTGGAGGCCGGGCTCACTCGACGACGATGACGTCGCCGCCGCGGTTGCCGCGCGGAGGCCGGGGCGGCGGCGGCGGACGGGCACGAACACTGCACGCCGGGCGAACGTGCGCCCGCTTGACCGCGATGCGCCGTTTCTGGGAGGGTCGCACCGACACGTGCCCCGCCAGCGCCGTCAGCCGTCGCCTCGCTCGCTCCGCGCGCTGGCGCTCGGGGCCGTAGCGGTGCTCGCCGTCACGCCCTCCCCGGCGGCGGCGTCGCCCGGCGGCCTGACCGCCGAGCACGCGGCCGAGCACGCGCGCCAGGCGGCGGCGGCCGCCCACGAGCGCCGGCGGCTCGCCGGGCTGTCCCCGCGCGAGCGCGCGCGGCTCGAGGCGCGGCGGGATGCGGTCCGCGCGCGGGCGCTGGCGACGCCGCCGGAGGAGGGCGGAGCGTGGTCTGCGCCGTTCCCCCACCGCTCCTACGGGATGCACGCCGCGCTGCTGCCGACCGGCAAGGTCATCTTCTGGTCGCTCCCGCTGAACGGCCAGAGCGACGCGAACGAGGGCGTGGCGTGGCTGTGGGACCCCGCGGCCGGCACCGGCCCGGGCGCGTTCGAGGACGTCGACCCGCCGCTGGTCGACAGCGACGGCGACGGGACGCTCGAGCGCGCGCCGATCTGGTGCTCGGGTCAGTCGTTCCTGCCCGACGGCCGCCTGCTGATCGCCGGCGGCAACCGCCAGTGGCCCGACTACGACGCGGGCGCCACCGACTACATCGGCTGGGAGGCGGTGTTCACGTTCAACCCGTTCAGCGAGACGTGGGCCCGCCAGCCGGACATGGCCGGCGGCCGCTGGTACCCCTCGCAGGTGCTCACCGGAGACGGCTCTACGTACATCGCGTCCGGCTACGACAAGGACCCGATGGGCGGCGCGGCCAACAAGCGGCTGGAGCGGTTCCTGCCGTCGCCGGACATGGACGGGACCGACGGGGTCGTCGCGGTGATCGGCTCCCCCACCGGGACGTCGTTCGGCCTCTACCCGCACCTGTTCGCGCTGCCGGACGGCAAGGTCGCCGTCGCCGGCCCGATCCGCAGCGACGTCGCGCTGCTCGACACCGCGACCGGCGTCTGGGACCGCCTGTTCGACCAGAACGGGATGCGCCCGCTGATGTCGCAGAACCGCGTCGGGGGGACGGCGGTCCTGCAGCCGAGCGGCCCGGGCGGCTCGGACGTGGTCACCGACATCGGCGGATGGGCCAACACCGGGGAGGGATCGACGTACGACCCGTCGGTCGCGACGACCGAGACGATCGACTTCTCGCCCGCCTCGGGCATGCCGCGGTGGGTGCAGGACGCGCCGCTCAACGTCGCGCGGGCCAACCACAACACGGTGCTGCTGCCGGACGGCTCCATGGTGACCGTCGGCGGCGGCGCGGGCCGCTCGAACGCGGCGGGCGTGCGGGCGATGTACGACGACGGGCGCTCGCGCCCGGTCGAGCTGCGCGACGCGGGCGGCGGCCCGTGGCGCCTCGGGGCGCCGCAGGCCGAGGACCGCGGCTACCACTCGACGGCGCTGCTGCTGCCGGACGGGCGCGTGATGTCGGCCGGCGACGACGTCCACCCCGACGACGACGGCGACACGATCGAGCTGTACTCGCCGCCGTACCTCTTCCGCGGCGAGCGGCCGGCGATCGGCGCGGCTCCCGCGGCGGTCGGCTACGGGCAGCAGTTCGACGTCGCGTCGTCGAGCCCCGGCCTGACGCGGGCGGTCCTGATGGCGCCGAGCGCGACGACGCACGCGGCCGACATGACCCAGCGGCACGTCGAGCTCGAGGTCGCCGGCCGGCCCGCGGGCGGCGGGCTGACCGTGCGCTCGCCGGGCCACCGCAACCTAGCGCCGCCCGGCTACTACATGCTGTTCGTGCTGAACGAGGCCGGCGTGCCGTCGGTCTCGCGCTGGGTGCGGCTCGATCCGGCGGTCGCGCATCCGCCCGAGGCGCCGCGGCCGTCCGAGGCCGCCCCGCGCCCGTCGCCCCCGAGCGACGCCGACGCCGACGACGACGCCGGGGCGCCCGCCGCGACCCAGCCGCCGGCCGGCGGGGCGCCGCGCGACGGGCTGCCGCCGACGCTGCGGCTGCACGTCACCGCGGCGGCGATGCGCGCCGCGTGGCGGACCGGCCGGATCCGCTTCCGGGTGTCGGTCGACGAGGGCGCGGCGGTCGAGGCGCGGCTGAGCGTGCTCGGCTCCCGCCGGGCCGCCGGGATCGTGCGCCGGGCGCTGGCGCCGGGCACCGCGGCCCTGACGCTGCGGGTGCCGCGCGACCGCCGGCGCGCGCTGCGCGGGCGGTCGCTGAGGCTCGCGGTGTCGGCCGTCGACGCGGCGGGGAACGTCCGCCGCGCCGGGTTCACGCTGCGCCGCCGCCGCCGCTAGGCGACGTCGCGGAGCTTCTGGGCCTCCGCGAGCGACTGCAGCTTCTTGAGCGACTGGTTCTCGATCTGGCGGATGCGCTCGCGCGTGACGTTGAACGTCCGGCCGACCTCGTCCAGCGTGCGGGGGTGCTCGCCGCCGAGGCCATAGCGCAGCTCGAGGACGCGCCGCTCGCGGTAGCTCAGGTTCTCGAGCGCCTCGCGGAGGGCCTCCTTCGTGAGGATCTCAGCCGCGCGCTCGTACGGCGACTCGGCCCGCTCGTCGGCGATGAACTGGCCGAACTCCGACTCCTCCTCGTCGCCGACCGGCTTCTCGAGCGAGACGGGGGCCTGCGCGCTGCGCTTGATCGAGTCGACCTCCTCCGGCTCGATGCCGGTGGCCTCGGCGATCTCCTCGACGGTCGGCTCGCGGCCCAGCTCGGTGACGAGCTTGCGCTCGGCGCGGCCGATCTTGTTGAGCTTCTCGACGACGTGGACGGGGATGCGGATCGTGCGCGCCTTGTCGGCGAGGGCGCGGGCGATCGCCTGGCGGATCCACCACGTCGCGTAGGTCGAGAACTTGAAGCCCTTGCGATAGTCGAACTTCTCGGCGGCGCGGACCAGGCCGAGCGTCCCCTCCTGGATGAGGTCGAGGAACGGCAGGCCCTGGTTGCGGTAGTTCTTGGCGATCGAGACGACCAGGCGCAGGTTCGACTCGACCATCTTCTGCTTCGCGTCGAGGTCGCCGCGCTCGATGCGCTTGGCGAGGTCGACCTCCTCCTGCGCGGTGAGCAGCCGCACCTTCCCGATGTCCTTGAGGAAGAGCTGCAGGGAGTCGGTCGTCATGTCCGGCCGCAGGTCGATCTGCGACTTCGCGCGGCGCCGGCCGCGCTTGTCGGGCGCGCGCTCGACGGCGTTCGCGGCGGCGGCGGCCGGGTCGATCTCCTCGACGAGCTCGATCTCCGAGCCCTCGAGGAACGTGTGCAGCTCTTCGACGTCGGCCTCGTCGACGTCCAGCTCGCTGAGGGCCTGGGTGACCTCCGCGTACGTGAGCACCCCGAGCTCCTGGCCACGCGCCAGGAGGTTCTTGACCTCTTCGAGTTCCTGGAGTTCAGCGACTGACATGCATTCCGTTTCCGCCGGGCTCCCTGCCCGGCCTGTCGGGGCTCTCGCGAGGTTTTGCGCCTTCCACGTTCGGACAGGGGCTCCCATCCGCCGCGAAAAGCGGCTACCTCAGTCTAGGACGTTGGGGAGTTGTGCTCAATAACGTGTCGGCCGCGCTGCTCTTGCGCCGCAACCTGCGATTGAATGCCTCAGCCGATGGCCGACGACTCCAAGGACGAAGTCTTCTCCAGCCTGCCGCGCTCGCGGCCGGTGAGACGTTCCAGCAAGCGCGAAGGTAGCGCCCGCGACGGCGTTCGTTCCGGCGGGGAGGCGGCGGAGGAGAAGGCGGAGGGGTCGGCCGGGGGCAAGCGGCGCGCCGCGAAGCCGGCCCGGGGGAAGTCGGCGGGGTCGTCCCGGGCGAAGTCCACCGGCGCGTCGGGCTCCTCGTCCGGGCGGAAGTCGAAGGCCGCCGGTTCGTCCCGTGCGAAGTCGACCGGCGCGTCCTCCCGCGCGAAGTCCACCGGCGCATCGGGCTCCTCCTCCGGCGCGAAGTCCACCGGGGCGTCGGGCTCCTCGTCCCGCGCGAAGTCCGCCGGCGCGTCCTCCCGCGCGAAGTCGACGGGCGCTTCCGGCTCGTCCTCCCGCGCGAAGTCGGCGGGCGCTTCCGGCTCGTCCGCGCGCGCGAAGGCGACGGGCGCATCGGGCTCCTCGTCCCGCGCGAAGTCGACCGGCGCATCGGGCTCCTCTTCCCGCGCGAAGTCCACCGGCGCGTCCGGCTCCTCCTCCCGCGCGAAGTCGACGCCGAAGGCCGGCGCCTCCGTGGCGAAGTCGCGTGCCGCGAAGACGTCGCGCTCGTCCGCGGCGCGCGGCTCGAGCGCCCGGGCGGCGGAGCGCAAGCTTGCCGCGGCGGCTCCGGGCGCCGCGGCTCCGAAGGATCGCGCCGAGGCGCGCGACGAGCCGCCGGCCGCGGGGTGGGCGACGCCGCAGGAGACGAGCGGCGGGGCTCCGAGCGGGGCGGAGATCGTGACGACGGCGGTGCGCGCCGTCGGGGAGCTCGCGCAGATCGGCGTCGCCGTCGGCGGGCAGGCCGTCAAGGGCGTGCTGTCGAAGCTTCCGCGTCCGTAGCGCGGATTCGCTAGCCTCGCGCACGTCACGCCGAGCTCCGTCGCGTCCCGCGCGGCGGAGGCGGGGGAACCACTGCGGGCCGTCCGGTCCGCCGGGGCGAATGGGTCTCGTTCGAGGCCCTAGCGGCGAAGGCGTCGCGAGCCCGTCAGCTCACCCCGTAGGCCGACCGATCGATGACCGTCAGTCGCCGTCACATCACGACGTTCCGCGCCGCCGCCCTGCCGGCGGCGGTCGCCGCGCTCGCGTTCGCGTTCGCGTTCGCGCCCGCCGCATCCGCGCAGACGACCGGCGGCATGGAGGCCGCGACGAGCGTCCTCGACGTCCGGCCGGCGTCGCTCGCCCAGCGCACGCTGCGCATCGCCGGCGAGGTCGGCGCGGACGCCGCCGGCCGCACGGTCCGCATCGAGCGCCAGCAGGCGGACGGGCAGTGGGAGACGGTCGCGACGGCGGTCGCCGACGCCGACGGCGCGTTCGCCGCCCGGTGGGTGACCGACGCGCCGGGCCGCTACGTGCTGCGCGCGACCGTCGAGCACGAGCCCGCGACCGCGGAGGCGGCGACGGCCGGCGAGCTGTTCGCGCGCGTGTCGGTCTTCGCCCCGGCCACCGCGAGCTGGTACGGACCCGGGTTCTTCGGCCGCCAGACCGCCTGCGGGACGAGGCTGACGCGCCGGACGCTCGGCGTCGCCCATCGCACGCTCCCGTGCGGGACGAGGGTCGAGGTCTACCACCGCAACCGCACGGTGGTGGTGCCGGTGATCGACCGCGGGCCGTTCGTCGCGGGCCGGCAGTGGGACCTCACGCAGGCCGCGGCCGAGGCGATCGGGCTGCGCGAGACGAGCCGCGTCGGCATCCTGCGCGCGCCCTAGCCGCGCGGCGAGCCGGTCACGCGCAGCCCAGCGGCGCGCGCGGCGAACAGCCCCTCCTCGGCGCGGCCCTCGAGCGTCGCGGCGTCGTGCCCGTCGCCGGGGCAGGACGCCACCCCGACCGCCGTCTCGAGCGGGACGCCGCGATGGCCCCTCACGCCCGCGACCGCCGCGGCGAGCAGGTGCGCGAGCGAGCGCGCGGCGTCGCCGTCGGTGTCCGGCGCGACGAGCCAGTAGCGCCCGGGCCGCTCGCGGACGAGCACGTCGGCCGGCCGCAGCTGGGCGGCCACCGCGGCCTCGGCGGCCTCGAGCGCCAGCGCGACGTCGCCGTCGCGCTCGGCCGCGACCAGCCGGTCGAGGTCCGCGACCTCCAGGCACATGACGGCGAACGGCAGCCCGTCGCGCGCGTACCGCTCGAGCCGCCGCTCAACCGCCGCGGTCCACGGAGCGACGCGCGCATGGAACCCGCCGCCGTCCTCGACGACAGGAGCGGGCGTCGGGGCGGCGTCGGCGTCGCTCGACCGCCGCGCGGTCCCGGTCGGCGCGGGAGGTGGGGCGGCGGGGTCGCCCGGCCGCCGCGCGGTGGCGGCCGTCGGGTGAGGCGGCGTGGCGGCGTCGGCGTCGCTCGACCGCCGCGCGGTGGCGGCCGTCGAGTGCGGCGGCCCGGCGGCGTCCTGCGGCCACGGCGGGGCCGCGCGGGCCGCGGCCGGCCAGGCGCGGCCCGGGTCGGTGGTGGCCGCCGGCGAGGCGCCGCCCGTCGCAGGGTCTGCGGCCGGCCAGGCGCGGCCCGCGTCCGGTCCGGCCGGCGAGGCGCCGCTCGCTTCGAGCGTCACCGCGGTGACCGTCGCGATCGTCGCTCCGAGGCGGTCGGCGAGGTCGGCGAGGAGCGCGGGGGGCGGGCGGTGGAGCGCTTCGACGAGCGACGTCCAGACGACGGAGCGCAGCGTGTCGAGCGCCGTCACCGCCTCGGCGGCGTCGGCGGCGCCCGCGAGCGCGGCCGCGTCCGCGGCGGTCGCCGCGAGGGGGCCGCCGGGTTCGAGGTCGTCGAGGGCGGCGTCCGACGCGAGCGCGGCGAGGACCGCGGCGCACAGCCGCGGCGCGTTCGCAGCGAACGCCGGGCCGGGCAGCGTCGCTGCGCGGTCGAGCGGCGCGGACGCGACCAGCTCGACCAGCCACGCCCGCGCCACCTCCCGCCCGTCGAGCGCGGGCACGTCGGCGACGGGCCGCGGGCGGCGACGGCCCAAGGAGGCGGGGGGCATGCGCCGTTGATACCGGTGGCGCCGGACGGGACCGGGGGCAGGCGTCGACCGCGGCGCGGCTCCCCTCCGACGCGGCGTGCATTAGACGCAGCGCGGCGTGCGTCGACCGCGTCGCGGCGCGGCTCGCATCCGTCGGACGCTCCCCCTCCGGCGCGGCGACCGCCTGCTTCCGACCCCGCGGCTCGCGTCCGGCGCATCGCCGCGTGCGACGATCTGCCCGTGGCCCCGCTGCTCTCCATCGACGCGGCTCGGACCGCCGTCCTGGACGCCGTCGTCGCGCTCGGCGCCGAGCCGGTCGCGGTCGACGGGGCGCTGCGCCGCGTGCTCGCCGAGGACGTCGTTGCCGCGCACGACGTCCCTCCGTTCGACAACAGCGCGATGGACGGGTTCGCGCTCGCGGCGGGGCCCGCGGGGCGGGAGCTGGCCGTCGTCGGGGAGTCGCGGGCCGGCGCTCCCGCCGTCGCCGCGCCGGGCGCCGCCGAGGCGATCCGGGTGTCGACGGGGGCGGTCGTCCCGCGCGGGACAGAGGCCGTCGTGCCGGTCGAGCAGACGTCCGCGGCGGACGGGCGGGTCACGGTCGAGGCCGACGTCCGGCCCGGCCAACACATCCGCCGCGCCGGCGAGGACATGCGCGCCGGCGAGCGCGTCCTGCGCAGCGGGACCGTCCTCGGTCCGGCCGAGCTCGGCGTCGCCGTCGTCGCCGGCCGCGCGACCGTCGCGTGTGCACGCAGGCCCCGCGTCGCCCTCCTCGTCACCGGCGACGAGCTGCGCGCGCCCGGTGAGCCGCTCGGGCCGGGCGAGATCCACGAGTCCAACGGGACGACCCTCGCCGCCCTCGCCGCGCAGCACGGCGCCGACGTCGTCCTCCGCGCGCGCGTCGCCGACACCCGCGCGGACACCGAGCGCGCGATCCGGGACGCCCTCGACCTGGCCGACGTTCTCCTCCTTAGCGGCGGCGTCTCGGTCGGCCCGCACGACCACGTCAAGCCCGCGCTGGCCGCCAACGGCGTCGCGGAGCGCTTCTGGCGCGTCGCGCTGCGGCCCGGCAAGCCGACCTGGTTCGGCACCGCGGGCGACAGGCTCGTCTTCGGCCTGCCCGGCAACCCCGTCAGCGCGATGGTCACGTTCCTGCTGTTCGTCCGCCCCGCGCTCGCCGCGCTCCAGGGCGCCGACCCGCGCGCCCGGCGGGTCCGCGCACGGCTCGCGGCGCCGGTGGAGCGCAACCCGGCGCGCGACGAGGCCGTGCGCGTCCGCCTCGACGCCGACGGCCGCGCGACGCCGACCGGCCCCCAGGGCTCGCACCAGCTCACGTCGATGCTGGGCGGCGACGGGCTCGCGCTCGTCACCGCCGGCGAGGGCACCGCCGAGGCCGGCAGCGCCGTCGACGTCGAGCTGATCTAGGTGAGGGCGTCCTCGAGGTAGGCGATCGTCCGGTTCGCCAGCGCGGTGAGCCCCGGCGCCGGGCTCTCGACCGCCAGCGGCCGCTCGGCCAGCAGCGCCTCCAGGTGGTGCCCATACGCCGAATCGACCTGGCCCGCAAGCCGGGCGGCGACCTGGGCGGCCCGCCGCGCGGCGTGAGGGTGCAGCGTCCACACGGTCTCGAACCGCCGCCCGAGGTCGGGCAGGCCGGGCTCGCTCGGGTGCTCCCACGCGAGCAGGCACGCCGCGTAGCCGGGCGCGTCGACGACGACGGCCCACTCGTTGCCGATCGCGTCGTCGGGGTCGATCGGGATCTCGACCGGCCCGCCGCGCGGCCGCGCGACCGCGTCGAACGACGCGAACACCGTCGCCGCGTCCGCCTGCGCCGCCAGCCGCCGGTAGCGGTGCTCGACGGCGCGGTAGTGGCGCTCCTCCTGGAACGCCGCGAAGAGCAGGGGCGACGCCGCCCGCGCGAGCGCCTCGTGCTCGATCGCCCGCGCCAGCGCCACGAGCGTCGACTTGCGCAGCAGCTGCGGGCGCGCCGCAGGGTCGATCGTCGCGGCCGCCGCGTAGATCGACGGGCGGTCCGGCGGGGATTCGGCCGAC
>DASZEJ010000156.1:0-13117 GCA_035940955.1 Solirubrobacteraceae bacterium
ACGCGGGCGACCTTCGGCTGGATCGCGGGCACGACCTGGATCGCGCTGCAGCCGGTGCCGACGACGGCGACGCGCCTGCCGGCGAGGTCGACGCCGTGGTCCCAGCGGGCGGTGTGGAACGCCGGGCCGGCGAACGAGTCCAGGCCGGGGAGCGGCGGGATCGAGGGCACCGAGAGCTGGCCGCAGGCGGTGATGAGCACGTCGGCCTCGTGCGGGCCCGCGGTGGTCTCGAGCTGCCAGCGGCTGGCGGCGGCGTCCCACCGCGCGCTCTCGACCTCGGTGCGCGTGCGGATGCGGTCCAGGACGCCCTCGCGCCGCGCGACGTCCTCCACGTAGGCCTGGATCTCGGCCTGCGGCGCGTAGCGGCGCGACCAGCGCGGGTTGGGCGCGAACGAGAACTCGTACAGGTGGGAGGGGACGTCGCACGCCGCGCCCGGGTACGTGTTGTGGTGCCAGACGCCGCCGACCCGCTCGCCCTTCTCGAACACGGTGACGTCGCGGTGCCCGGCGCGGGTCAGCAGGACGGCGGCGCCCACGCCGGCGAACCCGCCGCCGACGATCGCGATCGAGCGCGCCATCAGGCGGCGAAGCGCTTCGCCGAACGGGCGCGAGCCTTCGCGGCCTCGACCTCGCGGTCGCGCGGCGGGGCGGTGGTCACCAGCGAGCCGAGCAGCTCGCGCGTCGCGGCGGCGACCGCGTCGACCGCGTGCTCGAACGCCGCCTCGTTCGCCTTCGACGGCTTGGTCGTCCCGCTCACCTTGCGGACGTACTGCAGCGCCGCGGCGCGGACCTCGTCCTCCGTGGCGGGCGGGGCGAAGTTGTGGAGGGTGCGGATGTTCCGGCACATGGGGTGCAGGCTACGCCGGATCGGGCAAGTGCTGGGCAGCGGTGGCGCCGGGCAATACAATGCTGCGCGGACCGGCTGCGTTTCCGGGGGTTTCGTGCCGGCGGACGATCACGAGGGCATCGCTTGCCGCGGTGCCGAGGAGGTGGATGTATGGCGGTAGAGGACAAGGTCGCCTTCGAGGGCGAGATCACCGAGGCTCTCCCGAACCTCACGTTCCGCGTCAGGCTCGACAACGGTCACGAGCTGCTGGCGCACCTGGCCGGCAAGATGCGCCGGTTCCGCATCAGGGTGCTCCCGGGGGATCGCGTCCGCGTCGAGGTCTCGCCGTACGACCTCAACCGCGGCCGCATCGTCTACCGCTTCAAGTAGGCCGCCCGTGCCGCACGATGGCGTGCGGCACGTTTTGCGCTAAAGAAGCGCCTTGCCGGGGCGACTCTCTGGCGCATGCTTCGCTTCGTTCGCCCGGCGGTCGTCGCCGGCCTCATGCTGCTCGCGCTGGCGCCCGTGGCGCCGGCGGCTCCGCCACCCGCTCCGGCATTCGACTTCGGCGCGCGCGACCTCGCCGACCTGACGGCCGCGCCCACCATCAGCGGCACGGTGTGGGAGGAGGGCGACGAGGGCGTGCAGGGCATCGCGGTCTACACCGACGTCAACGTGGACGGCCATCCCAGCGCCGGCGAGCCGGCCACCACGACTGCGGGCGACGGCTCGTACACGCTCCCCGTCGTGCCGGGGGCGAACGTCGTCCGGTTGATTGTTCCGGTGGACTACAGCTGCAGCCGCCCCCTCGGGTGCATGCACGTGGTGAACGGCGACGCGGGCCAGTCCGTCGAAGGGCGCGACTTCACGATCTGGCGGTACGCGACGGTCAGCGGGACGGTGCTCGAGGACCTCGACGGCGACGGGACCTTCGGCGGCGGCGACACGCCGGTCGAGGGCGCGGTCGTCTTCCTCGACGTCGACGGCGACGGGACGCGCGCCCCGTCCGAGCCGTCCCGCACCACCGGCCTGAACGGCTCGTACGAGTTCAGCGTGCAGCCGGGCGAGCATCGGGTCGGCGTCGAGCTGGATGAGCGCTGGCATTGCTCGGCCCTCGTTCAGTGCATCGACAGGGTCACGGCTAACAGCGGGGAGGACGTGGAGCTGAACCTGCTGGCGTGGCGGGACTCCGCGATCCGCGGGACGCTGTTCCGCGACCTCGACGCCGACGGCGCACCGCGGGAGCCGGGTGAGCCCGTCGTCGACGACGGCGGCGCGTACGTCGACTCCAACGACAACGGGATGTTCGATCCTGGTGAGCCGTCTGTCAGGGCCGAGCCGGATGGCACCTTCGGGCTCGGCCGGCTGCGGCCCGGCACGCACGTCGTGCGCCCGCTGCTGCGCGATGGCTGGGCCTGCCTGTGGCCGGACCCGTGCCGCGTCTCCGTGACCTCGACGAGCGGCAGCGACCGCGACGCCGGCGAGTTCGGGCTCGCCGACGTGTCCTCCGATCTCAGCGTGACGCTGGCGCGGACGCCCGACGTCGTGGTGGCGGGCGAGTCGGTCGAGTGGACCGTGACCGTGGCCAACGGCGGCCCGGTCACCGCCAACAACGCGACGCTCGGGCTCGCTCTTCCGGACGGGCTCGGCGCCTTCGCGGTGCGCGCGCCCGAGGGGATCGACTGCACCGGCGTCCGTCCGACGCTGCGGTGCGAGCTCGGCGACCTGCTCGCCGGCCCCGGCATGACGATCTCGCTCGTCGCGAGCGTCCAGCCCGACCGCGCCGGCCGCGCGCTGCCGCTCACGGCCGTCATGCGGGCGGACAACGAGGACCCGGACGTCGCCGACAACCGGGCCACGCTCACGTCGGTGGTCACCGGCGTGGCCGACCTGCGCACCACCGCGACGCTGCCGGCCGCGGCCGAGGTCGGGGAGGTCGTCGACCTCGTCGTCGAGCTGCGCAACGACGGGCCGTCGGACGCCGCCTCGCCGAAGGTCGTCGCGACGCTGCCGGAGGGCATCGATCCGGTGGTCGAGGACCTGCCGGAAGGGTGCACGGTCGACGGGCGCGAGGTCACGTGCGTCGCCTCGGGCGTCGCCGTGGGCAGCGGGCTGACGCGCTCGATCCCGGTGAGGGTCGGCGCCGCCGCCGCGGGCAGGGCGCTCACGGTGCCGGTCGAGGCGACGTCCGCCGCGACCGACCCGACGCCGGGGGACGCCGCGGTCGAGGCGCCGCTGCAGGCGCGCGCGCCGGCGCCCGCGCCCGACCCCAAGCCGGCGCCGCAGCCGCAGCCTGAGACGAAGCCGGAGCTCGTCGTGGAGGCGCCGCCCGCGCCGGCCGAGCAGCAGTGCCGGAGCACGCGGGTGTTCGACGTCCACCTGAGCCGGCGGCACGGGCGGCTGCGCAGCGTGACGATCACGCTCGACGGCCGGCGGCTCGCGGTGCGCAGGCGCAACGGGCGGTTCACGGCGCGCGTCGATCTGCGCGGGCGGCCGGAGGGCGAGTGGGTCCTCGGGATCCGCGCGGTGACGGTCCGCGGGAAGGTGCTTCGCGGGACGCGCACCTACCACACGTGCACGACTACGAAGCAGATGGGGCTGCCGCCGCTGTAAAGGCGGCGAAACGCCGCGACGGCTACCCTGGGGAGGCGGCGCGCCACGCGCCCGCCGCCTCCCCCGCATGACCGACACCGACCCCGAAACCCCGGGCACCGAGCTGCCCGCCGGCGCGGAGCAGACCGAGCCGGCCGACCTCGCCCCCAATCCCTCGACCGACCTGCCGGCCGAGCCGCCGCAGGACGGCGGCGGGGCGGCGGAGGAGCGGCCGGCGGCCGTCGAGGCGGAGCCGGCGCAGGAGAGCGGCGGGGCGGCGGAGGAGCAGCCGGTGGCCGTCGAGGCCGAGCCGGTTACCGAGCCGCAGGGCGGCGAGGGGGTTGCAGAGCAGCCCGTCGCCGTCGAGGCGGAGACCGCGCCTGAGCCGCAGGGCGGCGAGGAGGTTGCGGAGCAGCCGGTGGCCGTCGAGGCCGAGTCGGTTACCGAGCCGCAGGGCGGCGAGGGGGTCTCGGAGCAGCCGGGCGCCGTCGAGGCGGAGGCCGCCCCTGAGCCGCAGGGCGAGCGCGTCACGCGCCCCGGTCCGGGAGAGGGTCCGGTGATTGTGGAGCAGCCGCCGCCGGGCGCTGGACCGGTGATCATCGGCACGGCGCCCGAGCCTGCGCCTCTCCCGCGTCCGCAGCGTGCGCCCGAGCGGCGGCCGCGGCCGCGCCGGCGCCGCGTCAACGCGACGCAGCGGCATCGCAACGTCTTCTTCGCGCGGCTCAACGAGTTCCGGCGCAACCAGGCCGCGGGCATCGAGGCTCCGGAGGAGCTCGAGATGGAGGCTTCGGCCGACGAGGGTGCGGTCGCGGAGGCCCCGGCGGCTTCCGGCGACGACCCGGTCGTCGACGCTCCGGCCGCCGACGCTCCCGAGGCCGCCGCCGCGGAGGCCGCGCCCGCGCCGCCCGAGCAGGACGGAGCCCCCGCTGCTGCAGCCCCCGCCGGCGACGCTGCGGCGACCGGCGCTCCGGCGCCTGACGCCGCGTCCGCCGACGAGGCGACCGGCGCTCCGGCGGCTGACGCCGCGTCCGCCGACGAGGCGACCGGCGCTCCCGCGCCCGATGCTGCGTCCGGCGCCGACGTGCCCGCCGACGCATCTGCCGACGCGGCCACCGCCGACGTGCCCGCCGCCGACGTGCCCGCCGCCGACGCGCCCGCCGACGCGTCCACCTCCGACGTGCCCGCCGACGCGCCCGCCGCCGACGCGACCGACGCTCCGGCCGCCGACGCGACCGCTGACGGTCCCTCCGCTGCGGGCGAGGAGCCCGCCGACGCGCGCGGCAATCGCCGTGAGCGCAAGGCTTCGCCTCCGCCTCCGATCGACCGGCCGCGGCTCGTCGCCGCGATCCAGCGCGCGGGTGGGGAGGAGGTCCTGCGGGAGGCGCTCGCGCCCAAGCGGGACGAGAACGGGCAGCCGCTGAAGTGGGCGACGGTCTGTGCGGACGCGTGCAAGGGGCTGAAGCCGGGGGATCCGGTCTTCGGCGCGTGGGTGCGGCTCGCCGCCACGCCGGTGTCCGCGATCAAGAACGAGATCGGCATGCCGCGCGAGGAGCGCGGGCGCGGGCGGGGGCGTGGGGGGCCGCGGCGCGGTGGCGACGAGCGCCGGCCGCGGCGCGACGACCGCGGCGGGCCACGCGAGGGGCGCGGCGACCGCGCGTCGCGCGAGGACCTGAGCCGCCTGGCCACCGACGGGCGTGTCGGGGCCAACATCCGGATCATCGGCCTCGGCGACGACGACAAGAAGGCGCGCGAGAAGCGCCGCAAGGAAGAGCGCGAGGCCAAGCGGCAGGCCGAGCGCGAGCGCCTGTCGCGCCTCGGCTACTAGCGCCCGACGCCGAGCCGCCGAGCGGCCGAGCGGCCGAGCGGCGGACCCCGCCGAGCCGCCGAGCCGCCGAGCCGCCTCGCCCCGCCGTCAGTCCGCGCGCCGGGACGCGCCACCGGCCGGCTGCACGTCCGCCGGCACCCGCTCCCCGTCGAGCGAGCTCGGCGTCCGGTCGGGGTCGGCCACGCCGGAGTCGATCGCCGCCTGCCTGACCGCCTCGGCGACCGCCTCGTGGACGCGCGGGTCGAGGGGGTCGGGGACGAGCTGGTCGGACTCGACGGTCAGGCCCGCGATGGCCCACGCCGCCGCGCGCTTCATGTCGGTCGTCATCGCCTTCGCGCCGGCGAGCAGCGCCCCGCGGAACATCCCGGGGTAGCCGAGCACGTTGTTGACCACGGTGCCGTCGGCCGCCGCCGCCGCGCCCGCCTCGAGCGCCGCGTCGATCGTGATCTCCGGCGCCGGGTTCGACAGCGCGAGGATGACCTGTCCCTTCCGCACGAGCTCCGGCCGGATGAGCCCCGGCACGCCGGTCGTCGCGATCACGACGTCGGCCTCGCGCATGACGGTCTCGAGGTCCTCGACCGGCTCGATCCCGCACGCCGCCGCCCGCGCCCGCGCGTCCGACCCCGGGTCGGTCGCGATCACCCGCTCGGCGCCCGCCGCGTGGATCAGCGACGCGATCCCGAACCCCGCGGCGCCCAGCCCGACCTGCCCGACGACGGCCTGGTCGAGCCGCAGCCCCGCCTCGCGGCAGGCGACGATCGCGGCGGCGAGCGACACCACCGCGGTCCCGTGGACGTCGTCGTGCATCACCGGCTGCGGCAGCGCCTCGATCAGCCGCCGCTCGATCTCGAAGCACTCGGGCGCCGAGATGTCCTCCAGGTGGATGCCGCCGAACGAGGGCGCGATTCGCACGACGGTCTCCACGAACTCGTCCACGTCGCGCGTGTCGATCAGCACCGGGACGGCGGAGATCCCGGCGAGCTGGCCGTAGAACATCGCCTTGCCCTCCATGACCGGCATCGACGCCAGCGGCCCGATGTCGCCGAGCCCGAGCACGCGCGTGCCGTTCGTGCAGATCGCGACCGTCCGCCCGATCGTCGTGAACCGCCGCGCGAGCGCGGGGTACTCGGCGATCGCCGTGCACACCCGCGCGACGCCCGGCGTGTAGACGTCGCGCATGTCCTGGTTCGAGCGCACCTCGCGCACCGGTTCGACGCGCAGCTTGCCGCCCTCGTGCGCGATGAACGCGCGGTCGTGGTACCAGATGACGTGCACGCCGTCCAGGGCGCCGAGCCGCTCGGACAGCGAGGCGGCGTGCTCGAGGTCGCGCACCTCGACGGTGATCTCGCGGATCGCCTCGCGCCGCGCGACGACGATCGTGCGCACGTCGCCGATCAGCCCCTCGCAGTCGGCGATCGTCCCGGTCACGCGGGCGAGCGAGCCGACCCGGTGCGGGACGCGGAGCCGGTAGGTGCAGTCGAGCGGCACCTAGCCCCGCAGCGCGACGGCTCCCAGCGCCAGCGCCGCCACCGCGGGCGCCGTGACCATCGCGGTCGTCGAGGGGGAGAGGTAGCCCTTCCCGCCGCCGATCAGCGCCGCCGCCGCGTCGGCGGCGTCGCACAGCATCCCCATCTCGAGCCAGTTCTGCTGCGCCTTGCGCTTGGAGCGCAGCGGCCCGAGCGCCAGCGCGACGTCGCGCACGCCGAACAGCCGGCCGAGGTACGGGCCCTGCGCGTTGGCCTCGGGCGCGAGGCCGAAGAGCTTGGCCCCGAAGTTGGGCGCGACCCAGGAGGTCACGCCGATCGCCAGGCGCAGCCCGGCGAGCGTCTTGAGAGCGGTGTCGCGGTCCATGGGCCGCGACTCTAGGCCACCGCCGGCTCGTCCGCGACAGCCGGGTCGCGCCTGGACGACTCCTCGCGGATCGTGCCGGCCACCGACGCGCAGATCACGACCGCCGCGACCGCCATCAGCGGCGTCACGTCCTCGTCCACGAACACTGCGCCCAGGGCGATCGCCACGACCGGGTTGACGTACGCGTACGTCGCGACCTGGGAGATCGGCGCGTTCTGAAGCAGCCACGCGTACGCGGTGAACGCCCACAGCGAGCCGATGACGACGAGGTAGGCGAACGCCGCGATCGACTCCCACGAGAACGCCTCGACCCGCACGCCGCCTCCCTCGCCCGCGGCCAGCCCGACGAGCAGCGTGACGCTGCCGCCGATCAGCATCTGGAGCGCCGTCGCGCGCACCGGGTCGTCGGGGATCGCGATCCGCGACGACGCGAACGACCCGCTGGCCCACGAGAACGCCGCCGCGACGAGGATCAGCATGCCGGCGAGCGGCGCGTCCTCCGGCCGGTCGCCCGGCAGCAGCAGCACCGCGACGCCCGCGAACCCGACCGCGATCCACAGCGGCGTCGTCCGGCCGATCCGCTCCCCCGCCAGCCGCCGGAAGAGCACGACCCACAGCGGCACCGACGCGATCACGAGCGCCGCCAGCCCGGACGGGACGCCCTCGTCCTCGCCGACGCTGACGAGCCCGTTGCCGCCGAGCAGCAGCGCGACCCCGACGAACGCGCAGCCCGCCAGCTCGGCGCGCGTGACGCGCAGCGCCGACAGCCCGCCGCGCGCGACGAGCCACGCGGAGAAGAGCAGCCCGGCGAGCAGGAACCGCGCCCCGCCGGACAGCAGCGCGGGCATCGTGTCGACGACGTACCGGATTGCGAGGTAGGTCGAGCCCCATACGAGGTAGACGGTCCACAGGGCGATCCAGACGCGCATCGCGTTCGAGGGTCGCACGCCGACCCAACGCAGGCCCACGCGATTTCGTGAAGTGAGCGGTAAGGACAGCTTGGACCCGCCGACCGTCGTCGTCCACGGCGACTACCTCGACCCGTTCACGCGGGCGGCGTGCGCGGCGGTGGCGGAGGCCGGCGGGCGCGTGGAGTTCCGCCACCTGCCGAGGAAGTCCGGGCTCGCCGCCGCGGTCGCCGCCGAGGCCGCGCGCGAGCTGGGCGCCTTCGAGCCGATGCACGAGCGGCTGCTCGCGCACGACGGGCCGCTGACCGCCGCGGACCTGCGCCGCTACGCCGAGGAGGCCGGGCTCGCCCCGGCCGCGTTCGAGGCGGCGTTCGGCTCGGACGCGCAGATGGCCCGCCTGCGCGCGGACGTCGAGGCCGCCGGCACCGCCGACCCGCCGGCGCTCTTCCTCGACGGCGAGCGGCTGCCGTCCTACGAGCCGGGCTGGCTGCGCGAGCGCTTCGCCAGCCGGCGCTAGCTGACGCCGCGCGCCTCGCGCGCCGCGTCCTCGGCGGCGCGCAGCCGCCGCTCGACGAGGTCGAGCCCCGCCTCCCAGAACCCGGGGTCGGCCAGGTCGACGCCGACGATCGTCCCCAGCTCCTCCGGGCTGCGCGAGCCGCCCGCCCGCAGCAGGTCGACGTAGGCGGGCACGAACGGCTCGCCCTCCTCCTCGTAGCGGCGGTACACCGACAGCGCGAGCAGCTGCCCGTACGCGTACGCGTAGACGTAGCCCGGCGTGTTGACGAAGTGGGGGATGTAGCTCCACCACGACCGGTAGCCCTCGGTCACGTCGACCGCGTCGCCGAGCAGGTCCTCCTGCGAGCCCGCCCACAGCTCGCCGATCCGGTCGACCGACAGCTCGCCCTCGTCGCGGCGCGCGGTGTGCAGCGCGTCCTCGAAGCGGTTCATCGCGATCTGGCGGAACACGGTCGCGATCTGGCCCTCGATCGACTCGGCCAGCAGCGCCAGCCGCGACTCGGCGTCGCCCGCCTCGTCGAGCAGCCGCGCGAACACGAGCTCCTCGCCGAACACGGACGCCGTCTCGGCCAGCGTCAGCGGCGTCCCCATCTGGAACAGGCCCTGGTCGCGGGCGAGCGCGGCGTGCAGGCCGTGGCCGAGCTCGTGCGCCAGCGTCAGCACGTCGCGCCGGCGGGCCGTGTAGTTGAGCAGCACGTACGGGTGGACGGACGGAACCGTGTAGGCGCAGAACGCGCCGCCGCGCTTGCGCGGGCGCACGGGCGCGTCGATCCAGCGCTCGTCGAAGAACCGGCCGGCGAGCCGCCCGAGGTCGGGGGAGAACGACGAGTACGAGTCCAGCACCATCGCGCGGGCGTCGCTCCACTCCACGCGCTGCTCGTCGGCGATGACCGGCGCCATGCGGTCGTAGTCGGCGAGCCGGTCGACGCCGAGCAGCCGCGCCTTCAGCCGGTACCAGCGGCGGGCCAGCTCGTACCGGCGCCGCACCGCCTCGACGAGCGCCTGGACCGACTCGTCGCTGGCCTCGTTGGAGAGGTTGCGGCTCTGGATCCACGACTCGTAGCGGCGCAGCCGGTCGTCGACCGCCTTGTCCAGCACGAGCGTGTTGAGGATGTACGCGCGCGTGCGCAGGCCGGGCTCGAGCGCCGCCGTGACGGCCTCGGCGGTCGTGCGGCGCACCTCGCGGTCGGGGTGCATGAGGCGGCTCAGCGCGACCTCCAGCGGCTCGCCGTCGACCTCGACCTGGGCCATCAGCTCGGCGAACAGCCGGCCCCACGCGCTGCGGCCCGTCTGCGCCTTCTCGGCCATGAGCTTCTCCTCGGGCTCGGAGAGCAGGTGCGGCCGGTAGCGGCGGGCGGTGCGCAGGTGGTGGCGGGCGAAGTCGAGGCCGGGGTGCGCGAGCAGCTCCTCGGCGCGCTCGTCGTCGAGCGCCGCCCACTCGAGCTCGAAGAAGACGAGCCTCGTCTCCACCGCGGTCGCGCGCTCGGTGACGCGCGCGACCAGCGCGCCGCGCGCCGGGTCCTCGGTGTCGACGGAGAAGTCGAGGTGCGCGTAGTTGCCGGCGCGGCCCGCGAGGTCGCCGATCCGCTCGAGCTCGCGCAGCGCCTCCTCCAGCCCCGGCCCGTCGAGCTCGGCCACCTTCCCCGCGTATCGCTCGGCGAATGCGTCGGCGCCCTGCTGGGCCTCGTCGAGCAGCCGCTCGACGCCCTCGCGGCCCTGGCCGTCGACCAGGTCCTCGAGGTTCCACGTCGTGCGCTCGAGCTCGGGGTCGGTGATCTCCGGAGTGGTCGCCATCCGGCGAGGGTAGTCGCCTACGGCCGGAAGCGCGCGTGCAGGTGGTCGTCGTGGTGGGCGAGCGGCTGCACGATCCGGCGCGGCCCGCGGAGGGCCAGCGAGGGCCCGACGAAGACGTCGGTCGCGCCCGCGCGCACGAACGCGTCGACGAGCGGCTGCGCCAGCGCCCGGTCCACCTCGCGGGGCCGCCGGGCGGCGACGAGCAGCCGGTCGCGGCGGGGGTAGTACACGTCGACGTCGAGGCCGTTCTGGTGCGAGGCGTGGCCGAGGCCGCCGAAGCGCCGCCCGAACTCGCCGCCGCGCGGGCGGGAGAGGTCGCCGACGCCGACGGGCGGCGACTCGGGGTGCTGCGCGCGGAACGCCGCGAGGGTCTGCAGCACGCGGGCGACCGTGCGGTCGGTGCCGTAGCGGCGCCAGACGCGGTTCGGGCTCCGCTTCAGGACCGGGTCCCACGTGAAGTGGTCGACGCCCTCGGGCGGGAACGGGACGCCGCCGACGAGCCGGCCGCGGCGGTACGGCAGGCCGAGCGCGCGCGACGGCGGGCGCTCGTCGGGGCCGACGGCCTGGGTCGGCGGCGGCTGCGGAGGCGCGGCCGGGCCGGTGGCCGCCGCGACGGCCGCGGCGGCCGCTGCGAGGAACGCGCGCACGCCGTCGCAAGGTAGCGGGCTCAGCCGGGCAGCGGATCGCCGTCGCGCGCGCGGAAGCCGTCCAGCACGAGCCGCATGTAGCGCTCCCAGCTGCGCTCGTTCTGCACGACGGCGCCGAGCCCGCACATGACGAGCGGGATGTCGTCCGGCCGCGCGTCGGGCCGCACGACGCCGGCGCGCTGCGCGCGCTCGAGCGCCTCGGCCATCCGGGCGGCGAGCTGCGTGTCCTCCTCCGCGGCGCTGCGCCACGTCGAATGCGGCTGCTGCGCGAGGACCTGGGCCAGCGCGCGGTCGCCGAGCTGCTGCTCGGCGCCGTGCAGGAGCGAGCCGGCGAACGTCTCCCACGGGTCCTCGTCCGCATCGAGCCGCGCCTTCACCGCCTCGGCCTGGCGCTCCATCTTGTCGATGATCAGCGCGCGGACGAGCGCGTCCTTGGTCGGGAAGTGGCGGTACAGCGTGCCGACGCCGACGCACGCCCGGCGCGCGACGTCCTCCATCTGCGTCTCGAGCCCGCGCTCGGCGAAGGCCGCCTTCGCCGCCTCCACGATCTTCGCGCGGTTGCGCACCGCATCGGCCCGCATCGGGCGCTGTGCCGGAGGTGACGTGGAGCCGCTCATGTTGGGCTTGACAACCGGAATCCGGATTCCGTATTGTGGCAGCGGAACCGGAAGTCCGCTTCATCTTAGAGGAGATCAGCCATGACGACAACCGAAGACCTCGAGCGCCGGAAGTGGCTGGCGCTGATGCTGCTGGCGGCCGCCCAGTTCGTCGTCGTGCTCGACGCGTCGATCGTGAACGTCGCGCTGCCGTCGATCGGCCAGGACCTGAAGATCGACAACGCCGAGCTGTCCTGGGTCGTCAACGCGTACACGCTGTTCTTCGGCGGGTTCCTGCTGCTCGGCGGGCGGATGGCCGACCTGCTCGGCCGCCGGCGCGTGTTCATGGGCGGCCTGATCCTGTTCGCGCTGGCGTCGCTCGCCGGCGGGCTGGCGCAGGACGAGATGCAGCTCATCGTCGCCCGCGCCGTGCAGGGGCTCGGCGCGGCGATCCTGTCGCCCGCGGCGCTGTCGATCGTCACGACCACGTTCACCGAGGGCGCCGAGCGCAACAGGGCGCTGGGCGTCTGGGGCGCGGTCGCCGGCTCGGGCGGCGCGGCCGGCGTGCTGCTCGGCGGCGTGCTGACCGACGCGCTGAGCTGGGAGTGGGTGCTGTTCGTGAACGTCCCGATCGGCCTGGCCGCCGCCGCGGTGGCGCCGCGGCTGCTCGCCGACACCCGCGACGCCGACCGGCACCGCAGCTTCGACGCGGCGGGCGCGGTGACGATCACCGCGGGGCTGTCGATCCTCGTCTACGCGCTGGTCGACGCCGAGGACGCCGGCTGGGGCTCGACGCAGACGGTCGTCCTGCTGTCGCTCGCGGCCCTGCTGCTCGCGGCGTTCGCGGCGATCGAGCGGCGCGAGCGCGCGCCGCTCGTGCCGTTCGGCGTCTTCCGGCTGCGCACGCTGTCGGCGTCCAACGCCATCGGCGTGCTGATCGGCATGGCGCTGTTCAGCATGTTCTTCTTCGTCTCGCTCTACATGCAGAACGTGCTCGGGTTCGACGCGCTCGAGGCCGGGCTGGCGTACCTGCCGCTCGCGCTGACGATCATCGTCAGCGCCGGGGTCGCGTCGCAGCTCGTCACGCGGCTCGGCTTCAAGCCGGTGCTCATGGCGGGGCTGCTGCTCGTCGCGGGCGGCCTCGTGGGGTTCAGCCAGGTGTCGCCCGGCGGCTCGTACGCGGCCGACGTGCTGGTCCCGTCGCTGCTCGCCGGCGCCGGGCTCGGGTTCTCGTTCGTGCCGGTCACGATCGGCGCGGTCGCGGGGACGCGGGACGAGGAGTCCGGCCTCGCCTCCGGCCTCATCAACACGTCGCAGCAGGTCGGCGGGGCGCTCGGCCTCGCGGTGCTCTCGACGGTCGCGTTCGCCGGCGTGCCGGACGGCGGGCGGCCCGACCCGGCCGCGCTGACCGCCGGCTTCCACGACGCGTTCCTCGTCGGCGCCGGCTTCGCGCTGCTGGCGTTCGTCATCGCGACGCTGGCGATCCGCGGCGAGGACAGCCGCGCGATGAAGGGGGCGCAGGCGCCCGCCCCGGCGGCGGCGTAGCGCGCGGCGGCGCGCGG
>DASZEJ010000157.1:0-8151 GCA_035940955.1 Solirubrobacteraceae bacterium
CGATCTCCTCGACCGCCTCCGCGCCCGGACGGTCCGCCAGTGAAGCCGGGCGCCGACTCCGTCCAGCTCCTCCTGCTCGTCGGGGCGATCACCCTCGTCCCGGCGCTGCTGTTCACGGTCACGGCGTTCACCCGCATCCTCGTCGTCCTCGGCTTCATCCGCACCGGCCTGGGCACGCCGACCGCGCCGCCCAACCAGGTGCTCGTCGGCATCGCCCTCTTCCTCACGCTCTTCGTGATGGCCCCGACGTTCGCCGCGGTCAAGAAGGAGGCGATCGACCCGCTCCAGGCCAAGGCGATCACCGAGGGCCAGGCGTTCGACCGCGGCCAGAAGCCGATCCGCGAGTTCATGTTCAAGCAGACGCGGGAGAAGGACCTCGCGCTGTTCGTGAAGCTCGCGAAGATGGACCGGCCGCGCACGCGGGCCGACGTCCCGACCCACGTCCTCATCCCCGCGTTCATCATCAGCGAGCTGAAGACGTCGTTCCAGATCGGCTTCCTGATCTTCCTGCCGTTCCTGGTGATCGACCTCGTCGTCAGCTCGACGCTGATGTCGATGGGCATGATCATGTTGCCGCCCGTCTTCATCAGCCTGCCGTTCAAGATCCTCCTGTTCGTCCTCGTCGACGGTTGGAACCTCGTCACGAAGTCGCTGGTGGAGAGCTTCGGGTGAGCGAGGACACGGTCATCCAGCTCGTCGTGGGCGCGGTCGAGCTCGCGCTCAAGGTCGGGCTGCCGCTGCTGCTCATCGGGCTGGCCGTCGGCCTCGTGGTCTCGGTCTTCCAGGCGATCACGCAGATCCAGGAGCAGACGCTCACCTTCATCCCCAAGGTCCTGGCCACGGTCGCCGTGCTCGTGGTGGGCGGGCCGTGGATGCTCGACCAGCTGCTCTCGTACACGGCCGACCTGTGGGGCGCGATCCCCCAGCTGATCGGATGACGCCGGTCCTGCAGCAGCTCGGCGAGCAGCAGGTCGCCGGCTTCTTCCTCGTGCTCGCGCGCGTGAGCCCGCTGTTCGTGCTCGCGCCGCTGTTCAGCTCGCAGCTCATGCCGCCGCGCGTGCGGGGGATCGTCGCCGTCGCGCTGGCGATCGGCCTGGTGCCGGTCGTGGCGCGCGACAGGATCGCGACCGACACGTTCGGCTTCGCCGGCCTGGTCGGCAAGGAGCTGCTCGTCGGCCTGGCCTTCGCGTTCGCGCTCGGCGCGCTGTTCGCGGCGCTGAACGTCGCCGGGACGTTCCTCGACACGAGCATCGGCTTCTCGTTCGGCTCGATCGTCGACCCGATCAGCAACCAGAGCGCCGCGGTGCTCGCGCAGCTCTACGCGCTGATCGGCGTGCTCGTCTTCATCGCGATCGGCGGCGACGCGTGGGTCGTGCAGGGCCTCGCCCGCACGTACGAGCTGGTGCCGCTCGAGTCGTTCCCCTCGCTCGGCGCGCTGACCTCGGGCACGCTGGCCGCGTTCGTCGGGATCTTCGCCGCGGCGATCCAGGTGGCCGGCCCCGTGCTGCTCGCGCTGATCCTCACCGACGCCGCCTTCGGCATGGTGTCGCGGGTCGTCCCGCAGCTCAACGTGTTCGCGGTCGGGTTCGCGGCGAAGATCGTCGTCGGCCTGCTCATCCTCGGGGTGACGCTGCCGTTCCTCGCCGGGTGGCTGTCCGAGGAGCTCGAGGCGTCGGTCTCCGACGCGCTGCGGATGCTGAGGGTCGGCTGATGGCGGGCGGCGGCGGCTCGAAGACCGAGAAGGCCACTCCCAAGCGCCGGGAGGAGGCCCGCAAGAAGGGCCAGGTCGCCAAGTCCGCCGACCTCAACGGCGCGACCGTGCTGCTCGCCGGCCTGCTCGCGCTCGGCGCGGCGGGCGGGGCGATCGCCGGCCGCATGCAGGAGGCGATGACCGAGACGCTCGCGCAGGTCTCCGACCCCGGGGTCGTCGACCGGGCGGGGATCGGGAAGCTGCTGATGGCGGCCCTCACCGACACGGGCCTCGCGGTCGCGCCGGTCGCCGCCGCGTGCCTGGTCGCCGGCGTGATCGCCAGCGTCGTGCAGGTCGGCTTCAAGCCGTCGGCGAAGGCGGCCGCGCCCGATCCGAAGCGCATCAACCCGCTGAAGGGGCTCAAGCAGCTGCTCGGCCCGAACGCGCTCGTCGAGGGCGGCAAGTCGATCGCGAAGGTCGCGGTCGTCGGCGCGATCGTGGCCGCCGCGCTGCTCCCCACGCTCCCCCAGCTCGGGACGATGGTCGGCATGACGCCGCACCAGCTCGCCGGCGAGCTGGTCGGCACGATCATGGGGATCGCCCAGCGCGCGGCGGTCGCCTACCTGGTCATCGGCCTGGCCGACCTCGTGTGGCAGAGGCACCGCCACGAGAAGCAGCTGCGGATGGACCTGCAGGAGGTCAAGGAGGAGCACAAGCAGCAGCAGCTCCCCGCCGAGGTGAAGATGGCGATGCGCCGCCGGCAGGCGTCGGCCGTCCGCGCCCGCATGATGGCCGCCGTCCCCGAGGCGGACGTCGTCGTCACGAACCCCACCCACTTCTCGGTCGCGCTCAAGTACGACGGGTCCAAGTCGGCGCCCGAGGTCGTCGCCAAGGGGCAGGACCTGCTCGCGCTGCGCATCCGCGAGATCGCGCGCGAGCACGGCGTCCCCGTCGTCCCCGACCCGCCGCTGGCGCGCTCGCTGCACAAGTCGGTCGAGGTCGGCCGCCAGATCCCCGAGGAGCTGTTCGCCGGCGTCGCGCAGGTCCTCGCCTACGTCTACCGCGTCGCCGGCCGGAGGCCCGCCGCATGAGCACGAGCTCGTCGCTGAAGAAGCTCTCGCAGTACAGCGACCTGCTCGCGGCGGGCGCCGTGGTGCTCGTCGTCGTGATGATGATCGTGCCGCTGCCCGCGGTGCTGCTCGACCTGTTCATCACGCTGAACATCTCGATCGCGCTGGCGATCGTCGTGGCGACGCTCTACCTGCCGCGGGCGCTCGACTTCAGCGCGTTCCCGTCGCTGCTGCTGCTCACGACGCTGTTCCGCCTCGCGATCAACGTGTCGGTGACGCGGCTGATCCTGCTCGAGGGCGACGCCGGCCACGTCGTCGAGGCGTTCGGCAAGTTCGTCGTCGGCGGCAACGTCGTCGTCGGCCTGATCGTCTTCCTGATCCTCGTCGTCATCCAGTTCGTCGTCATCACGAACGGCGCGGGGCGCGTCGCCGAGGTGAGCGCGCGGTTCACGCTCGACGCGATGCCCGGCAAGCAGATGGCGATCGACGCCGACCTGAACGCCGGGCAGATCACCGAGGAGGAGGCGCGGCGCCGGCGCGAGGACGTCTCGCGCGAGGCCGACTTCCACGGCGCGATGGACGGGGCCTCGAAGTTCGTCAAGGGCGACGCGATCGCCGCCATCCTGATCACGCTCATCAACCTGGTCGGCGGCATCGTGGTCGGCGTCGTCCAGCAGGGGATGCCGTTCTCCGAGGCGGTGCAGCACTTCTCGCTGCTGACGGTCGGCGACGGCCTGACCGCGCAGATCCCCGCGCTGCTGATCTCGGTCGCCACCGGCATCCTCGTCACGCGCAGCGCGTCGCAGGCCGACCTGGGCTCGGACGTCGCCGACCAGATCCTGTCGCAGAAGAAGGCGCCGCTGGTCGCGGGCGTCGTGATCTGCGCCTTCGCGCTCGTGCCGGGGCTCCCCAAGCTGCCGTTCCTCGTCGTCGGCGGGCTGTTCTTCCTCGTCGGCCGCGCGCTGAAGGACCGGCCGACGCCGGCCGAGGCGGCAGCGGCCGAGCACGCGGCGAAGGCGGCGCTGCCCGAGCCGGCGTCGCCGCGCGACCAGGCGCTCGACGCGCTCCAGATCGACCCGCTCGAGCTGTGCATCGGGTTCGGGCTCGTGCCGCTGGTCGACCAGGGCGCGGGTGGCTCGCTGCTGCAGCGGGTCGGCGCGGTGCGCAGGCAGATCGCCGCCGAGCTGGGGACGGTGATCCCGTCGGTGCGCATCCACGACGAGGCGGGGCTGGCGTCGCACGAGTACGTGCTGAAGGTGCGCGGGTCGGAGGTGGCGCGGGGGCGGACGATGGCCGGCCACCAGCTCGCGCTCGACCCCGGCGACGCCGTCGGCCAGCTCAACGGGATCCCGACGACCGAGCCGGCGTTCGGCCTGCCCGCGGTGTGGATCAACGACGGCGCGCGCGCGGAGGCCGAGGCGCTCGGCTACACGGTCGTCGACCCCGAGTCGGTGATCGTCACGCACCTGACCGAGACGATCCGCGCGCACGTCGCCGACCTGCTCACGCGGCAGGACACGCGGGCGCTGCTCGACCAGCTCAAGGAGGTCAACGCCGCGGTGGTCGAGGAGGTCGTCCCCGAGCTGTTGTCGGTCGGCGAGATCCAGCGCGTGCTCCAGGCGCTGCTGCGCGAGGGCGTCTCGATCCGCGACCTGGGCGCGATCGTCGAGGCGGTCGGCGACCGGGCGCGGCTGACCCGCGACCCGTCGCTGCTCGCCGAGTACGCCCGCCAGGCGCTCGGGCGCGCGATCCTCGCCGGGCACCTCGACGACGAGCACCGGCTGCGGGCGATCTCGCTCGACCCGGCCATCGAGCAGGAGGTCTCGCAGTCGATCGCGCAGACCCCCGACGGCGAGTACCTGGCCATGGAGCCGACGCGGGCGCAGGCGCTCGTGCAGTCGCTCGCCTCGCAGGCCGAGCAGGCGATGCAGCGCGGGCGCCGCCCGGTGCTGATCTGCTCGTCGCGCACGCGCAGGCATCTCCGGCGGCTTGTCGAACAGGCACTTCCTCAGCTGTCCGTCTGCGCCTACAACGAGATCGCGCCGGGCGTCAGCGTCGAGACCATCGGAGTCGTCAGCGCATGAACACGAAGACCTACCGGGGCCGCTCGTTGGAGGAGCTGCTGCCCAAGGTGCGGGCGGAGCTCGGCCCCGACGCCGTGATCGTCCGGCAGCGGGAGGGGCTGACGGGCGGCGTCGGCGGCTTCTTCCAGAAGCGGCTGGTGGAGATCGAGGCGGCGGCGCCGAACGGCGCGGCCGCGCGCGGTGGCGCGGGCGGCGTCTCGGTCGACGTCCGCGACGACAGCCCGGCGACGCCCGACTTCCTCGCCCAGCTCAACGAGGCCCAGGCGACGGTCGAGGCGGCCGACTTCATCCCGCTCGAGCTCCCGGAGGTCATCGACGACGACGCCTGGAGCGGCTGGCGCGACCCGGCCCCCGCCCCCGAGCTCGCCCCGTACGTGCCCGAACCTGAAGGTGCCTGGCACCGCAATGTTGACGTGCCTGGCACCGAAGATGAACGTGCCTGGCACCGCAATGTTGAGGTGCCTGGCACCGCGCCCGCTGGCACCGCGCCCGCCCTGCCCGCCGCTCCCACCGCAGCCGCCGGCACCGCGCCGGCCGGTTCGCTCCCCTCGGCGCCCGCGGCGCGGCCCGTTCCCGGCCCGCTCTCGGACGAGGCGGCGCGGCTGCGCGACGCGCTCGTCGCGCGCGGGGTCGAGGCGCCGCTGGCCGACGAGGTCGTCGAGGAGACCGTCACCCACCTCGCGCCGCTGCGCTCCGGCGCGAAGCTCCGGCCGCTGCTCGTGTCGGCGCTCGCCCGGCGGATCCCGGTCAAGCCGCTCGGCGGGATGGCGGGGCGCGTCGTGGCGTTCGTCGGGCCGGGCGGCTCGGGCAAGACGCACTGCGCCGGCCGGCTCGCGGGCGCCTATGCCTCCGCCGAGCGCATGCCGGTCGCGTGCGTGTCGATCGCGCCGCGCGACGCGGGCGCGGAGCTGGCGCTGCTGCTCGCCCCCGCGGGCGTCCCTCTGCACACGGTCGCCGGCGGCGCGGAGGGCGCCGAGCGCGTCGCGGCGCTGCGCGACCGCGCGCTCGTCCTCGTGGACACCCCCGCGGTGTCGCCGCGCGCAAAGGGCCAGCTCCGCGCGCTGCGCGCCGAGCTGCGCGCGCTGGGCGCCGACGACGTGCTCCTCACGCTCCCGGCGACGACCAGCGCCGGCGCCGCCCGCGAGATCGTCGACGCCGGGCGGCGGATGGGCGCCTCCGGCGTCGTCCTCACCCACGCCGACGAGACGCAGCACATCGGGCCGGCGGTCGGCGTCGCGATGGAGGCCGGCCTGCCGCTCGCGTACGTCGGCCAGGCCGAGGCGCTGCAGCCCGCGGCGGCCGAGGAGCTGGCCGGCGCGCTCGTCGGGTCGTCGAGGGCGGGCTCCGCCCGTCGATGAGGGGAGCGATCGTGGCCAGCAAGCCGAAGGCGAAAGCCGGCAAGCAGAAGGGCAAGGGCGGCGCGGCGGCGCCGGCCGACTCGCGCCCGCGCCTGTCCGCCCATCCGCGCGCCAGCCGCCAGATCCGCGAGGCGAAGGCGTGGTGCGGCCTGGCCGGCTTCGCGCTCGTGCTCGCGCTCTCGCTGCAGGGCGGGGCGCTGCCGTTCGACGCGGGCGTCCGCGCGCTCGCCGCCGGCGTCGTCTGCTACGTCGCCGGCTGGGCGATGGCGGTCACCGTCTGGAGCCACCTCGCCCGCGCCGAGGTCCTCGCGGCCGAGCGCCGCTTCCGCGAGGCGCAGGAGAGTCGCTGAGCCACGGACCGCATCGAGCGCACCACCCCCCGCGCTCGCCACCGGTCCCCAACCGCACCCGGCCGGAAGACCGGAAGGGGTCAGACCCCCTCCGCCACGCGGACTGAAGGGGTCAGACCCCCTCCACGCCGCCGGCTCAAGGGGTCAGACCCCTTGAGTCGGGGGGACTCAAGGGGTCTGACCCCCCGCCGACGAAATGGGCGTGAACGTCTCCGTCATCGTCGCCCTCGACAGCGGGGCCGAGCGGTCGCTCCGCTGCCTCGCCGCGCTCGCCTCGGTTCCCGACGACCCGCCGCACGAGGTCGTCGTCGTCGACGACGCCTCCGGCGATCTCGCGCCCGTGCTCGCCCGCATCGAGGGCGGGGCGCGGATCGTCCGGCTCGAGCGCCGCAGCGGCGCCGCCGCCGCGCTCGCCGCCGGGGGGGCGCAGGCCGCGGGCGACGCCGTCGTGCTCCTGCGCGGCCCGGTCGAGGTCGAGCCGGCGTTCCTGGCGCCCCTCGTCGGCGCGCTCGCCGACCCCGCGGTCGCCGCGGCCGTCCCCGCCTGCGGCGGCACGCCCACGTCCGCCCCGGCCGTCGCCGTCCGCCGCGCCGACCTCACCGCCATCGGCGGCGTGCCCGCGGCGCCCGACGCGCTCGTCACCGCCGAGCTGCTCTGCCGGCTGGCCGGGCGCGGCGCGGTCCGCGAGGTCGCCGCCAGCGTCGTCAACGGCGAAGCCGCGCGCACGACCGGCGCCCGCCGCGCCCCCGGCGAGGCCGTCGAGCTGTCGATCGTCATCCCGACGCTCGACGCCGCGAGCGACCGCGTCCGCGCCTGCGTCGCCGCGATCCAGCGCACCACCGACGCGCCCCACGAGATCGTGATCGTCGACAACGGGGCCCCGCCGCAGGGCTTCACCGCCCCGGTCAACGCGGGGCTGCGCGCCGCCCGCGGCGCCTACGCCGTCGTCATGAACGACGACGTCGAGACGCTCCCCGGCTGGTGGCCCCCGCTCAGGGCGGGCCTCGACGCCGGCTCCGCCGTGACCTTCCCGCTGACGATCGACGGCGCCATGCGCCCCGACTTCGCCGCGTGGTGCTTCGCGGTGTCCCGAGCGGCGCTCGGCGAGTTCGAGGTCGAGCCCGGCGAGTTCTTCGACCCGGGCCTGGTCGTCTGGTACCAGGACACCGACCTGCTGCAGCGCCTGCGGCTCGCCGGCCGCCCGCCGCGCCTGATCCCCGAGTCGCAGATCCGCCACGGCCTGTCGCTGACCGTCGCCACCGACGACCCTGCGCTGCGCGCGTGGATCGACCACCGGATCGCGCTCGACCGCACGGCGTTCGAGGCCAAGCACGGCGCGGGCGTCCCGGGCGCCGCGCGCTAGCAGCTGCGCGCAAGCGTCCAAAAAGCGTCCAAGCGACGTAAAGCGCGCCGAGCGCGCGGCGATCCAACCAGGTGCAGGAGCGACAGGGAGTCGCTCCGGGATCATCCACCCGCGTCATCAAGGAGAGATGGCAGATGGCCCTTCGCATTCAGAACAACGTCGAGGCGTTCGGCGCCCATCGGCGCCTCGTGGACAACAGCACGCGCATGGCGAAGTCCATGGAGCGCCTGTCGTCC
>DASZEJ010000158.1:0-88921 GCA_035940955.1 Solirubrobacteraceae bacterium
TACGCAACCTGCGCGCCCGCATCGCCCAACGCCTACTCGCGCTGACCGCCTGCGTCTACCTCAACCACTGGCTCGGACGCCCCTCCCGCTCGCTCGTCGACTTCGTCGCATAACGAGCGCGCGGAATCACTCATCTAGCCCGCCGCGGCCGGCTCGGGCTGCGGCTCGGCGTCGGCGCTCTCGCGCAGCGCCCGGCCGCCGCCGCGCGCCGTCGACGGCCACCAGACGCGGTCGCCCAGCAGCTCGACCGCCGCGGGCACCATCACCGTCCGCACGACGAACGTGTCGAGCATGATGCCGGCGGCGACCATGAAGCCGATGTTGAAGGCGAACGTCACGGGCAGCGTCATGAGCACCGAGAACGTCCCGGCCAGGATCAGCCCGGCGCTGGTGATGACGGGGCCGGTCGCGGCGAGCGCGCGCAGCGTCCCCTCCCGCGTGCCGTGCAGCCGCGCCTCCTCGCGCACGCGGCTCATGAGGAAGATCGTGTAGTCGATCCCCAGCGCGACGAGGAAGATGAACGCGAACGTCGGCAGCGACGCGTCCACGCCGCGGTCGCCGGCCACCTCGACGAAGAAGAAGATCGAGAGCCCCAGCGTGCCGAAGAACGACGCCATCACGGTGAGGATGAGCACGATCGGCGCCACGATCGCCTGCAGCAGCAGCCCGAGGATGAGCGTGATGACCAGCAGCGCGACCGGCACGATCCGGCGCAGGTCGGCCTCGGACGCCTCGTTGAAGTCCGACTGCACCGCGCTGCCCGCGCCCACCAGCGCCTGGACGCCCGGCCCGAGGCCGCGCAAGCGCTCGCGCATCGTGTCCACCCGGGCGAGCGCGGCGTCCGAGTAGGGGTCGTCCCGGAAGACGACGTCGAGCCGCGCCAGCCGGCCGTCCTCTGACCGCAGCGGCTCGGGCGAGACCGACGCGACGCCCGGGATCGCGCCGAGCCGCTCGCGCACCGCGGCGACGTCGGCGGGGGTCGCCGCGCCGCCGGCCCGCCGGACGATGACCGCCGTGGGATCGAGCGCGCCGGCGCTGAACGACTCGCCCAGGACCTCGAAGCCCTGCACGCTCTCGACCTCGGTCTTGAACGCGCCGCCGATGCTGTAGTCCTCCTCGTAGCTGAGCAGGCCGAGCGCGAAGACGCCGAACAGCGCGACGGTCACCGCCAGGGCCGCCGCCGGGCGCTGGAGCACCGAGTCGCCGAACCGCCGCCAGAGCCCGCGGCTCGCCGCGACGTCGCCGGTCGGGTCGTACGCGACCGCGCCGCGCCGCGGCCAGAAGCCGGTCCGGCCGAAGAAGGTCAGCATCGCCGGGAAGAGCGTCAGGGCCGCCAGCAGGACGCAGGCGACGCCGATCGCCGACACCGGCCCGAGGCCGTTCGTCGACCCGGCGTCGGCGAGCAGCAGCACGAGCATCGCCGCGATCACCGTCCCGCCGCTGGCCAGCAGCGCCGGGGCCGCCCGCCGCAGCGCGCGCTGCATCGCCTCGTGCCTGTCCTCGACGCGGTGCAGCTCCTCGCGGTAGCGGCTGACGAGCAGCAGGCAGTAGTCGGTCCCCACCCCGAACATCAGCACGATGAGGATCTGCGTGGTGTTCGAGGTGACGGTGTTGCCGGCCTCGGCGTACAGGTAGATCAGGCCGTTGGCGACCATCGTCGCGAACCCCACGACGAGGATCGGCGCCACCGCTATGAGCGGCGCCCGGTAGATCGCGCCGAGCAGGACCAGCACGAGCAGCACGGTCGCGAGCAGCAGCATCGCGTCGAGCGACTCGAAGACCTCGATGAAGTCGGCGCCGAAGCCGAGGTTGCCGGTGACGTAGACCTCGAGCGGCCGGTCGTCGTTCGAGCCGACGATCTCGCGCGCCTCGGCGCCCCAGTCGCCCTGCTTCTCGAAGTCGAGCGCCGTCGCGACGACCGTGTACGCCGCGTCGCCGCCGGGCGCCACCAGCTCCCGCGGCGCGCCGGGCGCGAACGGCACGACGGGCCGGCCCTTCAGCGGGATCGCCTGCTGGAGGCGCTCGGCGTCGCGCGCGATCTTGGCGCGGTCGGCCGCGGTCAGCCCGCCCTCGCGGCGGTAGACGATCAGCCCGGCCGCGGTCTCCCCGCCCGGGAAGCGCTCGGCGAGCAGGCGCTGGACCTCGGTCGACTCGGCCCGCTCGGGCAGGAAGCTCGCGAAGTCGTCCTCGGTGACGTCGGCGAGCTTCTGGCCCGGCCCGGCCATCGCGGCCGCGGCGAGCACCCAGGCCGCGATGACCAGGAACTTGGCGCGGCGGCCGGTGACGAGGCGGGCGAGCGCGGTCATCCGCCGACGCTACCGAGGTCGCCGTCGCGCTGCCAGCGGGCCGCGATGGATTCCGGGCGCTCGCCGGATCTCTACTCAGACAGGGGCGCGGGACGGCGCCGTGCCCGAGATCGCCGACGAGGAGGACCGGAAGACCAATGCACCCCACGACGCGGTGGGTCGTCGCCCTGACCGGCATCGGGTCGCTGATGGCGGCGCTCGACACGCTGGTCGTGTCGACGGCGCTGACGACGATGCGCGACGACCTCGGCGCGACGGTCGAGCAGCTCGAATGGATCGTCAACGCCTACAACCTGAGCTTCGCCGTGCTGCTGATCACCGCCGCGGCGCTCGGCGACCGCTACGGGCGCGCGCCGGCGCGGGCGCGGGCGTCCAGGGCTGCTACCTGTACGCGCCGGCCGCATCGAGCTGATCGTCGCCCCCGGCGAGGTTTGGCTCGCCGGCTCCGCGGTCCTCACCGCCGAGGGCCGCCTCCCCGGCCCCCGACCCCCAGGAGCAGCGATGAACCCGTCCAGCAGGCCCCACGTCGCCGCGGTGCGCACCGAGCCCGACCGCTACGAGCCGTTCGCGATCTCACAGGGCTTCCGCGTCGGCGACCTGCTGTTCATCTCCGGCCAGGCCGCCAGCGACGACGAGGGCAACGTCGTCGGCCTCGGCGACTTCGAGGCCCAGGGCCACCAGGCCTTCCACAACCTCCAGCGCGCCCTGGAGGCCGGCGGGTCGAGCCTCGCGGACGTCGTCAAGGTCACGATCTTCGTCAGCGGCGCGTGGAGCTTCGACGTCGTCGTGGCGCTCCGCAGGCAGTACTTCACCGCGCCCTACCCGGCCGACTCGCTCGTCGAGGTCCGCGGGCTCTCCCGGCCCGAGCTGATGATCGAGATCGAGGCGATCGCCGTGTGCCGCGACGGCGCGGGCTGACGCGCCGCCGCGCTCCCGCCGGGTCTCAGGCGACCGTCACGGCCCCTGAGACCCGTTCCGCAGGGCGCCGAGGATGACGTCGGCGCTGCGGTCGACGTCGGCCAGGGTCGTCTGCCAGCTGCACACCGACAGCCGCATGCACCGCATGCCCTTCCAGGTGGTCCCGCCGGCCCACATGGTCCCGTCGTCCTGCACGCGGCGGATGACGTCCTCGGTCACGCTGTCGTCGCCCCCGAAGCGCACGAGGACCTGGTTCAGCCCCCGGGCGACCACGTCGACGTCGGGCTCGCCCGCGAACCGCTCGGCGAAGCGCTCGGCGCAGTCGCAGAGACGATCGACGAGCTCCTCGACACCCTCGCGCCCGAGCGACCGCAGGGCGGCGTACACGGGAACGGCTCGCGCGCGGCGCGAGAACTCGGGCGTCCAGTCCACGGGGTCGCGGGTCACCGCGTTGGGGTCGCCGTGGATCAGGTACGGCGCCGTCAACGCGAGCGCGGCGCGATGCGCCTCGCGGTCCTTCACGAAGGCGACCCCGCAGTCGTACGGGACGTTCAGCCACTTGTGCGCGTCGGTGGACCACGAGTGTGCGCGCGCGATGCCGTCGACGAGGTGGCGCCGAGCCCGGCTCGCCGCCGCCCACAGTCCGAACGCGCCGTCGACGTGCAGCCACGCCCCGTGCTGCTCGACCGCGTCGGCGATCTCGCCGAGCGGGTCGATCGAGCCGCTGTCGACGTTGCCCGCCTGGGCGCAGACGATCGTCGGCTCGCCGCCGCGCAGCGCCGCCGCGAGCGCGTCGGCGCGCATCGCGCCGCGCTCGTCCACGGCGACCTCCTCGATCCGCTGCTCGCCGAGGCCCAGCAGCCGCACCGCCCGGTCGACGCTGATGTGGCGCTCGGCGGTCGCGAGGATCCGGACCCGGGGCGCGCCGTTGAGCCCGTCGCGCTCCACGCTCCAGCCGGCGTCGGCGAGGACGCGGTGGCGTGCGGCGGCGAGCGACGTGACGTGTGCCATCTGCGTGCCGGTGACGAAGGCGAACGAGGCGTCGTCGGGCAGCCCGAGCACGTCGAGCAGCCAGCGCCCCGCGACCTGCTCGACCGCGCTGGTGGCCGGCGCGACCGCCGCGAGCCCGGTCAGCTGATCCCACGTCGACGTCAGCCAGTCCGCCGCCAGCGCGACCGGCAGCGTGCCGCCGATGACGAACCCGAAGTACCGCGCCGCGCCGGTCGCGGCGAGCCCGGGCGCGGTCGCCGCGCGCAGGTCTTCGATGACCGTCATCGGATCGACGCCCTGCGCGGGCAGCGGGGCGTCGAGCCCGGCGAGCACGTCAGCCGGTGCGGCCGCCGGCCCGACGCGGCGGCTCCCCATCCCGGCGAGGTAGTCGGACGCGCGGGCCGCGGTGTGCTCGAGCAGCGCCCGAGCCGCGGCGTGATCGGAGTCGCCGGCCGTCTCTGTCGTCAGCATGCGCGGAGTTTTCGACGATCACGACGACCGCTGCAACGACTCTTTGTTGGGGACGGCATCACGCCCGCTTACAGAGGCGGCCGCGCGCGAGCGGGTCTACCATGCGGCGCGACCCGCCCCGATAGCTCAGATGGATAGAGCGACTCCCTCCTAAGGAGTAGGCCCCTGGTTCGAATCCAGGTCGGGGCGCTGGGTGGACACTGGCCTTACGCTGCTCCCGCGCCTCGCGGTGTTCCAACGGACGGACCCCGTGGGCACAAGAATGGACACGAGAACCGGGTCGTCTGCGCCCACGGTGCGGCCAAGGAGGCCCGTACGCAAGCCCAGTGACAGCTCCGATTGCGCAGTCGGGACACGTACCGTCGACGCCGCCCACCTGACGGCGCCCGAGCGAGATGCATCAGGCACAGCCAGTCGCGTCCACAGCTCAACCGGCGCGAGGGCAGCGATCCCGGCGTAGCTTCTTTGGGCCGAGTTCGAGCGGCGCTGGGCAGCGCCGAGGCCAGGGGGAACCAGGATGAGACGGATCTTCACCACGCTCGCCGCGGGCACGGCTGTGCTCGCGCTGCTCGCGCCGAGCGCTCCGGCAGACGTCGTCGACGCGGCCGTGTTCCGGTGTGAAACCGACACGACGTGGCGGCTCACCAGCGACGCGACGGGCAACTGGACGGCAACGATGTCGTACGACACAGCCGTCGACGGGGGAACCTGCAAGTACCTTCGCTTGCTCGTCGAGGACGACCTCGACCCGACGCTCAGCCAGCGCGACTACCGCCAGGCTGGCGCGCCCACTTTCAACCTCGTCGGGATGTCGGTCGCCGCCAACTTCGCGTTCGCCGGCCTCGCGGTGCGGACGGACGCCCCAGCACAAGGACCAATCGAGATTGCGAACGGGCTGCTTCAGGCTCAGATCTCTCAAGGCGAGCAGGGGGCAGGGGGGGTCCAGGTGCATCGCGGGCTTGGCTCCTGCGGTGTCGGCTGCTACCGCACACGGATGGTCTACGCCGCCGCGAGCCCGTAGCCCGCGGTCGACGACGAACAGCGCGCGGAGGCCGCGCGCCGCGGGGCTCGCTGCGGATCCGTGGCACCGGCTCGTACCGCCTTCCAACAGCGGACGACGCGCAGCGGTGGGCCGAGCGCACGTTCCCGGATAGCCGTCGGGGCGGCCACCGCTGGCGGCGGTTATCCGCCGGCCCGGCAGCGCACGGCGAGGACTCTTCAGCGCGTCAGCCGCGCGGCCAGGCAGGAGGCCGCGCGCGGGGCGCGCCACCAGAGCACCTCGGCGGCGCCCGCGCGGAGCAGCCGCGCGGTCTCGAGCAGCGACGGCGCGTCGCCGAGCGCCACCGCCGCGACGCGTCGCAGCCCGGCCCGGCGCGCGCCCTGACCGCGCCGAGCCCGTCGTTGCTCAGGCGGTCGAAGAGGACGACGCCCGGCGCGGCGGAGTCGCCAGGGTCGTCCAGGTCGATGCCGGCGGTGCCCAGCGCGGCCCGCACGTCGCCGGCCGCGCGCACGTCGGACGTTCCGTCGGCGTCGATCCAGGCCTGCGTCGCCACGCGCGGCCGCGCCCTACGCCGGCGCCCGCGCCGGGAACCGCTTCGCGACCTCCTCTGCCAGCCGCGCGTCGGCCGCCGCGTAGAGCCGCGTGAGGAACGCGCGGACGAGCTGGTCGGGGTAGTCGTCGCGGGCGAGCATGTCGCCGCTGGTGATGAGCTCGTCGCCGAGGTAGGTGCCGAAGCCGACGCCCTCGGCGAGCAGCCGCGACGGCCACTTCGCCCACTTCGGGAACATCCGCATCTCGACGAAGCCCTTCGTCCCCTCGGTCTCGAAGACGACCTTCGACGTCGCCCGGTCGACGAACTCCGCGTAGACGAACGTGCGCTGGCCGAGCTTGCGGTTGGGCGCGCCGCGCGCGTCGTAGAGGGGCTGGGTCTCGACCCGCTTGGCCCGCCGGTCGGCCTTGAGCACGTCGAACCGGATCGCGCCGGCGGTGACGAGCGGCCGGCCGGCCGCGCCGACCGACGTCGGGAGCGACGTCCCCGGCAGGACGTGGTCGCGCAGCAGCCCGAAGCACGTGTCCGGCGGCACGGGGTGGATGCGCTCCTGGGTGATCACCGCGCGTGCTTGACCATCCACTCGGCCGCGGCGGCGACGTTCTCGCCGTAGAGCGCGCTGCAGCCGTTGCTCATGATGCTCACCTGCACCTCGGCGAAGCGGTCGTAGAGCGACGGGATGCCGCTGGCCTCGAGGATCGTCCCGTAGTTGAGGTCGCGCGGCCAGGCGTCCTGCTTGTTGACGAGGATCGCCACCGCCTTGAGGTGGCTCTTGACCTCCTCGTCGGCGAGGATCAGGTCGCGCATCTGCTTGAACGCGACGCGGTGCGCCTCCAGGCGCTCGGGGTCGTAGCCCGGGCCGGGCGGGGGCTTCGACGCGTCCTTCGCGTGGTCGAGCAGGAAGAAGATCCCCTCCGGCTTGGCCTGCGACAACGCCGGCTTCCAGGTGTGGCGCAGCTCCGTCTGCCCGGGCAGGTCGACCGCGCTCAGCTTCGCCTTGACGCCGACGAGCTTCACCGTCTTCAGCCGGAAGCCGCCGATCCTCTCGGCGCCCTCCGTCGAGGCGATCGAGCCCGGCGGCGGCGGCGCGTCGTGCTCCAGGTAGTGCCACAGCGTCGTCTTGCCGACGGCGGTGTCGCCGAAGGCCAGGACGCGGAAGCCCTTCGCCGCGCGGTACATGTCCTCGACCGCCTGGATCCACTCGCGCGGGTCCAGCAGTGCCGTGATGGGACTCATCCGTGGTCTCCCCCTCAGTGCGTAGCACTACTCGATCGCGGCCCGCGCATCAACCGGCCGCCGCCGCACGTTGTACCGTCACACCCACGGCTTGAGTTCTCAGTACTCGTTGTCGAAGGTTGCAGTCAGTGCAAGCGATTTTGATCGAACGTCCTCGCTCCGCCCGGCTGGTCGACGTGCCGGTGCCCGAGCCGGCTGCCGGCCAGGTGCTGGTGGAGATCGAGGGCTGCGGCGTGTGCGGGTCGGACCTCTCGGCCTGGCTCGGCGCGTCGGAGAGCGGCTACCCCCGCCCGCCGGGCGCCCCCGGCCACGAGTCGTGGGGCCGGATCGCCGCCGTGGGCGACGGCGTGCACGGGCTGAGCGTCGGCGACCGCGTCGCGACGCTCGCCCAGCGCGCGTACGCGCAGTACGACCTCGCGGGAGCCGAGACCGTCGTGCCGCTGCCGCCCGCGCTGGACGGCAAGCCGTTCCCGGGCGAGGCGCTCGCGTGCGGCGTCAACGCGTCGCACCGCGCGGCCTTCCGGCCGGGCGAGAGCGTCGCGGTCGTCGGCGTCGGGTTCCTCGGCGCGATCATCGTGCAGCTCGCCAAGAACGCGGGAGCGCGCGTGATCGTGTCGTCGCGCCGCCGCTACGCCCAGCGGATCGGCCTCGCCATGGGCGCCGACGAGGCGATCGGGCTCGACGAGCACACGGTCGACCGCGTCAAGGAGTGGAACGGCGGCGAGCTGTGCGACTGCGTCGTCGAGGTGACCGGCGTCGAGCGGCCGCTCGACGTCGCCGGCCGGCTGACCAAGATCCGCGGGCGCCTCGTCATCGCCGGCTACCACCAGGGCGGGCGGCGCAGCATCGACCTCGAGCTGTGGAACTGGCGCGGCCTCGACGTCGTCAACGCGCACGAGCGCGACCCCGCCGTCTACGCCCGCGGCATGGCCGAGGCGGTCGACGCCGTCGTGCGCGGCGACCTCGACCCCTCGCCGCTCTACACCGACGAGTTCGCGCTCGCCGACGCGGCGGCGGCGCTGGAGAAGGCCGCCGACCGTCCCGACGGCTTCCTGAAGGCGCTGCTGCGGCCATGAGGAAGCCGCGCATCGGGTTCCTCGGCGTCGGCCACATCGGGACCGACCGGCTGATCCGCGTGCGCAAGAGCGGCCTGGCCGAGATCGCCGCCGCCGCCGACCAGTACCGGCGCGGCGCGGGGCACATCGAGCGGCTCGCGCCGGAGGCCGCCATCGTCGACGACCTCGACGAGATGCTCGCCGCCGGGGTCGACGGCGTCGTGATCTGCACGCCGAACACGCAGCACGCGGACCAGTCGGTCCAGGCGCTCGAGGCCGGGGTCGCCGTGTTCTGCCAGAAGCCGCTCGCGCCCACGCCGGCCGAGGTGGAGCGGGTCGTGGAGACCGCAAAGCGCGTGGACGGGCTACTCGGCGTCGACTTCACCTACCGCGGGTCGGCCGCCGCCACGCGGGTGCGCGACTGCGTCCGGCGCGGCACGCTCGGCGACGTCTACAGCGTCGACCTCGCGTTCCAGAACGCGGGGGACCTCGTCGGCCGCACGTTCCTCGACCCGGCGAAGTCCGGCGGCGGCTGCGTCCTGGACCTCGGCACCCACCTCGTCGACCTGCTGCTGTGGTCGCTGGGCTGGCCCGAGGTGGAGGAGGTCCGGTCGTGCCTGTGGACCAAGGGCCGGCCGACCGAGCCGGGCGAGCTCGAGGAGGACTGCCTCGCGCACCTCAGCCTCGCGGGCGGCGTGCAGGCGCGCCTGGCCTGCTCGTGGTTCGCCCACGAGGGCCGCCCGATGACGATCGAGGCCGCGTTCCGCGGCCCGCACGCCGCCGCCGCCCTCTACAACTTCCCCGACAAGCCGGCCACCCTCGCCGCCGACGTGCGCCACCGCAGCCGCAGGGACCCGATCGCCCGGCCGCCGGACGAGTGGGAGGGGCGGGCGACCCTGGAGTGGGTTCGCCGCGTCGCCCGCGGGAAGCGCTTCGACCGCTCCGTCCAGCGCGCCGTCGACGTCGCCAGGGTCGTCAGCCTGATCCGCAAGGAGCCGCCGACCGCCGAGATCCGCCGGCCGGCGGTTGCCGCCTGAGCCTGACTACGGCGCGAAGTCGCGCTCGAGCGCGCGCATCACGTGGTCGGCGGCGATCCGCGAGCCGGTCGCGTTGAGGTGGATGCCGTCGGACTCGCGGACGATCGTGTCCTCGTCGCCGACCCTCATCGACGTCCGGTAGCGGAAGCCGGGCGTGAAGATCGGGACGGTGTCGATCACGCGGACGTGCGCGCGGTACGGCGCCGCCGCCGCGAAGATCCCCGCGTTCACCGCCCGAGCGATCTGCGCCCGGTCGCCGTCGCGCGGCGTCATCACCGTGAGCCAGTAGACGCGCGCCGCGCCGCCGCGGCGGTACGTGTTCATCATCGTGCGCGCCCGCGTCGCGTAGAGCGCCGCCCACTCGGGCCCGCAGCACTCGACGTCCCGGTTCTCGGCGCCCTTGAGCGGGAAGCCCTCGTTCGCGCCGATGAACATGACCACGGCGTCGGGGCTCTCGTCCTTGACCTGCTTGGTCGAGAGCTTGCCCCAGTCGACGAGGATGTCCTTGGAGATGCCGGTGCCGATGTGCGGGTCGCGCACGACGTCGACCCCGCGGTCGGCCAGCCGGCGGGCCAGCTCGGCGTCGAGCCCCTGCGCGAGCGAGTCCCCGGTGACGAGCAGCTTCCTCAGCGGCCGCGGCCGGGCGCGCTCGCCGAGCGCCGCGGGGTCGAACGCCTCGGGCGTCACCGGCGGCACGCCGCCGCCCTGCGCGGCCGGGCCCTGCGCCGCGGCGGTGAACCCGCCCTCCCCGAGCTCCTCGTCCGTCGACAGCCACGCGGTCGCCTCGTCGGCCACCTCGTGGAGCGGGACGACGTCGCCGAGCGCGCCGGCCGGCTTGCCGACCGCGAGCACGAGCGTGCGGTCCAGCCCCGGGTCCATCTGCTCCCCCGCCTCGCGGATGCCCGGGCCGGCGCTCGCGAACAGCAGCAGGCAGCACAGCGCCACGGCCTTCAGGAGCTGCCGCACGTCCATGCGCCGCGCCTTCGAGAGGTCGACCAGCGTGCGGGGGGCGTCGTCGCTCATGCGGATCGTCAGAACTGGAAGTAGATGAACGGCGGGACGCCCTGGTCCGGGATCGTCGCGCCGACGAGCAGGATGACAAGGAACATGGCGGCGCCCAGCGCGGCCGGGCTCCACTGCTGGACGCGCAGCTGGATCGCGTCCATCGGCCGCGGCGGGATGAGCTGCAGCCCGATGACCGCCAGCACGAGGACCAGCGCCGGCGCGGTGATCAGCGTCGCCTCGCCGCCCGCGGTCATCTGCGCGAACACGTCGGCCGCGACGCCGAGGTCCGGGCTGCGGAACAGCACCCACGCCGCGCAGACGATGTGGAAGGTCAGCAGCCACCCGAGCCAGCGCGGCACGTGCACCTTGCCGCGCAGGAGGTGCTCGACCGCCTGCGCGGCGCCGTGGATGCCGCCCCAGATCACGAACGTCCACGCCGCGCCGTGCCACAGGCCGCCGAGCAGCATCGTCGCCATCAGGTTGCGGACGGTCCTGAGCTTGCCGTGGCGGCTTCCCCCGAACGGGATGTAGAGGAAGTCGCGCAGGAAGCGCGAGAGCGTGATGTGCCAGCGCCGCCAGAACTCGCGGAAGCTCGCGGCGCGGTACGGGCGGTCGAAGTTGTTCGGGAAGACGAAGCCCATGAGCAGCGCGAGGCCGATCGCCATGTCGGTGTAGCCCGAGAAGTCGCAGTAGATCTGCGCCGCGTAGGCGTAGGTGGCGAAGACCACGTCGGCGCCCGAGTGCGCCTCGGGGACCGCGAACACCGGGTCGGCGACCTCGCGGGCCAGGTAGTCGGCGATCGCGACCTTCTTGACCAGGCCGATCGCGATCAGCCACATCGCCGCGCCGGCGGGGATGTCGCGCGGGTCGCGCGGCGTCTGGAGCTGGGGCAGGAACTCCCGCGCGCGGACGATCGGGCCGGCGATGAGGTGGGGGAAGAAGCTCAGGTAGATCGCGACGTCGACGAGCGGGGACGGCTCGATCAGCCGCCGGCGGACGTCGACCACGTACGAGATCGCCTGGAAGGTGAAGAAGCTGACGCCGACCGGCAGCGCGATCGTCAGCAGCGGCAGCGGGAGCCCGAGCGACGTCGCCTCGAGCACGCGGTTGATGTCGGTGACGAAGAACGCGTAGTACTTGAACGTGCCGAGCACGGCGAGGTCGAGCGCCACGCCGCCGGCCATGATCCACTTGCGCCGCCGCTCGTCGTCCGAGCGGTGGATGAGCACCGCGGCGAGCTGGTTGCCGGCCGTCACCACCGCGATGAGGAAGACGAACTTCCAGTTCGCCGACGCGTAGAACAGGTAGCTGACCGCGACGATGAACGGCTTCCACAGCGCGGGCCGCGACATCAGCGCCCACGACAGGGCGAGGACGGCCGGGAAGAAGATCGCGAATTCGACGGTCGGGAAGAGCATGGGCGGAGGCGCGCGGCGGCTAGTGTGCAACACGCGGCCGTCGGCCGCGATGCGCGGCTACGATCCGCCGCGATGCCCCGCCCGCGGCGCGGCGCCGTCCTCCTCGCCCTGCTCGCCGCCGGCGGGTGCGGCGGCGGAGGCGATCCCCCGCCGGCGCCGTCCGACGACGCGCCGCACGGTCGTCCTGATCGGCGACTCGCTCGCCGAGGGCATGGAGGAGCACCTGCCGCGCGAGCTGCCCGGCTGGCGGGTCCGGAGCGACGCGCTGACCGGCCGCCCGCTCGACGACGGGATGGCGGTCCTCGCGCGCACGCCCGTCCCCGACGGCGCGGTCGTCGCGATCAGCCTCTTCACCAACGACGACCCCACGCGGCTCGCGGCACTCGGCGGCGGTGCGCACGAGCGTCCGCCGCGCCGGCCGGCGCGGCTGCGCGGTCTGGGCGACGATCGCCGCACCGGCGGTCGGCGGCCGCTCGTTCGCGCCGGCCAACGCGGTGCTGCGGCGCCTCGACGCGCGGCTCGGCCGCCGCCTCGCCGTCGTCCGGTGGGCCGAGCGCGCCGCCCGCTCGGGCTGGCTCTCGCGCGACCGCGTCCACGCGACGCCGGCCGGCTACCGCGCCCGGGCGCGGCTCTACGCCAGCGCGGTGCGGTCCTGCCGCTGAGCGGCGAGCGCCTCGCGGCCGTGCGGCGACGAGAGGTCGAGCCGCGGGCCGGCGGGGACGATGCCGTGCGGGTTGATCGACCCGTGCGTGCCGTAGTAGTGGCGCTTGATCGCGTCGAGGTCGACGGTCTCCGCGATGCCCGGCTGCTGGTAGAGGTCGCGCAGGTAGCCCCACAGCGCCGGGAGGTCGACGATCCGGTCGCGGTTGCACTTGAAGTGCAGGTAGTAGACGGAGTCGAAGCGCACGAGCGTGGTGAAGAGGCGCCAGTCGACGGCGGTGATCCGCTCGTCGTCCACCAGGTAGCGCCGGCGCGAGAGCCGCTCCTCCAGCCAGTCGAGCGTCTCGAACAGCGGGAAGAAGCCCTCCTCGTAGGCCTCCTGGGTCGTCGCGAACCCCGTCCGGTACACGCCGTTGTTGAGGGTCTCGTAGATCCGCTCCTCGAGCGGCTCGATCTCGGGGCGCAGGTCCGGCGGGTAGAGGTCGACGTCCGTCGTCGCGAGCGGGCGGAAGTCGTCGTTGAGGATCCGCAGCAGGTCGCCGCTCTCGTTGTTGACGATCCGGCCCGCCCGCTTGTCCCACAGCACCGGCACGCTGTAGCGGCCGTCGAAGCTCGGGTCCGTGGCGGCGTACGCCTCGCTCAGGAACCGGAAGCCGTTGTGCGGGTCGACGTACGGCCCGCCGGTGAACGCCCAGCCGCGCTCGTCGCGGATCGGGTCGACCTCGGCCAGCTCGATCGCGTCCTCGAGCCCGAGCAGCCGGCGGGCGATGATCGTCCGGTGCGCCCACGGGCACGCGCGGCAGACGTAGAGCACGTAGCGGCCCGCCTCGGCGCGCTCGGGCCGGTCGCGGAACGCCGAGGCCTGGCGGTGGAACCGCCCGTCGCGGCCGGCCTCGCGGCCGAGCGAGAAGCGCTGCCCTGCCTGTGCCACGGCGGCGCCGAACCCTACCGGTCGGGCCGCTCGGGGTAGACGTCGTCGATCGTCGTCAGCGGGACGTACGGCGCGCCGGCCGCCGCGGCGATCCGCTCCGCGCCGCCGGCCAGGCGGTCGAGGACCGACACGACGCCGACGATCGCCCGGCCCTCGTCGCGCAGCGCCTCGATCGCCGCGAGCGTCGAGCCGCCGGTGGTGACGACGTCCTCGACGACCAGGCAGCGGTCCTCGTCGCCGAGCAGCGGGCCCTCGACGCGCCGCTGCAGGCCGTGCGCCTTGGCGTCCTTGCGCACGAAGAACGCCTTGACGTCCGCGCCGCCCGCCATCGCGGCGCAGGCGACGGGGTCGGCGCCCATCGTCATGCCGCCGACCGCGGTCGCCCCCAGCTCGCGCGCGCGCTCGGCCACGAGCTCCCCGAGCGCGAGGAACCCCGCGGGGCGCAGGATCGCGCGCTTGGCGTCGACGTAGTACTCGGCCTCGCGCCCGCTCGTGAGCGTGACGCGGCCGACGATCAGCGCGTGCTCGCGCAGCTCGGCGATGAGGCGGTCGCGGGCGGAGGCGGTCACGGCTCGCGCTACGCGTACACGTCGATCCGGTCGCCGAGCCGGATCCAGCGGTAGATCGAGACAGCGTCCTCGAGCGGCACGCGCAGGCAGCCGTGGCTGGCGTTGAACACCGGCACCGACTTGTAGCCGTGGATGGCGTAGCCCCCGGTGAAGTACTTGGAGTAGTACATCTCCTTGCTGTTGTAGCCGGGCTGCGCCATGTAGAAGCGGTAGCGGCCGCGGACCGTCGGCGTCGCCGGGGCGCCGGAGCTCGTGTGGTAGATCCGCTCGACCCTCGCCCCGCGCGCGAGCACGAGGACCTGCCGCGACAGGTCGGCCTCGACGTGCCGGCCCTTCGCGCCGGGGTACCGGAGGCGGAACGTGCCGCCGCCGCGGGCCAGGCGCCCGAGCATCGCCCGGTCGGCCGTCGCGGTGCGCGCCATCCCGGTCACCTTGCGGAAGGCGATGACCGCGCGGAGCGTCCGCGCGTCCATGACCCCGCGGCGCCCTACGACGTAGCCCTTGCGCGCGAGGTGGCGCTGGAGGACGCGCACCGCCGTGCCGGTCTGCCCGGGCGCGACGCCGCGGGGCAGGACGTCGACGCGCAGCGGGGCGGCGGCGGCGCGACCGGCCTCGGGCGTCGGGCGGTGGACGACGCGGACGACGACCGAGCCGGCGGTGCGCACCCGCAGCCGGGCGGCGTACCGCCCGTCGGGGCGGACGGCGGCCCGCTTGGCGACGATCTTGCGCCCGCGCGCGTACACGCGCACGACGACGTGCTGGCCGGCGGGCGCGGGCGTCATCCGCCCGGAGACGCGCCATGCCGCGCCGGCGAGCACGAGCCCGTCGGGGCCGACCTTCTCGGTCGCCGCGGTGACGGCCGCCGCCGCGGGCGGAGGCGGAGGAGGAGGCGGAGGCGGAGGCGGCGGGACGGCGGGGTCCTGCGCGGCGGCGGGAGCGGCGGCGGCGGCCGCGAGCAGCAGGCTGAGGGCGAGGGTGCGGCGCATGGGCCGGGCGAGTCTAAGCGAGTCCGCGGGCGGCGTCGCGACAATCAGCGGGTTTCCGGGCGCCAGCGCCGCGCCACGGTCCACGCGATCAGCGCGCACGCGGCCAGCGAGCCGGCGGCCAGCGGCGCGATCTCCCAGCCCCAGTCCTGGTCGATGCCGAACGCCACCGAGTTGTTGATCGCGTGCAGGACGATGCACGGGTAGAGCGAGCCGGTGACCTGGTAGAGCGCGCAGAACAGGGCGCCCAGCACGGCGAGCGGCACGAGGTGCTCGACCGGCGACGAGGACGCGTGCATCGCCCCGAACACCACGCCGGTGATCGTCGCGGCGCCCGCGGGGCGCGCCCAGTTGCGCAGCGCGCGGTAGAAGAACCCGCGGAAGAACAGCTCCTCGACGATCGGCGCCGCGACGCACACGGTGGCGATGCCGAGCACCAGCAGCAGCGTGCTCTCGTCGACGCCGAGCTCGTCGAGCAGCGGCTCCTTGTCCGGCGACCCCACGAGCGTCGTCCAGATCGCCGCGAGGATCACGAACGTGACGTAGGTGAGGACCACCGCCCCCGCCCCCGGCCAGAACGGCGTCGGCCGCAGCCCGAAGTGCGCCGCCCACACAGGGCCCGTCATCCGCGCGAAGACGATCGCGGCGGCGATGAGCGAGACGTCCTGGAGGGCGGTCGCGCCGAGCAGCACGCCCGGCGGCGTGTCGCCGCGGCCGGTGTCGACGCCGGCGACCTCGGCGACCAGCACGACGAGGACGCCGCCGACGAACGCGCCGAGGAGCCCGGCGACGAGCGCGACCGGCGCCGCCCACGCAGGCCAGTCGTCGGCCTCGCTGCGCGGCGGCGGCGCACCGTCGGGGCGCTCGGGCAGCTCCGGCAGGGGCCGGCTCTCGGGGGCGACGAAGGTCACCGCGACCTGAGGCTACTGAGCGACCGGATCGCCCTGACGCCGCGCGGCGCGTCGCCGCCGTCGCGGACGACCAGCACGGGCTCGACCCCCGCGGCGCGCGCGCCCGCGACGTCGTGCTCGACCGAGTCGCCGACGTGGACGGCGTCCTCGGGCCGCACGCCGGCGAGCGCGAGCGCGCGACGGAAGATGCGCGGGTCGGGCTTGGCCGCGCCCGCCTCGGCCGAGCTGACCGCCCCGTCGACCAGCGAGTCGAGTCCGGTCGCCGCGAGCGCGTCGTGCAGCGACACGTCCCAGTTCGAGACGACGACGAGCCGCGCGCCGTCCGCGCGCAGCGCCCGCAGCGCCGCCGGCACCTCGGGGTACGGGCGGAAGCGCAGCGCCGCGAGCAGCGCGGCCTGGAGGTCGGGGACGCCGCGCGCCCGCGCGGGCAGGGCCTCGCGCAGCACCTCGGTGCAGGCGGCGCGCAGCCGCGCGAGGCCGGCGCGGTCCCCCGCCACGTCGTGGTTGGCGCGGTAGTAGGCGATCTCCGCGCGCAGCGCCGCGCCCGCCTCCGCCTCGCTCACCACGGCGCCGCGCCGCTCCAGCTCGGCGACGAGGAGCGCAGCTGGGGGCTCCAGCTCGAGCAGCGTGCCGAGCGCGTCGAGCAGGACGGCGCGCGCCCTCACGCCACCCAGCCCCACGTCGCGGTCTCCGCGCTCACGGCGGCCAGCCCGGCGACCGACACGGCGACCACCGCGCGCCGCGAGCGCGCCCGCTCCACCAGCACGAGCGCGAGCCACAGGTGCAGCGGCCACAGCACCGCGACGAACCGCGGCAGCGACATCAGCGGCTGCCCGTCGGCCGGGAAGGTGAGCGGCAGGGCGAGCGCCGCCGCGGCGTACAGCGAGTAGGCGACGGGCAGCCGCCGCACCGCGCCGGCGAGCGCGACCAGCGCGGCGAGCAGCGTGCCGAAGAGCGCCACGTCGAGCCACGCGGTGTCGTACACCGGCCACGTCCGCGGCTCGCCCGACACGATCTGCCGCGCGCCCTCCCACGCCGCCGAGGCGCCCTCGACCGCCCCGCCCAGCGGCCACGTCAGCTCGCGCCCCCAGGCGTCCTGCGCCCGCAGCGGGGCCAGCCCGTCGCCGCCGTCCAGCGCCAGGTACGCGCAGAAGAGGACCAGCCCCAGCGGCACCAGCGCGAGCCACAGCCCGTCGCGCGGCCGGCGCCCCCCGCTCCACCACAGGAGCGCGAGCGGCACGAGCAGCACGAGGCCGGCGCTGCGGGTGCTCGCGGCCAGGGCCCCTGCCACCCCGGCGAGCCCCCACCGGTCCGTGCGTGCGCCGTACACCGCCGCGACCGACAGCAGCAGGAACAGCGCCTCGCTGTACACGGCGCCGAAGAACGTCGCGGCGGGGAACACGGCGACGAGCAGCACGGTCACCCGCGCCACCCGCGCGCCGAAGTCGAGGGCGACGAGCGCGTGCAGCAGCCACAGCGCGGCCGCGAAGCACGCCAGCGAGACCAGGACCCCGCCGCCCACCGACGCCCCGGTCGCCCGCAGGAGCAGCGGGTAGAGCGGGAAGAACGCCGCGTCCTCGGGCCGGTCGTAGCCGTCGCGCGCGATGGCCAAAAACCACACCGAGTCCCAGAACGCGCCCGGCCCCCGCGCCGCGCCGCCGGGGTCGAACCGCTCGGCGTTGGCGTGGAGCCCGAAGACGGCGATCGCGGCCGCCCCGGCGCCCCACGCGACGGCGCGCGAGAGGACGAACGCTCCGAGCCCTGGGATACGGTCACCGGCCATGTCGCCGGAGATCCTCGCCGACAGCTTCGTGAACCGCTGGAACAACGAGATCACCGCGATCCTCACGATCGTCGTCGCCGGCGTCCTCGTCTACGCCGTCGACCGCGCGTTCCGCCGCCGCCGGCCCGAGCTCGACCCGGTGCTCGACACCCGCCTGCGGTTCGTCCGCCGGCTGGTGGAGGCGGTGCTGTTCGTCGTCGGCTTGGCGATCGCGATCTCGCAGTTCGCGGCGCTCGACCGGCTCGCCGCGAGCATCCTCGCCTCCGGCGCGATCGCCGCCGCGGTCGTCGGCTTCGCGTCCCGCCAGGTGCTGGCCAACGTCGTCGCGGGCGTGATGCTGGCCGTCACCCAGCCGATCCGCATCGGCGACCTCGTGACGCTGGACGACGACACCGGCGTGGTCGAGGACATCCGCCTCACGTACACGTTCCTGCGCACGGGCACCGACGCGCGGATCATCGTGCCGAACGAGCTGCTGGCGGCCAGCGTGCTGCGCAACGACTCGATCGTCACCGACACCGTGGCGGTCGAGACGAGCGTCTGGGTGCCGCACGAGGTCGACGAGCGGCGGGCGCTCGAGGCGGTCGCGGGCGCCCTCGACGGCGCCACCGTCCGCATCGGCGACGTGACGAGCGACGGAGTCCTCCTCACCATCTCGGCCGCGCCGGTGAGCGTCCGCGAGCGCGCCCCGCGGGAAGCCGAGCTGCGCGCCGGGGCGCTCGCGGCGCTGCGCGGCGCGGGCCTGCGCTGAGAGGACCCGGATCCCCGTGCCAGAATGGGTGGTCGGATGTCCCGTCAGGCGCGCATGCGGCGGCGGCGGCGCAACGCGTCGACCGGGCCCGTCTTCCTCATCCTGGCGATCACGATGGCGGTGGTCGGGATCGGCGTCGCGAGCGTCGTCGGGTACGTCGTCAGCATCGCCGCCTCGGCGCCGCCGCTCACGCGCCTGAAGCAGATCGACCCCGGCGAGACGTCGGTCGTCTACGCCGCCGACGGCTCGAAGCTCGGCTACATCGAGTCCGACGTCATCCGCACGCCGATCGCGGGCTACACGATCCCGCGCGTGGTCAAGGACGCCACGGTGGCGATCGAGGACGAGCGCTTCTACAAGCACCGCGGCGTGGACGCCGAGGGCGTCGTGCGCGCGGCGATCAAGAACCTCGAGTCGGGCCGGACCGTCGAGGGCGGGTCGACGCTGACCATGCAGCTCGTCCGCACCCTCTACATCTCCAAGGAGCGCACGTTCAAGCGCAAGGTCCACGAGGCCAAGCTCGCCGAGGAGCTGGAGAACGTCCACCCTGGCCGCGACGGCAAGGAGTGGATCCTCAACAAGTACATCAACAGCGTCCCCTACGGCACGCAGGGCGGCCAGACCGCCGTCGGCATCCAGGCGGCGTCGCGCACGTTCTTCGACAAGCCGGCCAGCGAGCTGCAGCTGCACGAGGCCGCGCTGCTCGCCGGCCTGCCCCAGGCGCCCTCGCAGTACAACCCGTTCAAGTCCCCCGACGCCGCGCTGCGCCGCCGCAACCAGGTCCTCGACAAGATGGCCGAGCTGCGCATGATCACCGCGACCGAGGCGGCGGAGGCCAAGGCCGAGCCGCTCGGCGTCGAGCGCAGCCGCTTCTACAGCACCCGGCGCGAGAGCTTCTTCTTCGACTACGTCCGCAAGGTGCTGATCCGCAGGTACGGCATCGAGAAGGTGCGCCGCGGCGGGCTGCGGATCCACACGACGATCGACCTGAACATGCAGAAGCGCGCGCGGGCGGCGATCGCCGGCGTCCTGAACTTCCCGGGCGCGCCGAAGTCGGCGGTCGTCACCATCGACCCGCGCAACGGCCACATCCTGGCGATGGCGTCGTCGGCCAAGTACGCCGAGTCCGAGTTCAACCTCGCCTCCCAGGGCAAGCGCCAGCCCGGGTCGACGTTCAAGATCATGGGGCTGATGGCCGCGCTCGACCGCGGCGTCTCGCCGGAGGGCACCACCTACACGTCCAAGCCGCTGAAGTTCAACGACCCGAAGTACGGCCTGATCGACGTCAAGACCTACGACGGGTCGTACGGCGGCAGCATGGACCTCGTCACCGCGACGCTGAAGTCGGACAACACCGTCTACCAGCAGCTCGCGCTCGACATCGGCCCCGACGCGGTGAAGGAGGCCGCGCGGAAGATGGGCATCACGAGTAAGCTCGAGGGCTACCCCGGCGAGGTCCTCGGTGGCCTCGGCTACTGCTGCTCGCCGCTCGAGATGGCCAACGCGTACGCGACGATCGCGTCCGGCGGGCTGCGCAACCGGCCGATCGCGGTCACCAAGGTCGTGTTCCCCGACGGGCACACCGAGCGGCTGGACCAGCGCAAGCGCGTCCGCGCGTTCGAGGACGGCGTGACCGCCAAGGTGACGGACATCCTGGAGAGGAACATCACGGGCGGCACGGGCCGCGAGGCGCAGATCGGCTGCCCGGCCGGCGGCAAGACCGGGACGACCGACAACCACACCGACGCGTGGTTCGTCGGCTTCACGCCGAACCTCACGACGTCGGTCTGGGTCGGCTTCCCGAAGAGCCGGATCGAGATGTACCCGCCGACCACGCCGATCTCGGTCGCCGGCGGCACGTACCCGGCGCAGATCTGGGGCGCGTACATGAAGCAGGTCAAGCGCGGCTGCCCGGACTTCAAGCCGCCGAAGACGCCGTTCCAGGCCTCGCCCTTCTTCGGCCGGTACGCGTCGACCGGCGCGCCTGGCCCCAGCTACCCGAACGACGACTACGGCGGAACCGAGGCCTACGAGAACGGCGGCAACGCCGTGGACGGCGGCGGCCCGCAGGACCGCCCCGGCGGCGGGCAGGGTCAGAAGGGCCAGACGACGGACGGCGGCTACGACCCCGACCTGTACGAGACCCCGCCGCAGGAGGCGCCGGACACCGGCGCGCCGCCCGGCCAGGACGGCACGCCCCCGGGCCAGGCGCAGGGCCCGACCGGCGGCGCGCCGACGCCCTAGCGCGCGTTCGCGTGGGCGCCGCCTGGTCCGAGCTCGACCTGATCGCGGCGATCCAGGCCGCGCTCGGGCCGCCGCCGGAGCGGCTCGTGCGGCCCTCCGGCGACGACGCGGCGGTCGTGCGGGCGCGGGCGTACGCGGTCACGTCGGTCGACACGATGGTCGACGGCGTCCACTTCCGCCTCGGCCAGGCGTCGCCGGCGGACGCCGGCCACCGGGCACTCGCCGGCGCGCTCTCGGACCTCGCGGCGATGGGCGCCGACCCGGGCGAGGCGTACGTCGCCGCCGGCCTGCCGCCGGGGATGAGCCGCGACGACGCGCTCGCGGTGGTCGGCGGGCTGGCGGCGCTGGCGAGGCGGACGGGCACGGCGATCGCCGGGGGCGACGTGACCCGCTCGCCCGTGCTGACGATCTCGGTCACCGTCGTCGGCTGGGCCGACGACCCGCGCGACCTGGTCGGGCGCGACGGCGCGCGGCCCGGCGACGTCGTCGGGGTCACCGGCCCGCTCGGCGCGTCGGCGGCCGGCCTGGCGATTCTCGAGGGGCGCGCCGAGGGGCCGCGGCACCTGGTCGACGCCTACCTGCGCCCGCTGCCGCGGCTCGACGAGGGCCGCGCGCTGGCGCGCGCCGGCGCCACGGCGATGATCGACCTCTCCGACGGCCTGGCGACCGACGCCCGCCACGTCGCCGCGAGCAGCGGCGCGCTGCTGGAGATCGACCTCGACGCGCTGCCGGTCGCGCCCGGCGTCGAGCAGGTCGCCGAGCAGCTGGGCATGACCGGCGCGCAGCTCGCCGCGACGGGGGGCGAGGACTACGAGCTGCTCGCGTGCGGCGGCGGCGGGCTGCCGTTCGAGCCCGTCGGCCGCGTGATCCGCGGGCCGGCGGGGGCGCGGTTCAGCGGGTCCCACGGCGCGCTGCCGCTGAGCGGGTTCGAGCACCGCGCCTGACGCGCCAGCAGCGCCTCGGCGACCGCGCGGCAGTCGACGGCGTACTCGCGCCGGGCGACGCGCTCCTTGAGGTCCCTGACGTGCATCTGCCGATCCATCGACTGCCGGTTCCCCGCCGGGCGACCGGCGCACGCGCTCGCTGGACGTGAGTCCGATGGCCCCTCGGCTACGTGTCCAGAGCGCGGCCCCGGGGCTCCACACGAACCTGCCGCGCGAAGACGACGATCCGCTGCGCGGCGCTGTACAGCGGATGGCACGCGCTGAGCACGAGCCGCTCGTAGCCGACCCGCTGGGTGACCCAGAACGCGTCCGGGTCGACGATCCGCGTGCGCTCGACCCGGTACTCGAACCGCGCGTACGGCATCTCGACGACGATGGCGTCGCCGCGATCGAGGTCGTCGATGCTGCGGAACGGCGCGCCGTACGTCGTGCGGTGGCCGGCGATCGCCGTCGTGCCGCCGCTGCCGGGGAACGGCGTCTCGGGGAAGAACCCGGGCCCCTTGCGCAGGTGCGCGGCGGAGGTGCCGTCGAGGACGACGAAGTCCAGGTCGATCGACGGGATGCGCAGGCGGCCCGCGGCCTCGCCGCCGTCGAGGCGCTGCTTGAGCGAGCGGCCGAGGAACGCCAGGCGCCGGCGCTGGTCGGGCAGGCTGCGCAGCACGCGCTGCTCGAGCGGCGTCGGGCCGGCGTCCTCCAGCTTCTCGAGGTCGCCGCCGAGCGCGTCCTGGGTGAGCCGGGCGTACAGCGCCGAGACCGGCTCCTGCCAGGTCAGCGTGAGCCCCGCGTCGACGAGCAGGAGCACGCCTGCGGCGATGAGCACGGTCGACAGGGCGCGCAGGAGGGGCCGCATGCGTTCCCCCGTCATCGGCGCAGGGCCGACTCGGTTCCACCCAGGCTGCCCGGCCCGGCGTACGAGAGCGGCCCGCGCGTCCTCACCGCGGGCGGCTCGTCGACCGCCGCCCGGCGGCGCCGCTTGCCCGCGGCGACGGCCGCGGCGAGCAGCCCGCACGCCAGCACGAGGCTCCACGCAACGATCCCCAGCGGCCCCGCGTAGCCGCCGCTGACCAGCAGCGCCGCCTCCCACGCCAGCTCGACCGGGTCGAGCCCGAGCTGCTCGGCGTAGTGGGCGCCGACGAGCGCGAACGGCAGCAGGCCGAGCGCGACGAGCGCCAGCGCGACGCCGCGCGGCACGCGGACCTCGGGGGTCGCCGCGAGCATCCACAGGTGCAGCGCCGGGGCGAGCAGGAGGGCGGTGTACGGGTTGACGGCCCAGACCGCGGTGCCGAGCGCGGCGAGCACCACGGCCAGCGCGGCGGCCGGCCCGCCCGGGTCGGCCCGCGCGTCGCGGGCGGTGCCGGCGCCGGCCAGCCGGCCGAGCGGCCGGCGCAGCAGGAGGCCGAGCGCCAGCACGACGCCGAGCGCGGCCAGGCCCGCCGCGTCGACCGGCAGCGCCTCGGGGTCGACGGCGCCGGGCGGCGCGGGCAGCACGCCGGTCAGCCCGAGCACGCGCGCGACGAGCGCGGCCAGCAGGAACGGCACCGCCGCGGTCGCGATCCACAGCAGCCACGGCAGCACCGGCGAGCGGCGGCGGCGCACCCGCGCCAGCCCGTCGACCGCGGCGAGCAGCAGCGGGAAGAGCAGCGTCGCGCCGAGCAGCCGGATCGCCCACGACGGCAGCACGCGCTGCTGGAAGACGACGTACTCGCGCGGCCCGGCGGGCACGTCGGGGCCGTTGTCGAGCGCGCTGATCGACCGCAGCGCCGCCCGCCCGAACGCCTGCAGCCGCGCCCGCGAGACGCGCGCCGTCGCGGCGGGGGCGCGCTCGCCGGTCACCGACAGGGTCACGGCGGCGACGCCCTCGGCGCCGAGCGGGCCCTGCCCGGTGAGCGACAGCGGCACCGCCTGGCGCGCGAACTGCGCGAGCGCGCGCGGCGATCCGGGATGCTCGACGTCGGTCTCGAGCTCGACGGCGTTCTCCACCGTGCGGCGCAGGCGCAGCGGCGCGATCCCGCCGTGCTCGGCCCACGGCACGACGACCGGCAGGTCGTACTCCGAGTCGCTCCCCATGTCCCCCAGCACGATCGCCGCGTCGACCGGGGCGGACGCGGATCCGAGCTCCCGCGCGAGCTGGCGCGCGCCGGCCACCCCGCCGCTGCCGCCGCTGGTCGAGACGAGCGTGAGCGTCCGGCGCGTCGCGCGCCCCTCGAAGACCCGCGCCAGCTCGATCAGCGCGGCGGTCGCCGACAGCCGGCCGGGCGACCCCGGCTCGGCGGCGTCGCGCTCGGCGACGACCACGATCTGGCGCGGGTTGCGGCCCGCGCGCTCCCCGATCACCGTCGTCAGCGCGGCCTCGCCGTCGATCGTCTCCCCGGCGGACACGCGGCTCGACGTGTCGAACCCGGCGCCGGACAGCTCGCGCTCCACGCGGGCGGCGAGCGCGTCGTCGCCCAGCGTCCCGGGGCGGCGGTCCCGGAACGTGCCGCGCGGGTCGGCCAGCAGCTCGTCGACCACCCGCAGCGCGCGGCGCCCGTCGAACGCGTCGGGCGCGAGCGTCGTCCCGATCGGCCGCGGCCGGTCGGCGAGCGAGAACGCCACCACGACGACCGCCACGAGCAGCCCCGCGAACGCGCTGCGGTAGATGCGGACGTTCAGCATCAGGGTGGTTGTCACCATATGCGCAGAACGAACGATGGCCGAGCGCTCGCCCCGCATCCTGCTCGTCGACGACGAGCGCGCGATCCAGACGCTGCTCTCGTATCCGCTCCAGAAGGACGGCTACGAGGTGACGTGCGCCTCCGACGGCCGCGAGGCGCTCGCCCGGTTCGAGGACGCGCAGTACGACCTCGTCGTCCTCGACGTGATGATGCCGCGGCTCGACGGCCTGGAGGTGTGCCGCCGGATGCGGGCCAAGAGCACGGTCCCGATCATCATGCTGACCGCGCGGGCCGAGGAGGTCGACAAGGTCGTCGGCCTCGAGCTGGGCGCCGACGACTACATCACCAAGCCGTTCTCGCTGCGCGAGTTCCGCTCGCGGGTCAAGGCGGCGCTGCGGCGCTCGACGTGGGCCCAGCGCGCGCAGGAGCTGGGCGAGGACGAGCCGCTCGAGGTCGGGGAGCTGCGGATCGACTTCTCCAAGCGCACGGTCCGCGTGCGCGGCGAGGACGTGCAGGCGACGTACGTCGAGTTCGAGATCCTGCGGGCGCTGGCGTGCAACCCCGGCCGGGTCTTCACGCGCGAGATGCTGCTGACCCGGATCTGGGGCGACTCGGCGTTCCGCGACCCGCGGACGATCGACGTCCACATCCGCCACCTGCGCGAGAAGCTCGAGCGCGAAGCGAAGGACCCGGAGTACCTCTTCACCGTGCGCGGCGTGGGCTACCGGTTCCGCGACAGCGACGAGTAGGCGGCTCGGCGATGGCGCTGCGGCTCATCCGCACCAGGCTCGCGCTGCTGGTGTTCGCGGTGGCCGTCGCGGCGGTCGGCTTCGTGTACGTCTACGTGGGGCCGTCGCTCGAGGAGAACCTGACGCAGCAGAAGCTCGACAGCCTCTCGTCGGACGCCCGCGAGTTCTCCGACGAGATCATCGCCGCGCGCGACCTGCGGATCGAGAAGCTGCGCAAGGTGGTCGCGCGCACCGGCGACCGCGCCAGCGCGCGCGTGACGCTGCTGCGGGTCGACCGCGTCGGCGGCACGCTCGAGGTCGCGCCCACCGCCGACTCGATCGGCCAGACCGCCGACCTGCAGTTCGAGGTGGCGACCGAGGCGGCCCGGCGGCGGCGGATCGCGACCGGCACCGAGTCGAGCGTCGACGGCCGGCTCGGCCAGGCGGCGCTGCCGGTGCTGCGCGGCAACGACGTGGAGCGGGTGATCGTCTACTCGGCGCCGCTGAGCGACGTGGAGGCGAACGTCGACCTCGTCCGCGACCGCATCCTGCTCTCCGGCGGCATCGCGCTGGCCATCGCGCTGATCGCCGGCCTGCTGCTGGCGTCGCGCCTGGCGCGGCGGATCAAGGCGCTCCAGGCCGTCGCCCTCCGCGTGGCGCGCGGGGACATGAGCGTGCGCTTCCCGGTCGACCGCGACGACGAGATCGGCCAGCTCGCGGTCGCGCTCGACGACATGCAGCGCCAGCTCGCCCAGCTCGACAGCGCGCGCAAGCGGTTCATCGCCACCGCCTCGCACGAGCTGCGCACGCCGATCTTCTCGCTGGGCGGGTTCCTCGAGCTGCTGCAGGACGAGGACCTCGACCCCGAGACGCGCGACGCGTTCCTCGCCCAGCTGCGCGACCAGGTCGAGCGGCTCGGGAAGCTCGCCACCGACCTGCTCGACCTGTCCAAGCTGGAGGCCGGCTCGCTGCGGCTGCGCCCGGAGCCGACCGACCTGGGCGTGCTCGCCCGGGCGGTGACGAGCGAGTTCGGGCCGGCGCTGGCGCGCCACGACTCGCGCCTTGAGCTGCGGCTCGCGGGCGGCGGCGTGGAGGCGGAGGTGGACCCCGAGCGGGTGGCCCAGATCCTTCGTATCCTCATCGACAATGCGCTCGCGCACACCCCGCCGGGGACCGACATGGTGGTGACCGCCGGCCGCGAGGACGGGCACCTGCGCCTGTCGGTTCGCGACTTCGGCGAGGGGATCAAGCGCCAGTCGCTCGAGCGCCTCTTCGAGCCGTTCTTCACCGCCGGCGACAACCAGGGCTCCGGCCTCGGGCTCGCCATCGCGCGCGAGCTGGCCGAGCGGATGGACGGCCGGCTCTCGGTCGAGGCGCTCGCCGGCCGCACGACGTTCACGCTCGAGCTGCCCGCGTGACCAGGGCGATCGCGACGCCCCTGGCCGCCCTGGCGCTGGCCGTCGCCGGCTGCGGCGGCGGGGGCTCCGGCGTCGGGGGCGGCGGCGGCGGCGCTGACCGCGGGGACGACGCGGCGGCGCCCGAGACCGTCGAGCGGACGACGCGCGTCGAGGTCGTCGAGCAGCAGGGGGACGGCGGCGGCGGGTTCGACGCCCGCGCGATCTACCGCCGGGCCAGCCCGGGGGTCGTGACGATCATCAGCGTGTTCGAGGGCGGCGACGGCGGCGGGATCCTCGGCGGCGGCGACGACGACCCGCAGAGCGGCCAGGGCTCGGGCTTCGTCGTCGACGAGGAGGGCGAGGTCGTGACCAACGCGCACGTCGTCACTCAGGGCGAGGGCCGCGAGATCGAGAAGGCGCGGGAGGTGTACGTCAAGTTCGCCGACGACAACCAGGTGCCGGCCGAGATCGTCGGGTTCGACCCCAACGCCGACGTGGCGCTGCTGCGCCTGAAGGAGCGCGACGGCCTGACGCTGCGCCCGCTGCCGCTCGGGCGCAGCCGCGACGTGGACGTCGGCGAGCCCGTCGCGGCGATCGGCTCGCCGTTCAGCGAGGAGCAGTCGCTGTCGGTCGGCGTCGTGTCGGCCACCGACCGCGCGATCGAGTCGCTCACCGGCTTCGACACGCTCGGCGCGGTGCAGACCGACGCGGCGATCAACCCGGGCAACTCCGGCGGGCCGCTGCTCGACGGCGAGGGCCGGGTCATCGGCATCAACGCCCAGATCCGCACGCGCAGCGGCGGCGGCGAGGGCGTCGGCTACGCGATCCCCGTCGACAACGTCAAGCGGTCGATTGAGGACATCGCCCGCCACGGCGAGGTCGAGTACGCCTACCTCGGCGTGTCGACCACCGCCGTCTACCCGCAGCTCGCCGAGCGCTTCGACCTCGGCGTCGACCACGGCGCGTGGGTGCAGGAGGTGGTCGAGGGCGGCCCGGCCGACGAGGCCGGCGTGCGCGCCGGCCAGGGCGACCAGCGCTTCCAGGCGCGCACGGTCTCGCCCGGCGGCGACGTCATCACGAAGATCGACGGGCACGAGATCGACACCGAGACCGACCTGGGGATCGTCGTCGCCAACCGGCGCCCGGGCGACCGGGTGACGCTCGAGCTGGTGCGCGCGGGCGAGCGGCGCACCATCGAGGTCGAGCTGGACGAGCGGCCCGAGCAGGTCGACCGCCCGTAGTGGTCCTCGAGCTCGCCCTGTCGCTGCGGGAGGTCGTGCTCCCGCAGCTGGGCTCCCACGCGGCGCGGGCGCACGAGGGCGTCGCGGCCGGCGGCGACGCGACGTTCGCGATCGACGCGCGCGCCGAGGAGCACCTGGAGGCCTGGATGGCCGAGCACGCGCCCGGCGTCGCCCTCTACTCGGAGGACCGCGGGCTCGTCGGCGACGGCGACCGGGTGCTGATCGTCGACCCGGTCGACGGGACGCGGCCGGCGCTGGCGGGGTTCGAGTCGGCGTGCGTGTCGGTGGCGCTCGCGCGGATGCCGGACCCGCGGATGCGCGACGTCGAGGAGGCGGCGATCGTCGAGATCAAGTCGGGGGCGCGGTTCGTCGCGCGCCGCGGCGCGGGGCTCCGGGCGAGCGTCCCGCTGCGGCTGTCGGCCAACGAGGACGTCGAGCGCATGTTCTGGGTCTACGGCCTGCGGGGGCGGCCCGCCCGCGTGGTCGTCGAGGTCCTCGCCGAGCTGATCGACGCCTCGTCGGCGTGGGGCGCCGTGTTCGACCTCGGCTCGGCGACGTACGACACCACCCGCATCCTCACCGGCCAGCTCGACGCGTACGTCGAGCCCTCCCCGCGCATCGTCGACGAGGTGCCGGGGATGCGGGCGCAGTTCGAGCGCGTCGGCCGCGGCGCCGTGCTCAACAACACGCCGTACGACCTCGCCGCGGCCGTGCTGTGCCTGGTCGAGGGCGGCGCCGTGGTCACCGACGCGCACGGCGAGCCGCTCGACGACCGGCCGCTGCTCGGGTCCGGCGTCGAGCACCAGATCGCCTGCGTCGCCGCCGCCAACCCCGCCCTTCACGCCAAGCTGCTGCGCGCGGTGGACGACGGCGTGCGGCGCCTCACCGCGACTCCCGGGTGACCGATACCTTGGTTCCTCGATGCTCCGACCCGTCGCCGCCGGCAGCACGACCCTCGCCGGCCACCAGCTCGCCGAACCGTTGAGGGCCTGATGGGCGCGCCGCTCGTCCTGGTCTCCAACCGCGGGCCGGTCACGTTCGGCCCGGGCGGCGAGGTCAAGCGCGGGACCGGCGGGCTCGTCACCGCCCTGACCGGCCTGGCGTCGCACCGCGAGACGACGTGGATCGCGTCGGCGATGACCGAGGAGGACGTCGAGAAGGCGGCCGAGGCGGGCGGGCGGCCGTTCCCCGTCGAGTCGCCGGCGGGCGGGTCGTACGAGGTGCGGCTCGTGGCGTCCGACCCGGAGGCCTACGAGCGCTTCTACAGCATCTTCGCCAACCCGATGCTGTGGTTCATCCAGCACTACCTGTGGGACCTGTCGAACGCGCCCGACATCCGCCGCCACGAGGTCGAGGCGTTCGAGTACGGCTACAACGTCGTCAACGAGGACCTCGCCGAGGCGGTGCTCGACGAGATCGACGGCGTCGAGTCGCCGATCGTGATGGTCCACGACTACCACCTCTACACGCTGCCGGCGCTCGTCCGCCGCGCGCGTCCCGACGCGTTCCTGCACCACTTCATCCACATCCCGTGGACGCAGCCGGACGCGTGGCGCGTGCTGCCGCGGCGGATCCGGAAGGAGATCTTCGAGGGGCTGCTGGCGAACGACATCGTCGGCTTCCACACCCGGTCGTACAGGTGGAACTTCCTGCAGTGCTGCCGCGACCTGATGGACCTCGACGTCGACTTCGCGCGCGGCGTCGTGCGCTGCGGCGACCGCGAGGTCTGGGTGCGCGCGTACCCGCTGCCGATCGACGCGGGCGCGACGTGCCGGGTCGCGGCGTCGGAGCGCACGCGGGAGTTCGAGGCGGAGCTGCTGCGGCGAAAGCGCGACTTCCTCATCCTGCGCGTCGACCGGGCGGACCTGTCGAAGAACGTCCTGCGCGGGTTCTCCGCGTTCGACCTCTTCCTCGAGCAGCACCCGGAGTTCGCCGAGCGGGTGACGTTCGTCGCCCAGCTCATGCCGTCGCGGACGGACGTGCCTGAGTACGCCGAGTACCTGGAGCGGATCGAGGCGCTGGTCGCCGTCGTGAACCACCGCCACGGGACGCCCGACTGGATGCCGATCCAGCTCAAGCTGCGCGACGACCTCGAGGAGGCGATGGCCTCCTACAAGCACTACGACGTGCTGATGGTCAACGCGATGTTCGACGGCATGAATTTGGTTGCCAAGGAGGGCCCGCTCGTCAACGAGGTCGACGGCGTGTCGGTCCTGAGCGAGAACACCGGCGCCCACGAGGAGCTCGGCGAGTTCGCCCTCAGCGTCAACCCCTTCGACATCCAGGAGACGGCCGACTCGATCCACGCCGCGCTGACCATGCCGCCCGAGGAGCGAGCCCGCCGCATGCGCGGCCTCCAGAAGATCGTCACCGCCCGCGACCCCGGCGACTGGATCGACGACCAGCTGGAGGACATCGGGCACAAGAAGTCGGCGCTGGAGCGGGCGGGGCGGTCGTAGGGCGGGGCGGGGCGGGGCGGGGCGGCTACTCGAAGCCGAACTCGCCGTTTCCGGTGGCGGCGCCGCCAGCGGTCGCACCGCCGCCCGCCGTCGCCCCGCCGCTGCCGGCCGCCCCGCCGCGCGCGCCTACCCCTCCGCCCGCCGTCCCACCGCCTCCCGCCGTCGCACCGCCGCCGGCGGCGGCCCCGCCGCCCGCGCCTGCCCCTCCGCCCGCCGTCCCACCGCCGCGACGCGGGACTGCTCCGCCGCCCGCCCTCACACCGCCAGCGGTGGCCCCGCCGCTGCCGGCTACCCCGCCGCCGCGGCCGCCCGCCGCTCCGCTCCGCGGGACGGAGCCGCCGCCCCTGCGCGCCGCCCCGCGCCGCGCGCGAGCCCGACGCCGGGGCCGCTCCTCACGACCGCGCCGCGGCCCTCGCCCGCCACGCCGCTCACCTGCTCCTCGCCGGCGGGCGGTGCCGCCGGCGCCCGCCCCGGGAAGCTCCTCCACCCCCTCCTGCCCGTCGCCGACCACCGGCGGGAGTGACGCAGCAGGCGGCGCCGCAGGCAGCGGCGGCGGGTCGGCGCGCAGGCGCGGCCACAGCACGATCAACGCGACGACCGCGACGAGCGCGGCGGCCCGCCCGACGTTCCCCCACCTGATCCGGCGCAGCAGCTCCATGCGCCAATCAGGTCCGCGGGCGCCGCGAATCGCCCCCTCGCTACAGTGTGCGACCGCGCGATGGCCGACGCCGCGATCACATACGACCTCAACATCCTCCTCGACAGCGAGCTGCCGGAGGAGCAGCGCGAGCGCATCCTCGCCGACGTCGAGGCGATGATCGCGGACACCGGCTCGATCGTCTCCGCCCACGACTGGGGCCGCCGGAAGCTGGCGTACGAGATCCGCCACAAGCCCGACGCCGACTTCCACCTGATCCAGTTCAACGGTCCCCGCGAGCTGCTCGAGCGCCTCGACCGCACCCTCCGCATCACGGACGGCGTCATCCGCTACCGCGTCATCAAGCTCCGGGCCGGGACGCCCCCGCCGCCCGACCTGCGCTCCGTCGCCCCGATCTCCGGCGGCGACCCCGAGCCGGCGGCGTAGCCGCGCGGGCCACCCGCCCGCACCGCGCGCCCCCTCACGGCCGCTTCGCGACTCACCCGCGCCGCTCTGCGCCACCTTCGCAACGAACCTGCGGAGATTCCGGCCTACACGCAAGTTCGGACCGAACCCGACCGTACACTCGCGGTCCAGCGCAAAGTTCGTTGCCGAAAGGAGCTCGCGGGATGGCCGCGACCAACATCAACAGGGTGGTTCTCACTGGCCGCCTCACGCGAGACCCGGAGCTGCGGTCGCTGCCGAGCGGCATGTCGGTGTGCAGCCTGCGCCTCGCCTTCAACACCCGCAAGAAGGACCCCTCGTCCGGAGAATGGGGCGAGAAGGGCAACTTCATCGACGTTACGATCTGGGGCCGCCAGGGCGAGCTCGCCGCCCAGTACCTGACGAAGGGCCGCGCGGTCGCGCTCGACGGCCGCCTCGAGTGGCGCGAGTGGCAGGACCAGTCGGGCAACAACCGGCAGAGCATCGAGATCATCGCCGACAACGTCGAGTTCCTCGGAGGCCGCGACGACGTCCAGAACGGCGGCGGCGGCTTCACCCCACGGTCCGACGTCCCCGTCGACACAAACGACTTCGCTCCGGCAGCGGTCGGCGGTGGCGGAGGCGGCGGCGGCTCCGCTCCGGCGGACGACGACATCCCGTTCTAGCCCGTCGGCGCCGCTCCGCGCGTGCCTTCGAACCGGCGGGCTTCCCTCCGCGGGAGCCCGCCGCTTGCGCGGTGCGTTCGAACCGGCGGGCTTCCTTCGCACAAGGCCCGCCCTGCGGCGCGCTTCGAACCGGCGGGCTTCCTTCGCGGGAGGCCCGCCGCTCGGCGCCCCCCGCGGCGTTCGCGCGCCTGAACCTGACGCGCTCCCAGCAGCGCCCGAGGGAGAGATGTCGTCTCGTCGGGCTCTGCGTCCGGCCGGCGCGGGGTGTGGGCGACATTCTGGTTCGCAGTGGATGGGAATGTCGCCCACACCCCTTCGTTCGCCGCTCCCGACCCGTGGCGACACCGCCGCCGCGAGGCCGCTCAGGGCCGACGTGTCACAATGATGGCTCGCCGGCGCGCGGGGCAGGGTCGCGTGCGGCCTGACGTCGAAGACTTCGAGAGGTTCTCCAGTGGCCAAGCAGCGCAACCGGCGCCCGGTTCGGCGCCGTGATCGGAAGGGCGGGTCCGCCGGCGGGCGGCGCAAGCCCTGTCCGTATTGCAAGGACAAGATCGAGCACGTCGACTACAAGGACGTCGACGGGCTGCGGCGGTTCATCTCCGAGAAGGGCAAGATCCGCTCGCGGCGGATCACGGGCGCGTGCCGGCGGCACCAGAGCCAGATCGCCCGCGCCGTCAAGCGCGCGCGAGAGCTCGCGCTGCTGCCGTACGTGAACGAGAACGCCGGCCGCGAGAGCGGCGGGCGCGGCGGGCGCGACCGCGACCGGGACCGCGACTAGCCGCATGCCCGAGGCCATCCTCCTCCAGGACGTCGAGAACCTCGGCGAGAAGGGGACCGTCGTCGACGTCTCCAAGGGCTACCTCCGCAACTACCTCGTCCCGCGCAAGCTGGCGCAGCCGGCGACGAAGGGCCTGCTCGACCAGGCGCGCGAGCGCCAGGCGGCCGCCGAGCGCGCCGCCCGCCAGGCCACCGAGCGCGCCCAGGACAACGCCGCGGTCCTCAACCGCACCGTCCTCACCATCGCGCAGCAGGCCGGCGACGACGGCCGCCTCTTCGGCTCGGTCACCACGCAGGACATCGCCGACGCGATCCGCGACGCCCGCGGCATCGCGGTCGACCGCCGCAAGGTCCACCTCGACGAGCCGATCCGCCACGTCGGCACGTACATGGTCGTCGTCGAGGTCTCCGACGGCGTGACCGCGAACGTCAAGACGATCGTCGTCGACCAGAAGTAAGTAGCAGCGCATCGAAAGCGGCGCCGCGGCGGTGTAATTCGAGGCGCCACGAAGGCGTCCGATTCGTCCGACCGCACGACTATGGTCGCTCTCGCCCTCGGTGCCGAGGCCGGGTCGTGAGGCGCCCGCCATCGTGAGGCGGACCAATCGGTTCGGGGCGCTCGCTGTTCCATCGTGAGGAAACGACGAGCGTTGTGGTTAGGGGGAGGCTCGAGATGGCAGTCTCGGGTCTCCCCTCCTATTTCGGCAGGAACGATCGCCGTTGTGGGCACACCCGTTGGGCAGGCGCGGGCTTCATGGTCGGGGGTTGCAGCCTCGAAAGGTAACTCGGTTCTCGGACGGACCGACGTCGGACTCTCCGCAGCGGACGTTCCGTCGGACGGTCATGGGAACGTCCGTTCGATGTATCTGCTTCGGTGTACTTCGTCGGATTGACGCGTTTCTCCTAACGAGCGGGGCTGTCGCCACTCCTAGCAACCGATGGTCGCTAACCGACCTAGACTCGCGGCCCGATGACGACGTTCGCGACCCCCACGAACGGCGCGAGCGGCGCGCCCGGCCCACCGCACTCGCTCGAGGCCGAGCAGTCGGTCCTCGGCGCGATCCTGCTCTCCGAGCGCGCGATGTACGCGCTCGTCATCGACGAGGGCCTGAAGCCGGAGGACTTCTACCGCGAGCGCCACAGCCTGATCTTCGGCGCGATGATGGCGCTGTACTCGGAGAACGAGCCGATCGACGTGCTCACGGTCTCCGAGCGGCTGCGGCAGGAGGGCAACCTCGAGCGGGCCGGCGGCCAGGCGGCGGTCGACGCGCTCGCCGGGGCGGTCCCCGCGGCGGGGCACGCGCGCCAGTACGCCCGGATCGTCCGCGACCACGCGCTGATGCGCCGCCTGCTCAACACGACGTACGAGATCCAGGAGAGCGTCGCCGAGCAGCACGCGCCGCCGCGCGAGCTCGTCGAGCAGGCCGAGCGGGCGATGCTGGAGGTCGCCCACGACGACCGCCAGAAGGACTTCCGCTCGATCGAGGAGATCCTCGACGTCGAGCTGGACAAGCTCCACCGCCTCAGCCTCGAGCACACCGCCCTCACCGGCACCCCGAGCGGCTTCAAGGACCTCGACGAGATGACCGGCGGCTTCCAGCCGGGCAACCTCATCATCATCGCCGCGCGCCCGTCGATGGGGAAGTCGGCCCTGGTCACCAACATCGCCGAGAACGCCGCCATCGACCACAACCACCCGGTCGCGCTGTTCAGCCTCGAGATGTCGGAGACCGAGCTCGCGCAGCGCTTCGTCGCCTCGCAGGCGCGCATCAAGGGCGACGAGCTGCGCAAGGGCCGCGTCGCCGAGCACAAGTGGCCGAAGATCCTCGAGGCAAGCCAGCGGCTCGCCCGCGCGCCGCTGTTCATCGACGACTCCTCCGACGTCGGGCTGCTCGAGATCCGCGCCAAGGCCCGCCGCCTCCACCAGCAGCACGGCCTCGGCCTGGTGATCATCGACTACCTGCAGCTCATGCGACCCGACGGGCGGATCGAGAACCGCGTCGAGCAGATCGGGCAGATGTCGCGCGGGCTGAAGATCCTCGCCCGCGAGTTGGAGGTGCCGGTGATCGCGCTCTCGCAGCTCAACCGCGGGGTCGAGCAGCGCCACGACAAGCGGCCGGTGCTCTCCGACCTGCGCGAGTCGGGCTCGATCGAGCAGGACGCCGACCTCGTCGCCTTCATCTACCGCGACGAGTACTACGACCGCGAGTCCGAGCGCGAGGGCGAGGCGGACATCATCGTCGCCAAGCACCGCAACGGCGCGATCGGCGACGTCGTCCTGACCTTCCAGAAGGAGTACCCCAAGTTCCTCAACTACGCCGGCGAGAGGTTCCAGGGGTAGGGCGCGCGGGCGCCCGTCCTAGACTCCGGTCCCGATGCCCGGCATCGCGATAGTCGGCGCCCAGTGGGGCGATGAGGGGAAGGGGAAGGTCGTCGACCTGCTCGCCGAGCACGCCGACGCCGTCATCCGCTTCCAGGGCGGCAACAACGCCGGCCACACGATCGTCCGCGACGGCGAAAAGTTCGCGCTCCACCTGATCCCGAGCGGCATCCTCTACCCGGGCAAGCGCTGCATGATCGGCAACGGGGTCGTCATCGACCCGCGCGTGCTGACCGAGGAGATCGACAAGCTGCGCGCCCGCGGCGTCGACATGGGCGGGCTGAAGATCAGCGCGAACGCGCACCTGATCATGCCGTACCACCTGCTGCTCGACTCGGCCGGCGAGGCCAAGCTCGGCAAGCTGCAGATCGGCACCACGCGCCGCGGCATCGGCCCCTGCTACGCCGACAAGGCGGCGCGGCTCGGCATCCGCGTGCAGGACCTGCTCGACGAGAAGATCCTCAAGAAGAAGATCGTCGCCGCGATGGACCCCAAGCGGCTGTCGCTGCGCCCCTTCATGAAGGACCCGCGGCTCGACCTGCAGACGATGACCGAGGAGTACCTGACCTACGGCCACCGGATCGAGCAGTACATCGCCGACACCGCGCGCCTGGCCTGGGAGTCGCTCGACGCCGGGCGGACCGTCATCTTCGAGGGCGCCCAGGCGACGCTGCTCGACATCGACCACGGGACGTATCCGTTCGTCACCTCCTCGAACCCGGTGGCGGGCGCGGCGTGCGTCGGCGCCGGCGTCGGCCCGCGCGACGTCCACGAGGTGTGGGGGATCGCCAAGGCGTACACGACGCGGATCGGCTCCGGCCCCTTCCCGACCGAGCTGGAGGACGCCACCGGCGACGAGATCCGCCGCCGCGGCGGCGAGTTCGGCACCACGACCGGCCGCCCGCGGCGGACCGGGTGGCTGGACATCGTCGCGCTCAAGTACGCCGCGCGCATCAACGGCATGACCGCCCTCGCGGTCACGAAGCTCGACGTCCTCAGCGGCTTCGACCGCATCAAGGTCGCGACGCGCTACCGCGGCCGCGACGAGGCGGTGTTCGAGGACTTCCCCTACCACCAGTCGGTGCTGCACCACGCGACCGGCGACTACGAGGAGCTGCCCGGCTGGGCGGAGGACATCGGCGAGGCCCGCACCCGCTCCGACCTGCCGCGCGCCGCGCAGGAGTACCTCGACTTCATCGGCGAGCGGACGGGCGTCCCGGTCGTGCTCGCCGGCGTCGGGCCGGGCCGCGAGCAGATCGTCTGGATGCAGGAGCGCGCCGCGCTCGCCGCGGCCTAGTCAGTCCGCCCCGCGCACACCGCCGCGGCGTACCCGCGAGAGCAGTCGTTGACCCGTGACGGTTGCGGCTTGACGCAGCGCCAAGCCAGGCGCAACATGTCAATTCTGCATGCAGAATTCAACCGGCCCAATTTAATGGGGCGGGAGGACAGACAACTCCTGGAACTGGTTTCGGACGGCGTCTGCCACGAGATCCTCATTCGACTGCTCGCGGACGGCCCTCAAACGCAGGCACAACTACGGGCGGCAGTGCGGGTTGGGTCGGGCGCTATCAGCCGCCGGATGGCCGATCTCGAAAACGCGGGGCTCGTCGTTCGCGAGCGGAGTCACGGTCCATACCACCTCGTGCTGCCGCAGCAGACGCGCGAACTCATGGAAGGCGCGATGGTGCTGGCGGCGAATGCGCTCGAGCGGCGCTACGCGACCGCCGCCCAGGAGCTCTCCGAGTTTCGAGCTGCCGGTCCTCGAGGCGATCGTCTCCGTGACCGTACGCGCGAGGGAGCGTGAGCGGTGTACCTCCGAACGTCGCCGCGGGTCGACCCAATAGCGGTCGCGGGCGCGGGCCTCACGGTCGTCGGTGTTGCCGTGACGCTTCAGCCCATCGAGATCCCCGCTCCGTTTGCGACGGCTCTCCTGGCGCTGGGCGTCGCGCTCGTGCTCTTTGCCGGGTTGGGGTCGCTCCGCAACAAGATCGTGCTAGGCATCGTCCATCGAACGCCGTCAAGCACCCGCGAGCGCCGGCAACTCGTGGCGCAGGACTGCTGGCAGATGAGCACGGCCGTCGCCCGATTCCTCGCTGAGCACGATCGCGCCGCGCCGCGGTCGCTCTGGAGCCGCAGTCGTGGCCGCAGCGCTACGGCTGATTACGAGCGCGACGCCGTCGCGCGATACGCCGTCGAGTTGCGCGACGTCGCCCTCGAGGTATTCGACGCGGCCGTGTCGTGCGGCGGCGCGTTGCCCCACGCGCGCGGACTGATCGAGGGCAGGAGCCTCGATCAGATCCGACTCATACCGCAGATCTTTGCCGACGCCGCACAGCGTCTCTACCGGCTGTAGCTGTTGGCGCGCCGCGCTCGCCGCGGCCTAGTCGCTGACCACCCGCGAGTCGACGACGATGTCGTGCAGGGCGCGGTTGCGGCTGTCGACGAACGGCCACAGGTAGTCGACGAGGTAGCCGACGCCGGCGGTGAGCGACCCGACGACGCCGAGCGCCAGCGACTTGACGAGCACCTCGCGGTAGGCGGCCCAGAGGAAGTCGACCGGCCGGCCGTCGCCGCGCACGACGCGGCAGCCCATGGCCATCTTGCCGACGGTCCTGCCGTTCGTGCGGGCCATGACGAGCGGGGCGTAGATCAACGCGCCGACCGTCACCGCGGCGACCGCGACCAGGGCGATGACGAGCGCGCCGGCGGCGCCGCCCGGGGTGTCGAGCGAGAGCGCCCCGAACGCGACCGCGCCCAGCACCGCGAGGACGACCCCCGCGACGACCGCGACCAGGACGGCGTCGAGGATCGCGGCGACCGCGCGGCGCCACCAGGCGGCGGGCGGAGCGCCGGCGAAGGGGTCGGCCAGGCCGCCGCGCTCGCGCGGCGCGAACGCGCCCGGCGGGACGGGGCCGCCGCCGTACGCGGCGGAGGGAGCGGGCGCCTCGGGGGCGCCGCGGGGCGGCGGTGGCGTGGGCGCGCGCGGGTCGGGCTCGAGCCGCGGCTCGTCCCCGCCCAGCGGGTCGCCCGGCGTGAGCCCGCCGCTCATGCCTCCAGCACCTCGTCCGCGCCCAGCGGGTCGCCCGGCGTGAGCCCGCCGCTCATGCCTCCAGCACCTCGTCCCCGCGCAGCGGGTCGCCGCGCCTGAGCCCGCCGCTCACGTCGCCGGCTCCAGCACCTCGTCCTCGCCGCGGCGCAGGACGCGCAGGGCGAGGGCGACCGACGAGAGCAGGGCGAGCGTCGCGAGCGTGATCTGGACGCTCACCACGCCGCGCTCGGTCCAGTAGACGTCGTCGAGCTCCAGCAGCAGCGCGGACTCGTCCAGCGTCAGCGCGACGCCGGCGCCGAACGGCAGCGCGAGCCACGGGTCGAGCTCGGGGCTGCGGGAGACGACCGACACGCCGCCGGCCAGGAACGCGAGCAGGATCCCCGGGACGAAGTGGTGCACGTGCCGCCCGCCGAAGCGGTAGTCGCGGATCGGGCCGAACCGGCCGCGGCGGCGGATGACGTGCGTCAGCCCCCGCACGAGGCCGAACGTCAGCGTGAACGACCCGAGCAGGTTGAGCAGCGCGTTCTCGCGCGTCGAGCCGCCGCGGTAGCCGGCCTTGGCGACCTCGACGGTCTCGCGCACGGCCTCCTCCGTCGCGCCGAGCACGTCGGACGTCTCGGTCGGCAGCGGCGCCGACCCCTTCCGCCAGACGCGCGCCAGCTCGCCCGCGCCGACCGCGACGGTCGTGCCGAGCGCGACCACGCCGAGCGCCCAGGTCCGCCGGTCGATCCGCAGCTCGCGCCGCTCGGCCCGCACCCGCCGCACGCCGTACACCGCCGCGGCGACCGCCGGAGGGAGGGCGGCGGTCCGGCGCCGGAGGGAGAGAGCGGACGGCACGGGAAGTAGGCTAACGGCCCGATGGACGGCCCCCAGCCCCCCGGCGAGCCGCCCCGCGGGCCGAGCGGGGAGCCCGGCGAGTCGCAGCGCGCGCCGAGCGGCGCGGCGAGCGGCGGCGACTCCGCTCGCGTCCTCCGCGGCGCCGTGCTCGGCCTCGGCATGATCGGCCGCCACCACGCGCGCATCCTCCAGACGGCGCCCGGCGTCGAGTTCGCCGGCGCGGTCGATCCCGGCGGGGACCGCTTCCGCGCCGTCCACGACCCGCAGAGGCTCTACACGTCGCTCGACGACCTCCTCCGCGGCGGGCCGCCCGACTTCGCCGTCGTCGCGGTCCCGACCGAGGAGCACCTCGCCGCCGTCGAGCGCCTCGCCGCCGAGGGCGTCCACGTGCTCGTCGAGAAGCCGCTCGCCGCGACCGCCGACGAGGCCCGCGAGGTGATCGCGGCGGTCGAGCGGGCGGGCGTCCGCGCCGCGGTCGGGCACGTCGAGCGCTACAACCCCGCGCTGCTCGCCGCCCGCGAGCGTCTCGACCAGCTCGGGCCGCTCATGCTCATCGCCACCGAGCGCAGCGGCCCGTTCCCCGACCGCATCAAGGACGTCGGCGTCGTCAAGGACCTCGCCACGCACGACCTCGACCTCGTCCGCTGGATCGGCGACGCGCCGGTGGAGGTCGTCGCGGCGCAGACCTCGCACCGCATGGGGCGCGAGCACGAGGACCTCGTCCTCGCCACCGGCCGGCTCGCGTCGGACGTCCCCTTCCACTGCGCCGTCGACTGGCTGACCCCGACGAAGACCCGCCGCACCCGGATCCTCGGCGAGCGCGGGATGCTCGTCGCCGACACGCTGACCGGCGACCTGACGCTGCACGAGAACGCCGACGTCGCGATCGAGTGGGCGGCCACGCAGCAGCTGCGCGGGGTGTCGGAGGGCAACGCGATACGGTTCGCGCTCGAGCGCCGCGAGCCGCTGCTCGTCGAGCACGAGGCCTTCCACGCGTACGTCGCCGGCGACGACGCCGCGCCGGTCGTGCCGCTCGAGGCCGGGCTCGAGACGGTGGTGACCGCCGAGGCGGTGCTGGAGTCCGCGCGCCGCGGCGAGACGGTCAGGCTGGCGGCGGCGCGGTGAGAGCCGTCGTCGTCGCGCTCGGCAAGGTGGGCCTCCCCCTTGCCGCCCAGATCGCGCGCGCCGGGCACGACGTCGTCGGCTGCGACGTCGACGAGCGCGTGGTGGAGCTGGTGAACGCCGGCCAGTCGCCGTTCCCCCACGAGGAGGGCCTGGCCGAGGCGCTCGGGGAGGCGGTCGCGGCCGGGCGGCTGCGGGCGCAGACCGACACGGCGGCCGCGGTGGCGGAGGGGCCGGACCTCGTCGTCGCCGTCCCGCCCCTGTACGTCGACGAGCGCGCGCAGCCCGACTGGCGCATCCTCGACGCGGTCACCGGCGACGTGGGGCGCGGGCTGAAGCCCGGGACGCTCGTCAGCATCGAGACCACCGTCCCGGTCGGGACGACGCGCGAGCGGATCGCGCCGGCGCTCGCGCGCACCAGCGGGCTGCGGGCCGAGCAGGACTTCAACGTCGTCTTCAGCCCCGAGCGCGTCTTCAGCGGCCGCGTGCTGCGCGACCTCGCGACGTACCCGAAGCTCGTCGGCGGGCTGAGCGCGCAGGGCGAGGCCCGCGGGGTCGAGCTGTACGGCGAGTTCCTCCACGCCGAGGTCTGGGGCATGGGCTCGGCCGAGGCGGCCGAGATGGCCAAGCTCGCGGAGACGACCTACCGCGACCTGAACATCGCGTTCGCCAACGAGCTGGCCCGCGCCGCCGACGCGCGCGGCCTCGACGTGCAGCGCGTCATCGACGCGGCCAACTCGCAGCCCTTCAGCCACATCCACCGCCCCGGCGTCGCGGTCGGCGGCCACTGCATCCCCGTCTACCCGCGCTTCTACCTCGCGGGCAACCCGTCCGCGCGCCTGCCCGCGGTCGCGCGCGAGGTCAACGAGGCGATGCCGGCCTACGCCGTCGACCTGCTCGGCGACGTGAGTGGCCGCACCGTCCTCGTGCTCGGCGCGGCCTACCGCGGCGGCGTGAAGGAGACCGCGTTCAGCGGCGCCCACGCGCTGCGCGACGAGCTGCGCCGCCGCGACGCCCGCCCCGTCTTCGCCGACCCGCTCTTCACGGACGAGGAGCTCGAGCGGGAGGGCTTCCCCCCGTGGGACGGCGGGCCGGCCGACTTCGCGATCGTGCAGGCCGACCACTTCGAGTATCGGGGTCTGACCCCTCAACAGACGGGTGGCGCGCACGTGATCGTCGACGGGCGCGGCGTGGTGGAGGAGGCGCCGCCCGGCGTCGAGGTCAGGCGGATCGGGCGCCCGCGAACGCCGTGAGCGCCTCGACCACCCGCTCGCCGGCCCGGCCGTCGCCGTAGAGCGGCGGGCGCTCGGCCGGCGGGGGCGTCTCGAGGGCGCGCAGCGCGGCGTCGGCGTCGAGGTCGACGAGCACGTTCCACCCCGCGGCCAGCGTCTCCACCCACTCGGTCGTGTCGCGCAGCGTGATGCACGGCACGCCGGCGAGGTAGGCCTCCTTCTGGACGCCGCCCGAGTCGGTCAGCACCGCGCGCGCCCGCAGCAGCAGCGCGGTGAAGTCCACGTACCCGAGCGGCGGCCGGACGTCGAGCGCCGCCTCCACGCGCTCCAGCAGCCCGGCCGCCTCGAGCCGCGCGCGCGTGCGCGGGTGCAGCGGCAGCACGACCGGGAACGGCATCGCGCACAGCAGGTCGACCAGCCGCCGCAGCCGCTCGGGGTCGTCCACGTTGCCCGCCCGGTGCGCGGTCGCGAGCAGGAAGGGGCCGTCCGGCGCCTGGACCGCCAGGTCGCGCGCCCGCGGCTGCACGGCGAGCGCCACGTCGACCATGACGTCGCCGACCAGCTCGACCTTCCCCGCCGCCCGCTCGGCGCGCAGGTTCGCCACCGCGGTTTCCGACGAGCAGAGCAGCAGCGCCGCCGCGTGGTCGACCAGCACGCGGTTCAGCTCCTCCGGCATCCGCCGGTCGAACGACCGCATGCCGGCCTCGACGTGCGCGACCGGCACGCCGGCCTGCGCCGCGGCCAGTCCGGCGGCGAGCGTCGAGTTCGTGTCGCCGTAGACGAGCACGACGTCGGGCGCCGCGCGCGCGATCAGCGGCTCCAGCGCGTCGAGCATCCGCGCCGTCTGCGACGTGTTCGACCCGCCGTGGATCCCCAGCTCGACCTCCGGCCGCGGCACGCCCAGCTCCTCCACGAAGACCGTCGACAGCTCGTCGTCGTGGTGCTGGCCGGTGTGGACGAGCGTCTCCGCGTGGTGCGTCCGGAGCGGGCCGGACACCGCAGCCGCCTTGACGAACTGCGGCCGGTTCCCGATGACGGTGAGGACCCTCACCCGGCCGTCGCTTCGGCGATCCGCTCGCGCAGCAGCCGGGCCGCCTCGCGGGTCAGCGGCCCGCCGCGCTCGAGCTCGCGCTCCTCGATCGCGTGTACGGCCTGCACCTCGCGCGTCGTGGACGCCAGGAACGCCTCGGTCATCAAGGCCACGTCGTCGCGGGCGGTGACCCGCTCGCGGGCGCCGGTCAGCTCGACGACGTGGCGGCGGGTGATCGAGTCGAGGATGTGGTCGTCCAGCGGCGGGGTGAACAGCTCCCCGTCGAGGACGTAGAACAGGGACGACGTCGGGCCCTCCAGCACGCGGCCGTGCGGGGTGACGAGCAGCGCCTCGTCGAACCCGCGCTCGTTCGCGATCCGGGTCGCCAGCATGTTCGCCGCGTAGGACAGCGACTTGATCTGGTCGAGCAGGCGCGGCGGCGCGTACTCGACGATCGCGAGGGAGACGGACGGCGCGGGCGGCGTGTGCTCCTCGATGAACGCGATCCGGCGCCCGCCGCGGGTCACCATCACGCGCAGCCGCGCGTCGCCGGGCTGCTCGGCGTCGAGCAGCGCGCGCACGTCGGCGCGCACCGCGGCCGTGTCGACCGGCAGCCGCAGCCCCGCGGCCGACCGCTCCATCCGCGCGAGGTGCTCGTCGAGCGCGAACGGCCGGCCGCCGTACAGGCGCATCACCTCGAAGACGCCGTCGCCGCGCACGAGCCCCTCGTCGGCGACCGGGATCCGGGCGTCGGCGGCGTCGCAGAGGGCCCCGTCCAGGCAGGCGAGCGGCATGGGGGGCGAGTCTATGCTCGACGCCATGGCGCCGACGCGCGAACGGCTGATCGCCGAGCTGCGGCGGCACGTGCGCGACGACCGGGTCCTCGCCGCGATCGCCGAGGTGCCGCGCGAGCTGTTCGTGCCGCCCGAGCGCCGCCGCTCCGCCTGGGCGAACGAGGCGCTGCCGATCGGCGGCGGCCAGACGATCTCCCAGCCGCTCGTCGTCGCGCACATGGCCGAGCTGCTGCGGATCGCGCCGGGCGCGCGCGTGCTCGACGTCGGGACCGGCTCCGGCTACCACGCCGCGATCCTCGCCCGCCTGGGCGCGCGCGTGTGGAGCGTCGAGCGCGACCCCGCGCTGTCCGAGCAGGCCGCGGCGAACCTCGCCGCGGCGGGGATCGAGGACGTCGAGCTGATCGTCGGCGACGGCACGCTCGGCCACGCGCCCGCGGCCCCGTACGACGCGGTCAACGTCGCCGCCTCGGCCCGCCGCGAGGTGCCGCCCGCGCTGCTCGACCAGCTCGCGCGCGGCGGCCGGCTGGTCATCCCGGTGGGGGAGCGGCTCGTCCTGGTCGGGCGTGACGCGGAGGGAAGGCTGCACCACGCCGACGCGGGCGGCGTGCGGTTCGTCCCGCTCGTGGAAGGCCCGGCGCCTGACTAGGCCGCGCGCAGCCGGCGCGCCGGGCGCGGCGCGTAGACCGGCACCGGCTGGCCGCGGCCCGCGACCGCCTGCTCGCCCGCGGGGGCGAGGCGCGCGCGGCTGTGCTCGTCCAGGCGCTCCCACGTCGCCTCGCTGACGAACAGCGCGTGCGGCGTTCCCTTCGTGGCCGCCTGCAGGCGCGCCGCGACGTTCGTCGTGTCGCCGACCGCCGCGTACTCCATCCGCCGCTCGGACCCGACGGTGCCCGACATCACCGCGCCGCTGTTGAGCCCGACGCCGAGGCGGAACGGCGGCAGCTCGCGCTCGGCCAGCCACGCGTTGAGCCGCGGCAGGCGGACGGCGAGCAGCTCCTCGGCCGCTGCGAGCCCCCGGATCGCGTGGTCCGCGCGCTCCACCGGCGACCCGAAGACGGCCATGATCCCGTCGCCGAGGTAGGAGACGACCGTGCCGTCGTGGCCGAGGATCGCGTCGCTCATCTCGCCGAGGTAGGTGTTGAGCACCTCGATGACCAGCTCCGGCTCGGCGCTCTCGGCGAAGGTCGTGAAGCCGCGCAGGTCGCAGAACAGGACGGTCGACTCCTGCCGCACGCCGGCGATGCCGCCGGTGGCGTCCTCGCGCGCGAGCAGCTCGTCGACCACCGGCTCGGGGACGAAGCGGCCGAACAGGAAGCGCATCCGGCGCCGGTCGCGTGCGGCGAGGATCGCCGCCGCGCCCAGCGCCCCCACGCCGCCGACGAGCAGCGCCAGCACCGGCGGGACGACGGCGAGCACCGTGCCGCCGTCGAACGCCAGCTGCGCGCCGACGAGCCACAGCCCGAGCGCGGCGAAGCCGACGAGGATCGACCAGCGGGCGCGCAGGCGCAGCGACGCGACCGGCACGACCAGCGCGAGCGCCACGATCGCCAGGACGTTCAGCCAGCCGGGCGCGTCGCGCAGCGGCAGGCCGCGCAGGACGGTCGAGATCGCGTTGGCCTGCACCTCCGGGCCGGGCATCAGCTCGTCGTGCGCGGTCGGGACGGGATGCAGGTCCTGCAGCGACGGTGCCGAGGCGCCCACGACGACGACGCGGCCGCGCAGCTTCGCGGGGTCGACCCGCCCGCGGACCAGGTCGACGAAGCGGTACGTCGGCACGGTCCCCGGCCCGCCGTGGTAGTCGATCAGCGCGTCCTCGAACGGCGCGACCTCGCGCTTCGTCGCGGCCTCGGCGGCCGCCACCGCGAACGTCTCCAGCCCGTCGATGCTCGGGTGCACGCGGCGCACGACGGCGCCGATGTCGACCGGCGTGCTCGTGTTCGCGGCGCGCGCCTTCGCCGCGCGCAGGTTCTCGTCCCCGCCGAGCACGTTCGTGTGCCCGTCCTCGTCCACCTCGGTGGTCGAGAGCACCGTGCCGGGGTTGCGCGCGACCGCCTCGTACAGCGCGTAGTCGTCGGCCTCGCGCCCGCTCGGCTCGGTGAACTGCACGTCGTACGCGACGGCGGCGACGCCCGCCTCGCGCAGCGCGTCGATCGCCCGCGCGTGCCAGACGCGGCGGATCGGCCAGCGGTTGAGCTCGGTGATCGACTGCCCGTCGATCGCGACGACGGCGACGTCGGTCGCGCGCTCCTCGCCGCGGACGGCGAAGCGGGCGTCCTGCGTCTGGCCCTCCAGGCGGTCGAGCACGCCGGTGGCCGACGCCGCGAGCGCGATCAGCGCGGCGGCGAGCGCGGCGGCCGCGACGCCGAGGCGCCGGCGCATCACTCCCCCGCGCGCAGGTCCGGCCGGCGCGAGATGAACAGCGCCGCCAGCTCGGGGTCGAGGTGCGTCCCCGCCAGCGTCGCGATCTCGCGCAGCGCGTCGTCGACCAGCCACGCCTCCTTGTACGGGCGGTCGGAGACGAGCGCGTCGAAGACGTCGCACACGGCGACCAGGCGGGCGACGAGCGGGATCTCCGCGCCGCGCAGGCCCTCGGGGTAGCCGGTGCCGTCCCACTTCTCGTGGTGGGTGCGGGCGATCACCTCGGCCATGCGGACCACGGGCGAGCGGCTGCCGGCGAGCAGCTGGGCCCCGACCGTCGTGTGGCTCTTCATGACCTCCCACTCCTCCGGGCCGAGCGGGCCCTCCTTGAGGAGCACGCGGTCGGGGATGGCGATCTTCCCGATGTCGTGCATGGAGGAGGCGTGCATGACCTGGTCGGCCTCCTCCTGCGTCATGCCGTAGTCGAGCGCGAGCTGCGCGCACATCCGGCTCATGCGGGTGATGTGGATGCCGGTGGAGTCGTCGCGCGACTCGGCCGCGTGGGCCAGGCGGCGGACCAGCTCGAGCTGGGACTCGCGCAGGTCGGCCGTCCGCTCGCGGACCTTCGACTCGAGCTTGGAGTTGTGCCGCGCCAGCTCCTCCTTGGCGAGCGTGAGCGAGAAGGCGAGCGTGCCGAGCATCTGGCGCATGGCCCTGGGGTCGGCGTCGAGGACGCGGTCGAGGTCCTCCTTGCGCACCTCGACGGTCTCGCTCCGGTCGATGGCGACGATGGAGGCCAGGCGGGGCGCCGCGTTGAGGACGCCGACCTCGCCGAACACGTCGCCGCGGAAGAGGCGCTGGAGGACGAGCCCGGGGTCGCGGCTGGGCCGCACGACGCTGAGCTGGCCGCGGGTGACGACGTGCATCGAGTCGCCCTGGTCGCCCTCGCGGAAGACGATCTCGCCGGGGCGGAACCGGCGGCGCCGGGCGTGGCCGGCCAGATCGCGCAGCGCGGGCCAGGGAAGCCCCGCGAGCAGCTCGATGCCGGTCAGCTCTTCGGGCTGAACGGGGGAGTCGAGGCCCGTGACGCCCGGATGCGCGCCGTGCCCGCCGAGCGACGTGGCGCCCAGCAGTGTGCCGAGCGGTTCCATAGTCCACTCGCGAATCGGCCTGTTGGCGGCGATCTTGAGCGGGGCGGGCGGATGGTGGACCGGTGCGCCACACCTTCCCAGGGGCGTGGTCACCGTCGATGATGCCCGGTGTGAGCGGTGACGGGCTCGAACGCCGCGACGTCGTCGTGGTCGGCGGGGGGATCGCCGGGCTGGCGGCCGCGTGGCGCCTGCGCGAGCGCGACGTCGTGCTGCTGGAGGCGGATTCGCGGCTCGGGGGGCGGCTGCGGTCCGACCCCTCGGGCGACTACTGGATGAACTACGGCGCGCACCTGTTCCCGGGGCCGGGGACGCTGGTGGACTCGATCGCGCGGGACTGCGGGCTGGAGACCGTGCCGGTGCGCGGGAGCATGATGGGCCTGGCGGTGGGGTCGAAGCTGCTCAACGGGGGCCGCGTCGAGACGTATCCGCTCCGGCTTCCGCTCGGCGTCCGCGAGCGCGCGGCGTTCGCGGCCGCCGGGGTGAAGGTGCAGCGCGCGGTTGCGAGGTACCACCGCGAGGCGGCGCCGCGGCCGGGTGACGGTCCCTCCGAGGTGCGCGCGCGCCTGCTCGCGTTCGAGGGGCACCGCACGTTCGCGGACTTCCTCGGCCCGCTGCCGCCGGGCGTCGAGGCGATCTTCTCGTGCGCCGCGCATCGCGCGACGGCGGAGCTGACGGAGCTGTCGGCCGGCTGCGGGATCGGCCTGTTCGCGATGGTGTGGGGCGGGAGCCGGTCGCTGATCGCGCGCAACCTGATGGGCGGGACGGGGCGGCTCCCCGCCGCGATCGACCGGGCGCTGGGGGATCGCGCGCGCACGGGGAGTCGTGTGGGCGGCGTGCGTCCGGACGCAGGCGAGCTGCTCGTCGACTACGCCGGCCCGGACGGGCCGCGTCGGGTCCGTGCCCGGCACGTGATCGTCGCGGTCCAGGCTCCGCATGCCGCCCCGCTCGTCGCCGCGGTCGCGCCCGAGGCGGCCGCGGCGCTGGAGCGGATGACGTACGGGGCGTTCCTGAGCGTCGCCGTGCGGACGCTCGAGACGGCTGCCATGCCCTGGGACCGGGTCTACGCGATGGCGACGCCCGGCCGGGTCTTCGACATGTTCACGAACCAGGGCCAGGCGCTCCGGGGCGCCGGGCCGCGCCGCCCCGGCGGCAGCCTGATGCTGTTCGCCGGAGCGCACCGGGCGGCGGCGCTCATGCAGGAGGACGACGAGGTCATCGTCGAGAGGTTCCTCCGCGACCTGCACGACCTGTATCCGCAGACGCGCGGGATCGTCGGCGACGCTCGGGTCCGGCGCTGGGAGCTCGGCAACGTCTACGCGCACCCGGGCCGTGCGAGCCTGCAGGCTCCGCTCGAGGGAGCGCTCGGGGCCCACGGCAACCTGCACCTCGCCGGCGACTACTTCGCCGAGCTGGGGAACATGGAGGCCGCCGCCCGGACCGGCGCCGAGGCGGCCGACCGGGTCGCCGCGCTGCTGCCGGCCCCGGTTCCCTCCACCACCCGCCACAACGAGGTACGCCATGGCTGACCCGATCGAGTTCCGCGGGGTGCTCCCCGCGCTCGTCACGCCGTTCACCGACGACGGCCGCGACGTCGACGCCGACGCGCTCACGGCGATCGTCGAACGCCTGATCGCGGGAGGCGTGTCCGGGCTCGTGCCCGGCGGCAGCACCGGCGAGTTCACGACGCTGACGAACGCCGAGCGCCGGCGGCTGGTCGAGATCACGGTCGCGGCCGCGGGCGGGCGCGTCCCGGTCGTCGCGGGCACCGGAGCGCTCTCCACCCGCGAGACGGTCGAGCTCAGCGTCCACGCCGAGGAGGCCGGCGCGGCGGCGGTGATGATCGTCCCGCCGTTCTACCACCCGCTCAGCTGGCCGGAGCTGCGCGCGCACTACGCCGCGGTCGCCGACGCGATCTCGATCCCGATCATGTACTACAACCTCCCGAGCGCCTCGGGGGTGACGCTCTCCGTCGCCCAGCTCAGCGAGCTGCGCCGCGTCGCGCGCGTGACGTCGCTGAAGGACACCGGCGGCGACGCCGTCGCCTCGACCGAGATCATCCAGGCCGGCGAGCGTGCGCCGACGCTGCTCAACGGCTACGACACGCTGACGTTCGCGGCGCTCGCGGCGGGCGTGCGCGCGATCGTCTGGGGAGCCGCCTCGATCCTCCCCGAGCCGTGCGTCGAGCTGCACCGCCTGCTCATCGACGACCTCGACCTCGCAGCCGCCCGCGAGCTCTGGTCCCGCCTCTGGCCGCTGTGCCAGTTCCTCGAGAGCCAGAGCTACCCGGCGGCGGTCAAGGCGGCCTGCGCGCTCGTCGGCGACAGGACAGGACCGGTGCGAGCACCGCTCCTGCCGCTGGACGAGGCGGCGACCGCCGAGCTGGCGAGGCTGGTGGAGCGGGCCGGGATGAGCGCGGCGCGCGCGAGCGCGAGGTGACGAACGACAGGCGCCCTCGCGGGAGTGCCCCCGCTAGGAATCGAACCTAGAACCTTCGGATTAAGAGTGGCCCGAAGGGGGTGCAGCTCCGCTGGCTTGCGGGCGGATCGTATCGGACGGTCTGGCTGGGTGAGGCACGTTTTCGTCGGTGTGGTACCTGCGGCGGTACCCGGGCGGGTCGGCGCCTGTCGATGTCTGCGCACTTTCGTGACAGACCGCGACGCTCTTGCAACACCCTGCGCTCTACCGTCGAGCCTTCAACACAAGAATGGCCCCGCGGCGGCGGCAACCGCCCGGGGCCGTGGCACAGGAGGCGTTAGCTCCCATGCACGACGAGCGTACCCCCGCGGGCGACGACGACCGCGCCGACGCGGCGATCCTCGACCTGCTCCTCTACGACGATCACCGGCACCCATGGGCCGACGAGGAGATCGCCCGGGACATCGGCGACCGGCTGACCGTCACCGACGCGCTCTCGCGGCTTGAGCGCACCGGCCTCATCCACCGCCGCGACGGGTTCGTGTTCCCCACGCGCGCGGCCCACCGAGCCTCGAAGCTGATGCGCTAGCTCGTGCGCCGGGCGCTGTGTGCGTCCAGCGCGCTCAAGCGCACCTCCGGGAGCGTCGAACCAAAGCGCACATGAATCACATGCGGTACATAGCGCCCAGACTGGACATTTCGGCCAGCTGGGCGTATCGTCCGGGCTGCCGTCCAAAGGAGGTTCCATGGCCACCGCCACTCCAACGAAGCCGAAGGTTCTCCGCCGCTCCGAAGCCGCGGAACGCCTCGGCGTCCACCCCAACACGCTGGCCGGCTGGGTCCGGCGCGGCTGGCTGAAGGGCATCAAGCTCCCGGGCGGCGAGACGCGCTTCCGCGAGGAAGACGTCGAGGATCTGCGCAAGCGCATCTACGCCGAGTAACGTCCGCCGACGCGCTTAGGTTGAGGGGTCCGCCCGAGGCGGCCCTTCGACATGAGCGAGCACGAGAACGACGGCTTCTACTGGGAACCCGCGCACAACGACGCTCTGCGCCAGGGCGATCTGCTGTTCAACGTCCCAATCGCGCTCATGCCGCAGCGCCCGCGGTTCGTCCTCGGCGAGCAAGACGCCGTGGAGACCCAGACGTTCGACGACTACCCGGAGAACGCGCCCTCCGACCTGATCGTCGTCGAGGCGCGCTTCGGCGTGCTCAGCATGGTCGTCACGCCGACCTGCCATGTCTCCGAGGGCGAGAAGGACGAGGAGATCGTCGCCCTGGTGCCCGTTCAGGCGCTCAACCTTGTCGTGGACGACATCACTCAAGCCCGCAACATCCGCGCGGGCAAGAACGTCCCCCTACACGTGTTCCACCTCCCGCCGACTGGCCTCGGCGGAGGCATCCTCGGATTTCACGGCGCGGCGCTGCTCGACCGGCCGGCGTCGATGCTCAAGGACAACCTGCGCGACTACCGCCGGCTCGGGCTCTACGTCGAGTCGCGCATCAAGCTCCGGAAGGCACTCGCGCGCTTCTGGGCACGCGGCGACGCCGGCGAGAGCATCGAGCGGTCGATGCGCCCGCAGATCGAGAATCGCGCGCTGGAGGATCTGGAGTAGCTCGCCCGTCGAGGACGTGCGAACGTGGCTCGGGTCCTGCTTCTCTGCCGCCAGTGCCCGCCCGCCCCGCCACATCCGGTCGACCAACCCGATTGCAGGTGGCGTGACCTACCGCGCCGCTGCGGGTGACTTCGGTTCGAGCTCAATGAGGAAACCGTGGCCCGGGTATTGCCCGGCGAGGTCGAGGGCGCGGTCGAGAACGCGGACAATCGGGATTTTCGCCTCCGTGCGCCTCCTCTCGGCGCGCCGCATCTTGCGTTCGAGCACCGGCCACAGCTCATCGGCGAGGTCAATCTTCGAGATGCGGCCGAGCAAGTCGGCCAGGTTGCCGCGTCGTGCGCGCGTCGCCGCGACGTGACGGACGAGGACGGGCAGGCTCCCCGTGCTTGCTGGCGGTGTCCAGCTTCCAGATCGCGTCGGCGATCTGCCGGTCGGTGAAGTGGGCGAACTCGAAGCTCAAGCCCGACCGCTTCCACACATCGACATGGATCAGGCTGTCGATCGCCTCTCGCGCGTCGGCGCTCCGGTGCTCGGGCGGCAGCGTGCGCAGCGCTCGCTCAACGAGCACCCGCCGGCGGCGCTCGCGTTCGGCGGCGGTAGCCATCCGCCCTTCGGCATCGCCAATTACGAGCATGCTGGTGACGGGTCTCTTCAGGCGCAGGTACCGGCCATCGTCCTCGAGTTCCGTGCGTGGCGCGACCGCGTAGGAGACCAGCGCCGCGATGTCCTTGTCGATCCCCTCACGGTTCTGGATCGAAATGAAGTCGTCGTCGTTGCGGACGCCGAAGTGGCGCATGACACGGGGGAAGATGAGCAACTCGGTGTCTCCCTCGACGACCAGGATTAGGCGTGGGTGAGGGGAGAGGCCGAACTCCGTTAGCAGCGCATCTCGTCCGCCGCGCGGCTTCAGACGCGTGTCGAATGGACCGCGCTGCAGGCGCGCCGGTTCAGGAGACGCTTCGCACGCCGCCCCCGCACGAGAGCGTCGTGGTAGCGCAGCAGCACCTCCGCAGCAATACGTATGTCGACGGCGTTGCGAGCTGAGCCTTTGAGGCGCTTCCAGCTAATCGGCTCCGCCTCCCGGACCAGCTCAAACCATCCACCGAGCGGGTCCACCCGGTCGGCGCGCTGCAACAAGCCCGCCGCCCGATCGCGTAGCCACTCGGCGTCCACACCGAGCCACTTGAGCATCGCGGTCAGTGGCAGCCGCCGCCGCCACCGTTCGTACTCGCGGTAGCTCTCGCCGTCTAAGCGCAGAGAGCGCACGATGTCGGGGTAGTAACAGGCCTCGAGCGCCAGCACCGCGAGGATCGTGTCCGCGACCCAGCCCGCTTCTGAGCGGGACACGTCGAGCCAGCTACGGCGGACATCGAGGCCGACGACATCCCGACCTCGGTAGCGGAGATACGGCAGCGCCTGCCGCACCGTGTCCAGCGAGACGAGTTGGTGCTTGGAATACAGGAACGCGCTGGAGTGGTATCGCAGCCGCCCCACGCGACGCTCAAGCCGTCGCCGCGCCACGAACGGTTCAACGCGGGCGTCGAAGAGCCGTCCGGCGGCGCGTCCCGCGCGCAGCTCCCAAACCCGCGTAGGCTGGTGCGCGAGCTGGCGCGCGAGATGCCGATCACGGCGACCGGCGGCCCAGATCGCGCGTCCGTCGCGGCGAAACCGCAGTAGCGGAACCAGCAGCCCAAGCCGATGGAATCCCTCAAGCTGCTCGTCGGTGAGGTGCACGCCGCGCTCACGGGCCGCGCGGATGAACTTGTCACCCGTCAGCAGAGGAAGCTGCGTGAACGAGAAGGGAAGGTCGAGCAGCTCGACCGTGCTCCGCGGTAGCGCGGCTCCAGGCGGCGACTTGGTGATCATGGTCGTCCCACCTTGCATCCGGCTCAGCCCATGCCTCGACGGACTTCACGTGTCCAGCGGTGCTCGACGTACCAAGGGCCTGCGCTGCGACGCGCGAGCTGCATCGACAGGACCTGCCGCTGATCGCCGGCGATGTCGGTGTACGCCAAGCGGGCGACGATGCCGGCGCCGCGCGCGATCGCCTCACGCAGCGTCGGGAAGTGCTCCGACGCGCGCCCGACCCAGACCGGCAGGCGGGTCTCAGCGTCGGGCTCCACCTGCGGTCGCGCAACGCTACCGCTGGATAGCTCGACGTCGGCGGTGAGAATCTCGGCGCGGCAGGCATCGACGATCGCCATGCCGCGGCCGACGTTGCGGACCGGCACCGACAGCCACGCGTCGCCGGCGTGCTCGACGATCTCGCCTTGCCCGACCTCGCGCGAACCGTCGGGCAGATCGACCTCCTGGCGTGGCTGTCCCCGGGCGCGTGGAACATCGGTGAGCAGCGGCCGAGTCGGCGCTACGAGCGTTCGCTGCGCCGCGCGCGACGAGCGTGCGGCGAAGACGACAGCCAGCAGCGCGGCGACCGCGGCGACTGGCTGCGTTAGTGCCCCGATCGTCTCCACCGTGGTCGCATTGCATGGCATCGCCGTCGACGCTAGAGCGTGGTGCAGATGCCGCGGCGGCAGTGGCGGGGTGACCGACCTAGGCGAGCCCCGTCGAGGATTTCAACGGTGAGGTCGACGCCGTAGTCGGGGCGTCAGCGTGGGAACGACCCGTTGGGTGGCACCGCCGCGCGGACGTGCCCCTCGCACTCGTCCTCGATCGTGTGCGTTCGGCGGCCGGAGCGACACGCTGGCGGTCGCGTTCGGTAGACGCTAAATCGCCAGAGCAGCCGACGCGCGCGGGTAGGGCGGCCCCCGGCCCCGCTCCGTCGGTAATCAGCCGCGTGTGCCGGGCGCTGAACTGACGCGCGCCATCGAAGGTGATGAGTGGTTCAGCAGGGCGTTCAACGGGGGCGCGGGGCCGGCTGCCGCTCGGTCCCGTCGCTGCTGGCGTTCCGGTGGCCTCCGCGGGCCTGACCACCCACTCCCACCGTGAACAAGTTCAGTTGTGGGATCGGGTGGTCAGGTCCGCTCCGGCACAGGAGGGCGAACGACGGGACCGAGCGGCAGCCGGACGTGAGGTTGGTGGTGTTCGGGAGGAAGAGCGTCAAGGCGGGTGTCGGTCGTGAGCGGGTCCGGGGACGAGCTGGAGGCCGTGGCGCCGGAGGTGATTGGGCGGTGTGCGTGGGAGGTCGATGAGGCGCGGCGGGACGTCGAGGTGCTGGCGTGGATCGGTCGGTTCCGGTTCGTGACGGCGCAGGCGATCGGCGAGCGGTTCGGGGTCTCGTGGCAGCGGGCCAACGCGCGGGTGCGGCGGCTGGAGCGGCTCGGGCTCGTCGGCTGCGAGCGCGCGCACGTCTCCCAGCCGCGGGCCGTGTTCCTCACCGGGCGCGGACACGAGCTGCTCGGCGGGCCGCGTCGGCGGGCGCCGCGTGCCGAGGTCCAGCGGGAGCATGAAGCCGCGATCGTCTGGCTCGTCACCGAGCTCGAGCGCGCGGCCGGGGACACGGTGCGGGTGCTGACCGAACGCGAGTGTCGCCGGCTCGAGGCCGGTGAGACGGAGCGCCATAGCGTCGTCGTCACTGGCGCCGGGGCGACCGTTCAGCGGCGGTGGCCGGACCTCGTCGTCGAGGTCGGCGAGCTGCGGCGGGCGATCGAGATCGAGTTCGCACCCAAGGGCTCGCGGCGCCTGGAGGGCATCGTCGTCGCCTACGAGCACAGCTCCTACGACGAGGCGGTGTTCTTCGTGCGCAGCGCGGCGCTCGGCCGGCGGATCAAGCGCCTCGCTCGCTCCGTGCCTGATCCCGTCCGCGCGAGGAGCGGACTGGGGAGCTGCGCGGTCAGGGTGCTTGCCTGGCCCGGGCTTCCGGCTGACGAGCGCGAGCGGCTCGACCGTCGGCTTGCCGCCTAGCGGCATCGAAGCGAACGGCTCGGCGAGGGGGCGGCGGGGCGGTGCCGACCGAACACGCTCCGGCGCACCACACGTCGCGCGTTCACCAGCGCTGACCACCCAGTCACGCCGGACCGGCGCCCTTCCCGGCCGGCGGCCGGACGAGCCGGATCCACCCTGCCGGAGGACTCCCCGCGCAGCGCCGTACTGGGCATGACCGCGATCGAGGGCGACCGGCCTGGCGTCACACTCGACCGCCCTCTGCTGACCGCAGAGGACGTAGCGTCGCTGCTCGCCGTGCCGCGGTCGAGCGTCTACGAGTACGCCCGCCGCCGCGCCGACCCGCTCCCCTCGCTGGTCATCGGTCGGCACCGCCGCTTCGACCGCCGGACGGTCGAGCGCTGGCTCGCCGCCCAGGCGACCGTCGCGCGCTGACGAGCGACTCCGGCTCGGAGAGCGCGCACGCGGGCCGAGCAGCCGACGCTCACGCGCTGACCAGCGACCGCGGCTCCGCGACTGCGAACGCCTCGGCGACGAGCGCCGCGTCGTCGTGCTGCGGGCGGAAGTGCAGGTACCTCCGGGTGGTCTGGATGTCGGCGTGGCCCATCCACTCCTGGACTCGGACGATGTCGGCCTTCGCGATGACGCGCGTGCCGAACGTGTGGCGCAGGTCGTGGAATCGCAGACGGCGGAGGCCGGCGCGGTCGAGCGCAGCGAGATAGCGACGCCGCAGGGCAGAGCCGTCGACGTAGCCGCCCAGCTCGCCGACGAACACCAGGTTGTCGTCGCCGGTCATGTAGCCGCGGTCGGCGAGGCGGGCGAGGGCCGTCGCGACGTCCGGTGCGAGCGGGACCGCGCGGACCTTGCCGCTCTTCGGCGACGTGAGCTGGCCCATGGCGTAGCTCGCGCGGACGCGGATCGCCGCGCCGGTGAAGTCGACGTCGCGCCAGCGCAGGGCGATCAGCTCGCCCTTGCGCAACCCCGTGAACGCTGCGGTCAGGAAGACGGCGGCGTCCTGCTCGTCCGCGGCGGCGCGGACGAGCGCCCACACCTCTTCGGGGCTGAAGACGTCGATGTCGGCCTGCCTGCGCTCGCGCAGGCGCTCGACCTGAGCCGCCGGGTTCACCGCGATCCCGTACACGCGCGCCGCGCGCCGGTAGATGCCTCCCACCGCGATCATCAGCTTGTTCTTCGTCCTCGGGGACAAGCGCAGCGTCGCGCGCCAGCGCTCCAGCTCGGTCGCCGTGATGCTCACGAGCCGGCGCTCGCCGAACGCCGGCAGCAGGTGGTGCTCCAGGCCCGACCGGTAGTCGCGCAGCGTCGTCGCCTTCACCGCGCGGTCCTCCTCCACGTACCGCAGCCACTCGTGCGCCGCCTCCGCGAAGGTCACCGACAGGTCCGCGCCGCGCGCCGCCGCGTCGTCGAGCTCCAAGAGCGTCGCCCGCAGCCAGTCCTCCGCCGTCCGCCGAGTGAAGAACCCCGGCGCCGGCCGGCCCCGCGACGTCCACGCCGGCCCGATCCTCCGCTTGACCTGCCGGCCGCCCGGCTCGCGCCACTTCCCGTACCACTGCGGCCCTCTCGCCCGCTCGACCCGGAAGACGAACCCGCTTGCCGGACCGACCTGCTGCAACCGTGCCACCTGAACGCTCCCCGGTACTCATCTGGTACCCAGACGGGTCTGCACCGGAGGGCGCGGGACGCGAAAGGCCCCGGCATGCGGGGCCTTCGCGAGTGCCCCCGCTAGGAATCGAACCTAGAACCTTCGGATTAAGAGTCCGCTGCTCTGCCAGTTGAGCTACAGGGGCGCGGCGGGGAAGGATAGCGGTGGGCGCTCGGCCGCTAGGGGGCCGTGGGGGCTCCGGTGCCGCCGGTCGCGTCCTGGGCCGCCTGCTGGACGGCGGCCTGCTTGAAGCTCTCCAGCTCGGCCTTGATGCGGTCGCGGCGCTCCTTCGGGAGACCCTCCTCCTCGGCGTCGTCGAGCGCCTTCTGCGTCGCGAGGTCGCCCTTGCGGATCTGGCCCGCGAGGTACGCATACTGGGCGAGGGCGGAGTACTGGCCGAAGCCGGGGTTCTTCGTCGCGTCGATGACGATCTCCTGGGTGCGGACCGCGTCCGCGGGGCGCTCGAGGGAGATGAACGCCTGGGTCATCAGAGCCGCGACGTCGGCGTCGGGCTTGTTCTTCGCGAGCTGGAGGTGCTTCTCCCAGGCGCGGGTGGCCTCGCCGACGACCCGGCGGGCGTCGCCGCCGTACGTGCGCGTGTTCGCGTCGAAGCCGTCGGTCTGGCCGGCGAGCTGGAGCTTGGCGCGGGCGAGCGCCGCCCACGCCGCCGCGTCGCCGCGGTTGGCCCGGATGCGCTTCTCGGCCTCGTCGACCTGCTTCTCGACGACGTCGTTGGCCGAGCCGCTGTCCTCGCGGAAGGCGTCGAGCAGGCCGCCCTGGACGTCGCCGCCGATGCCGAACAGCACGAGGCCGCCGCCCATGAGGAGCGCGAGCGAGACGTAGATGACCTGGACGGTGCGGCGCCGGCCGCGGCCTCGGAGGTCGAACAGCATGCGGTGGGGTCAGTCCTCGTCTGTGTCGGGTTCTGGGGTGACGTCGTCGTCCTCGTCGCCCCACAGCGAGCCCGGCGGGCTCACCCGGTTGACCCAGGCAGCAATGAGGATACTCAGCTCGAACAGCACCATCAGCGGCAGCATCGCGAGCGTCATCGTGACCGGATCGGGGGTCGGGGTCGCGACCGCCGCGAGCACCGCGACGCCGAGCAGGACGTAGCCCCAGTTGCGCTGCAGCTGGCGCGGGGTGACGACGCCCAGGCGCGTGACGGCGAGCACGCCGACGGGGATCTGGAACAGCACGCCGATCGCCGCCAGGAACAGGATCGCGAACTTGTAGTAGTCGCGCGCCTGGATGAGGATGTCGAAGTCGTCGTCGTTGAAGTTCTGCAGGAACTGGACCGCGCGGGGGAGCACGACGAAGTACCCGAACGCCACGCCGGCCAGGAACAGCACCGGCACCATCAGCAGCATCGGGATCGCGATCCTGCGCTCGCGCGGCTCGAACGCCGGTATGACGAACGCGTACGCCTGGTACAGGATCAGCGGGAGCGAGAGCAGGAGCGCGGCGTAGAAGGCGACGCTCATCGTCGTCGTGAACGGCTCGGCGACGCCGAGGGTGACGGGGTGGCGCTCCCGGTTGGTCGGGACCGCCTCGGCCGCGCTCGTCAGGGCGCGCTGGGCGGCGGCGGCGCTGGCCGCAGCGGCCTCGTAGGCCCGGCGCTCGGCCGGCGAGGCGCCGGGCGCCCGCACGAGGCGCTCGTACAGCGCGCGCTGGTCGCCGAAGGAACCCGCCTGCGCGCGGAACGCGTCGGCGCTCTTGACCTGGAAGCGCGCGTTCTGCTCCAGCGGGTCGTTGGAGCGCTTCTTCCCGTCGAGGTTCTGCGTCTCCTCGAGCGGCGCGTTGACGATGTCGAGGACCGCCTCGTTCTGCCAGAACGTGAACCCGAAGCAGACGACCAGCGCCGCGACGCAGACGATGAGCCGCGAGCGCAGCTCGTCGAGGTGCTCGACGAGGCTGAGGTGCTCGTCGTGGGAGACCGGGCGGCGGAGCGCCGTGGCCAAGGGCTACGCGCGCGGCTCGGTGACCCGCTCGTCGGCGGCGCGCTGCTCCGTCACGGCGGTCGACGCGGCGGCTCGCTCGAGAGCGCGCGGGCCGTCCTCCTCGTCGTCCTTCGAGTGGCCGCTGATCGAGTCCTTGAACTCCCGCATCCCGGAGCCCAGCGAGCGGCCCAGCCCGGGCAGCCGCTTCGGGCCGAAGATGACCAGCAGGATGACCAGGACGATGATGAGCTCAGGGATGCCGATGCCCGGCATGACGACTCCTCGGTTGCGGTCTGACAAGCCTAGCCGGTGGGCTCGAGCACAAGGCGTCGATCACACGTCGAATCTCTTGTCAAGTTCGATCGGCGACCGTCCGATGAAGGGCGCAGAGGCTCTCATGGACCGCTCCGACCATCAGCACCACGTCCGCCGGGTCGTCCTCCCTTCGGGGAAGACCATCGAGGTCGTCTACTTCGAGAACGAGCCGACGGCCGCGGCGCCGCGGGCGGCCGGCGTGCCGGCGCTGCCGCAGCCGGCCCAGACGCCGGACCTGCACCTGTGCGGGACGTGCGACTCGGACCTCGTCTACCCCGTGGAGTGGGAGGAGGCCGGCGCGACGCACTGGGAGGTCGTGCTGCGCTGCCCCAACTGCGAGTGGAGCGGGACGGGCGTCTACGAGCAGCACGTCGTCGAGCGGTTCGACGAGGAGCTCGACCGCGGGACCGAGGCCCTGGTCCGCGACCTGAAGCGCCTGATGCAGGCGAACATGGAGGACGAGATCGAGCGCTTCGTGGAGGCGCTCGACGGCGACCACGTCCTCCCCGAGGACTTCTAGAGCGCAGCGGTCAAGGTCGCCCGGACGGCGACCTCGATCTCCGAAGGCGCCCCCGGACGGGGCGGCTAGCTATATCTCTCGACCACTCCGTCGGCGACGAGCTCCAGGGCGCGTCGCTGCGGGAGGTCGGGCAGCTCGCGCTTGGCGTCGGCGACGATCGCCAGCGCCCGCTCGCGGGCTTCGGCGAGCGCTCCGGTGGCCGCGATCCGGTCGCAGAGCCGCTCGGCGCGCTCGGGTGAGTCGATCGTGCGCAGGTCGACGTCGAGCCCGGCCAGGATGAGCGGCAGCGTGACGGTGCCGTCGAGCAGGTCGGTGCCGCGGTGCTTGCCGGTGCGCTCCGGCGGGCCGCTGACGTCGAGGACGTCGTCGAGGACCTGGAAGGCCAGGCCGATGCGGCGGCCGAACGCCGCGAGCGCCGCGACCTCGCGGCCGGCGACGAGCGCGCCGAGCTCGCACGCGGCCTGGAAGAGCGCCGCCGTCTTCAGCTCGCAGCGCGCCAGGTAGCGCTCGACCGACACCGTGGAGTCGAACGCGTCCTCGCGCTGGAGGAGCTCGCCGCGCGCGAGCGCCGAGGACGCCCGCGACAGCGCCCGGATCTGCTCGGCGTCGCCGTTGCCCGCAAGCTCGGCGAACGCGCGCGAGAAGAGCAGGTCGCCGGTGGCGGTCGCCATCAGCCGCCCCGCGTTCGCGACGACGGTCGGGCGGCCGCGGCGCAGCGGGGCGGCGTCGAGCACGTCGTCGTGGACGAGCGTCGCCGCGTGGACCAGCTCGACCGCGGCCGCCGCGCGCACGACGGCGTCCGACTCCACGCCCGCCACGATGAGCACGAGCAGCGGGCGCAGGCGCTTGCCGCCCGCGGCGATCGTCGCGCCCGCGTGGGACGCCAGCACCGCACCGTGCCCGCCGGCCGCCACGGCCAGCCGCGCCTCGACGGCGGCGAGGAGCGGGACGACGTGGGCCCCGCCCGCCTTCACCACCCGCGCGACCGCCGGGTCGGCGGTCACTCCCGCGTCCCGTGATGGATGGCGATGATCCCGCCCGCCGTCAGGACCCAGCCCACGTCGCGCAGCCCGGCCGACGCCATGATCGCGGCGAGCCCGCGCGCGTCCGGGAAGCGCTTCACGGACGCAGGCAGGTACGTGTAGGCGTCGGGGTCGCCGGCGAGCCGGCCGAGCGCCGGGACCGCCCGGTCGAACCACAGCCGGAAGAACGTCGACAGCGGCGGCCGGGTCGGGGTCGTGATCTCGAGCACGACGACGCGCCCGCCGGGCCGCACGACGCGCGCCATCTCGCTCAGCCCGAGCCGCAGGTCGCCGAAGTTGCGCGCGCCGAACCCCACCGTCGCGGCGTCGAACGAGCCGTCGGGATACGCGAGCGCCTGCGCGTCCCCGGCCTCGAACGTCAGCCCGGGCGCCTTCGCGCGCGCCAGCTCGAGCATCCGCTCCGAGAAGTCCATCCCCACGACCTCGGCCCCGCGCGACGCCAGCTCGACCGCGAGGTCGCCGGTCCCCGTCGCGACGTCGAGCGCCCGCGTCCCCGGCCCGACCCGCGCGAGGTCCGCGGCGCGCGCGCGCCAGCGGTGGTGCAGCCCGGCGGTCATGACCCCGTTCATGAGGTCGTACACGCCGGCGATCCGGTCGAACATCGCCCGGACCTGCTGGTCCGGCAGCCGGCCCGAGGCCGTCACTCGTTGACCGAGGTGCCCCGCAGCTGCGCCAGGAACTCGACCATGGCGTCGAACTGGTCGGGCGGGACCTCGGTGAAGGCGGGCATCGGCGCCGTCGGGTTGATCAGCGTCCGTGCGATCGCCTGGCGCGGGAGCCGCTCGCCGATCTCGGTGAGCGGCGGCCCCGGGCCGTCGTTGCCGTTCTCGCCGATCTTGTGGCAGCCCAGGCAGCCGGACTGCGCGACGACCTGCTTGCCCTCCTCGAACGTCTCGAGCTTCTCGCCGCCCTCCGCGATCAGCGCCGCGGGCGGCTCCATCTCGATCGCGGTCGGCGAGCCGGCGTTCGCGCCGAGGTAGGTCAGGTAGGCGATCGCGATGATCGTGAAGATGCCCGCCGCGGTGGCGATCGGCCGGCGCTCCGGCCGGCGCTCGGCGTTGCGGTCGTAGAACGGCAGCAGGAACAGCAGGATCATGCAGATCGTCGGGATGCCGATCGTGGCGAGCGGCACCAGCGACGCCGGCTTGATGACCCGCAGCAGCTCGAAGAGGAAGAAGAAGTACCACTCGGGCCGCGGGACGTAGGTGGTCGTCGTCGGGTCGGCCTTCGGGCCCAGCTCGGCGCCGAGCACCAGCGCCATCATCACGATCGAGAAGATCGTGATGCACGCCATGATCGAGTCCTTGGCGACCGCGTACGGGAAGAACGGCTTGCCCTGCGCCTTGAGGAGCGAGTAGTCGCGGAGGTACTGCTCCTTCTCCTGACGGTTCACGGCGCTACCGCTCTTCCGTCTTCAGCTCGTCGGTCTCCTGCGCCTTCAGCCACGGCGGAGCCGTCGTGCCGAGCTTGGCGACCAGGTACAGGTGGGCGCCGATCAGCGCGGCGATGAGCCCGGGCACCAGCAGCATGTGGATGGCGTAGAACCGCGACAGCGTCGTCGCGTTGAAGTCCGGCCCGCCGAGCAGGAAGTCGGAGAGGTACGGGCCGACCAGCGGGCCGGTGCCGTTGATGTTCACGCCCACGATCGTCGCCCAGTACGACCGCTGGTCGAACGGCAGCAGGTAGCCGGTGAACGACATGACGAACGTGAGGATCAGCAGCACGACGCCGATCACCCAGTTCAGCTCCCGCGGGTACTTGTAGGCGCCGAAGAAGAACGTCCGCGCCATGTGGAGCATGATCAGGATGACCATCACCGACGAGCCCCAGCGGTGCATGCCGCGGACGAACTCGCCGAGGAAGACCTCGTTGGTGAGGTGCCGGACCGACTCGTACGCCTCGTTGGCCGACGGGCGGTAGTACATCGCCAGGAAGACGCCGGTGATCGCCTGGCTGAGGAACGCGAACATCGTCGCCGAGCCGAGCGTGTAGAACCAGTTGGTCCCCTTCGGGACCTTGCGGAACATCAGCCACCGGCCGGCGCCCGACAGCGACGTGCGCTCGTCGATCCAGTCGACCGCGGTGATCCCCGCCTCCTTGGCGTGGTCGAGCGGGCCGAGCTTCTCGGTCTGGCCGGGGCGGGCGGGGCGCGGCTGGAACTGCGGCGGGATCGGCGGCTTCGGGAGCTTGAGCTTCGGCATGGGCTAGGTCCCCGGGAGCTTGCGCTGGGTCGGTCGCGACGGGTACAGGTACTGGCCCACCCCGTCGAGGTCCTCGCCGGGGTAGCGCGGCGAGAAGCGCCGCAGCTCGGAGTTGACGGAGAAGCGCGGGCCGACCTCGACGGTGCCGTCCTCGGCGACGCGCGTGTAGAAGCGGTCGAGCGGGCGGACGGGCGGGCCGCCGGTGACCGCGCCGCGGAAGTCGTACACGCCGCCGTGGCACGGGCAGATGAAGCGCTCGGACGCCGGGACGTACCGGACGGGGCAGCCGAGGTGCATGCAGCGCGTGGAGATCGCGACGACGCGGTTGTACTCGTCGGCCTTCTCGGTGTCGACCTTGTCGTTGCGCTTGCGCATGTAGACCGTGGTCTGGCCGACGACGCCGATGCCCTCGGTCTCGACGATCACCTTGGGGACGTACTCGTCGGTCGGGAAGTCGTCGAAGCTGCCGACCGGCTGCCACTCGACCTCGCGCTCCTCGAAGATCGGCCCGAGCGCGAACCCGAGGGCGGGGAGCGCGATCGCCGACACGGCCGCCGCGCCCGCGACGTGGGCGGTGGCGGTCATGAAGCGCCGGCGCGTGACGGTCTCGCCCTCGAACGCGCCCGGGTACTGCCGGTCGGCGGTGTACTTGGACTTGGACGTGAGGTGGCGGTCGGGCACGGGTCAGCGGGTCCGTCGGGGCCGGGAAATCTACCGTCCCCGACGTTACGACGGCGTGAACCCCGTCACGCTCAGCCGGCGCGCGGTGGCGCGCCACGATGCCTCGGCGTCGCCCTGGCGCCCCTCCGCGGCGGCGCGCGCGCAGTCGGAGATGAGGTCGGCCAGCGCGCGGATCGCCTCGAGGTCGCCGGTCTCCGCCAGGCGCTCCAGCCCGGCGGCGTAGAGGCGGTCGCCGTCGAGGAGGGCGAGGTCGGGATCCGCGGGGGGCGGACCGTAGTGCAGGTCGTGGCCCGCGCGGGCGAGGCGCAGGGCCTCGGCCCGGGCGGCGGCGGCGCTCACGCGATGTCGGCGAACGCGGCGGCCGCCACCTCGAGCGTGCGCTCGACGTGCTCGGGGCCGTGCGCCAGCGACGGGAACCACGCCTCGTACGCCGAGGGCGGCGCGTAGACGCCGCGGGCGAGCAGCGCGCGGCACCAGGCCGCGTAGGCCTCGTGGTCGGTCCGCTGGGCGGCCGCGTAGTCGCGCACGGGCTCCTCGGCGAAGAAGACGGTCAGGAGGCCGGGGACCGTCGGCACCTGCACCGGCCGGTCGCCGGCCGCCTCGCGCAGCCCCGCGGCGAGCGTGTCGGTGACGTGGGCCAGGCGCGCGTACGCCTGCTCGTCGAGCATCGACAGTGCGGTCAGCCCGGCCGCCACCGCCAGCGGGTTCCCCGACAGCGTGCCGGCCTGGTAGACGTCGCCGGCCGGCGCGATCCGCTCCATGAACTGCTGCGGCCCGCCGTACGCGGCGGCGGGCAGCCCGCCGCCGAGCACCTTGCCGAGCACGACGAGGTCGGGCTCGACGCTCGTCAGCTCCTGCGCGCCGCCGCTCGCGACGCGGAAGCCGGTGATGACCTCGTCGAACACCAGCAGCGCGCCGGTCGCGCTCGCGCGGTCGCGCAGCAGCTCGAGGAACCCGGCCTCGGACGGGACGAGGCCCATGTTGGCCGGGAACGGCTCGGCGAGGATCGCGGCGAGCTCGTGGGCCTCGAGGGCGGCGTCGAGGGCGGCGGGGTCGTTCCACGGGACGACGATCGTGTCGGCGGTCACCGCCGCGGGGACGCCGGGGCTCGACGGCTGGCCCGCGGTCGCGAGGCCCGAGCCGGCCTCGGCGAGCAGGCCGTCGACGTGGCCGTGGTAGGCGCCCGCGAACTTGAGCAGCTTGTCGCGGCCGGTCACGGCGCGCGCGAGGCGGATCGCGCTCATGCTCGCCTCGGTCCCCGACGAGGTCATGCGCAGCATCTCGACCGCGGGCATGCGCTTGGCGACCTCCTCGGCCAGCGCGACCTCGCCCGCGGTCGGCGCGCCGAACGTCGTGCCGCGCTCGGCCGCCTCGGTCACCGCCGCGACGATCGCCGGGTGCGCGTGGCCGTGGATCAGCGGGCCCCACGACATCACCCAGTCGACGTAGCGGTTGCCGTCGACGTCGATCAGCTCGGCGCCGTGCGCGCGGTCGACGAAGATCGGGTCGCGCCCGATCGAGCGCATGGCGCGGACCGGGGAGTTCACGCCGCCCGGCAGGTACTGGACCGCACGGGCGTACAGCTCGGCCGACTTGGTGTCGCGCACCGAGACCGCCATCAGGCGTGCCTTCGCTCCCACTCCTTGAAGTCGTCGGTGAAGTACAGGAGGCGGACCTTCTTGAACTCGGTCGACGAGTACAGGGTCGCACGATCCTCGATGCAGCCGATCTCCGCCTCGATCGCGTCGAGGATCGCGTCGCACTCCTCCTTCGAGCGGCCGTGGGCCATCGTGAAGAGCTGGTACTGCCAGTCCTCGTAGGTGGGGCGCTGGTAGCAGTGGGAGATCCCGCGGAACGCGGCCATGCGCGGGCCGACCTCGGCGATCCTGTCCTCCGGCACCTTCCAGACGCCCATGCCGTTGGCGCTGAAGCCGGCGCGGCGGTGGAAGAGGATCGCCGCGACGCGCCGGAGCAGGCTGCGCTCGCGCATGCCCTCGAGGTGGTCGAGCAGCTGGCGCTGGGTCATGCCGAGCCTGGCGGCCGCCGGCGCGTACGGCTCGGCGATCACCGGCATGTCGCCCTGCGTGGCGCGGATGACCTCGCGGTCGAGCTCGTCGAACGGCTGCTTGACCTCGGGCGCCGGGTCGACGACCTGCGCCGCCTTGGCCAGCGCGTCGGTGCCGCCCTCCATCTCCAGGTCCATGCGGATCTTGAAGAGCTTGAGCGTCGGCAGCTGGCGGATCGACTCGGCGCCGGTCAGCTCCTGCAGGACGTCGAGCGTGCCCTGCAGCCCGAGCCGCGAGTCCTCCTCGACCGCGATCGTGAACCACATGTTGAAGTCGTGGTTGCGCAGGTAGTTGTGGCTGACGCCGGGGTGCTCGTTGACGACCTTCGCCGCGCGCCACGGGTGCTCGGGGTCGACCCTGGCGGCGACGAGCATGGAGGCGTAGCCGAGCGCGCGCGTGTCGTAGATCGGGGTGACCTGGCGGATGATCCGGTCGTCGAGCAGCGCCTGGACGCGGGCGAGCGCCTCGTCCTCCGCGATGCCGGCCTCGCGCGCCACGGCGGCGTACGGGCGCGGCTCGAGCGGGAAGCGGCCCTGCATGAGGTTGAGCAGGCGCTTGTCGAGGTCGTCGAGCGGGCGGGCGGCGCCGTCGTTGCGGCTGCGCAGCTTGGGTCGCGCTACCGAAGCCACTGCGCGGCGTCCTTCGCGTGGTAGGTGATCACGACGTCGGCGCCGGCGCGGCGGATCGAGGTCAGCGCCTCGAGCACGGCCGTGCGCTCGTCGAGGTGGCCGGCGGCCGCGGCGGCCTTGAGCATCGCGTACTCGCCGCTGACGTTGTAGGCCGCGACCGGCAGCCTGGTCGCCTGCTTGACGTCGCGGATGACGTCGAGGTAGGGCAGCGCCGGCTTGACCATCACGACGTCGGCGCCCTCCTGCACGTCGAGCAGCGCCTCACGCAGCGCCTCGTCGCCGTTGGCCGGGTCCATCTGGTAGGCGCGGCGGTCGCCGAACGCGGGCGCCGAGTCCGCCGCCTCGCGGAACGGGCCGTAGAAGGCCGAGGCGAACTTGGCGCTGTAGGCGACGATGGGGACGTCGGTGAGGCCGTCGTCGTCGAGCGCGCGGCGGACGGCGCCGATGCGGCCGTCCATCATGTCGCTGGGAGCCACCACGTCGGCGCCCGCGCGCGCCTGCGAGACCGCGGTGCGGGCGATGAGCTCGACGCTCGCGTCGTTGTCGACGTGGCCGTCGTCGCGCACGAGGCCGCAGTGGCCGTGGCTCGTGTACTCGCACAGGCACACGTCGGTCATGACGACGAGGTCGGGGTGCGCGTCCTTGATGGCGCGGGTGGCGAGCTGGACGATCCCCTCCTCGTCCCAGGCGCCCGAGCCCTCCTCGTCCTTGTCGGCGGGGATGCCGAAGAGGATTACGCCGCCGAGGCCCAGCTCGTGGGCGCGGCCGGCCTCCTCCACGGCGGCGGAGATGCTCAGCCGGTCGACGCCCGGCATCGCGCCGATCGGCTGGCGGCCGTCGAGCCCCGACTCGACGAACAGCGGGAGCACGAGGTCGCCCGCGTCGACGCGTGTCTCGCGGACGAGGTCGCGGAGCGGGCTCGTGCGGCGCAGGCGGCGCAGCCGGGTTTGCGGGAAGGCCACGGAGTGGAGGCTAGCGCCGCGCGCGCGTGCGGCGGACCACCGTGCGCCGGTCTCCGGCGCGTCGATCGCCCCGCGGTGCCCGGAGCGCGCTGTCGCCACTCGGCGCGCCGGCGCTCGCGCCGCGGTCGTTCGGGGCGCCCGTGCCGCCGGTGCGCTCCGAGCTGGCGATAAAGTGTCTCCATAGTCAAAGCGCGTGTCGACAAAGCCGCGGCTGGCCCCGCGGCGCCCCGGTGGTGGCCGGCCGCCGTCGCAGGAGTCCTCGTCGCCGTCTACGCGAGCCTGGCGCTGCCGGCACGCACGTTCGACTGGCTGATTCAGGAGGACGGCGCCTACGAGACGATGGGGACGGTCGGCCTCTTCGTCGCGTCGATCTGCTTCGGGATCGCGGCGGTGCGCACGCGCCGCGCGCTCGGCGCCGGCGCGAGCACCGTGAGCGCGTGGAAGCCGGTCGTGCTCGGCGTCCTCGCCGTGGGGCTCTTCTTCGCGGCGGGAGAGGAGATCAGCTGGGGGCAGCGGATCTTCGGCGTCGACACGCCGGAGAGCGTGCGCGCGGAGAACGCCCAGGGCGAGCTGAACGTCCACAACCTGTGGGCGGTCAACGGGGCGCTCGACACGATCTTCCAGTTCTTCTGGGCCGGGCTGTTCGTGGCCGTCCCGCTGGCGGCGGCGCTGTGGCGGCCCGCGCGCGAGGTCCTGGGCCGCTACCTGCCGGTGGCGCCGCCGGTGATCGCCGGGTTCCTGATCCTCAACTACCTGCTCGCGCAGACCGGCGAGCGGGTGTTCGACGACGAGGACCTCTACACGAGCAAGTACCCGCTCGTCCATTCGATCACGGAGCTGAAGGAGGCGGGCGTCGGCATCGTGCTCGGGATCGCCGCCTTCCTCGTCCTGCGGCGGACGTCGGACGAACCGCTTCTCGGCCGTCCGCCCGATCGCGGTGAGCGCGAGCCGGTGGAGGCGCGGCCCGAGCGCGGGCCGATTCGCGTCGGTCGCCGCGCGGCCGGGCGCCGCTAGTAGCGCCGCGCGGGCGTGCGGCGGACGACCGTGCGCCGGTTGCCGGCGGCGTCGGTGGCGGTGACCGTGACGCGGCGCGGACGGGCGCGCAGGCGGAGGCGGACGGTCGCGGGCCCGCCGGTGCGGCGGCGGAGGGTGCGGCCCGCGGCGCGGACGACGATGCGGGCGGCCTCGTCGACGGTCACGCGCACGACGCGCCCGCGGACGCGGACGGCCAGGCGGGGGGCGGTCGTGTCGGGGGGCGGGGCGGTGTCGGCGCCGGGGGGCGGCGGCGGGGGCGGCTCGGTCGCCTGGCCGCGCACGACGAGCGTGCCCGTCATGTGCGAGTGCAGCGAGCACGCGAACGCGTAGCGGCCCGGGGCGAGACGCTCGGCGCCCTCGACCGGCGCGTCGCGGCCCGGGTCGGTGCGCGCGCTGCGGAACCCCTGGCCGACGACGTCGTGCACCGCGATGTCGCGGTTGGCGAACGTGACGCGCTCGCCGGGGTCGATCGTGAGCTCGGCGGGGTCGAAGCGGTCGCGGGGGAGCGCGGTGACGGTCGCGTCGGCGCGCGCTGCGACGGGGGCGGCGAGGAGGGCGAGGGAGGCGGCGAGTGGAGCGGCCCTCACCTCCGCGGCCCCCTCACCGCCACGAGGAGCGACCGCCGCGGCAGGCCGCGCTGGCGGACGACGAGCTGGCCGCGGAGCGTCGCGGTGCGGCTGCGCGGGGCGGCGACGCGGGCGGCGCGGCGCACGGCGCGGCGGCCCGCCCGCGTCAGGCGCAGGCGGAGCGTGCGACGGGTCCCTCCGCGCACCGCGAAGCGGCCGCGGGCGAGGACTCGCCGGCCGCGGACGACGGCGGCCGTTCCCGCGCAGCGGCCTCCCGCCGGGCACGCCGCGCGGACGCGGACCGCTCCGCGGCGCACGCGCAGCCGGCGGCTCAGGACGCGGAGCCGGCCGCGGCGGCTCGCGGGGCGCGAGGCCGGGCGACCCGGGGCGCCGCCGCCCGCCCGCCGCTCGCCGCGGACGCGGAACGCGCCGCGCATGAACGGGTGGATGCGGCAGAAGTACGTGTACGTGCCCGGCTCGAGGTCCTTCGGCGTCTCCCACTCCGCGCGCTGCGCCGCCGCCGTGAAGCGGTCGGGGCCGTAGCCGAGCGAGCCGGAGTCGAAGTCGACCTCGCCGTCGGCCAGCGGGTAGCTGATGCCCGCCGAGCGGTTGCACGGCGCGCGGCAGGCGGTGACCGTGTGGAAGATCTGCGCCGTGGCGTCGAGGTTGCCGAAGCGCAGCGACCCGCCCGGCTCGACCTCGGGCACCCCGCGGAACGGCTCGGACGCCCCCGCGTCGCCCGGCAGGTACGCGAAGTCGGCGATGCCGACCCGGCGGTCGACGGTCTCGATCGGCGGGAACGTCGCCGGGTCCGGCGCGCCGGTGTCGACGCCGCCGTGGTTCGACGCCGAGGCGAGGTGGCCGTGCGTCGGCTCGCCGCGCACGTCGGGCGGCGCGGCGAACGGGTCGGGGCCCTCCTCGCTCGCCGCGTAGACGAGCATCAGGCCCATCGACTCGTACCACGACGCCCGCTCGGCCTCGTACGTCGTGCTGACGCGGAGCACGTCGCCCCTGCGCACGCCGACGCGCCAGTCCGGCCGCGTGTACGTCATCGCGAGGTCCCACGAGACGGGACCGTTCGGGTCGAAGTAGACGGCGTCCGAGCGGAAGAGGTGGGCGCGGCGCCCGTCGCGCTCGGCGTGCAGGTCGACCCACAGCCCGCCCGGGTGCAGGTGGCCGGCGCCGGCGACCAGCGTCAGGTCCTCCGGGGCGCGCCACTCGTCGGGCCGCACGCCGGCGGGGTACGGGTCGCGCGCCTCGTCCGGGTACGTGAACCGCCCGTCGCCGCCGCTGCCGCGCCGCACGTCGAAGACGGGATAGGCCTTGCCGTTCTGCACGTCGAGCCACAGCGGCCGGACCGGCTTCATCGCCTGCCCGGTCGGCGAGAGGCGGCTGACGACGTCGACCGTGTACTCGACGTAGACCGTCTCGTTGGCCCGCGTGCCGTTGTGGAGCATGTAGTTCATGACCCACACGTCGGTGGGCCGCACCGGGTAGCCGTAGCCGGCGGGCAGCGCCGCGATCGTCTTCTCCTCCGCGAAGCCGTAGAAGCGCTCGGGCAGCTCGGGCGCGGTGGCGTCGGGCCGCGAGGCGTTCGCGAGCACCGCGTGGTGCATGTGGACCTGCTCGACCGGCGGCACGGTGCCGTCCCGGCGCACGAGCTCGGGCACGACGCGGGTCACGAACACGTCGCCGGGCGGCTTCTCGATGGTGACCGGCCCGAGCATGATGAGGTTCTGGCCGGCGCCCGCGAGCAGCGGCCCGTAGCGGTAGGTGAGCCGCTCGGTGTCCGGCCCCACGGCCTGCCGCGCGACCAGCTCGCTGCGCGGCGCGGCCTGCGCCGGCGCGGCGAAGACGGCCGCCAGCGCGACCGCCGCAAGCATCCCCCTCATGACCCTCCCCGCGTTGTTACCCGCGGTAAGTTACCCTTGGTCATGTCGGTCGTCAATCATGCAGGTGTGACCGCCCCCGCGAGCCGGCGCCGCGTGCCCCGCGCCGAGCGCTCCGAGCAGATGCTCGCCGCGGCGCTGCCGCTGTTCGCCAGGCGCGGCTTCCACGCGGTGTCGGTCGACGAGGTGGCGGCCGGTGCCGGCGTGACGAAGCCGATGGTCTACGCCTACTTCGGCTCCAAGGAGGGGCTGTTCGAGGCGTGCGCGGGCCGCGCGGCCGACCGGCTCGTGGCGGCGCTCGAGGCGTCGGCCGCGCACCACACCGACCCGGCCGAGCGGATGTGGCACGGGCTCCTGGCGGTGTTCCGGTGGATCGCCGAGCACCGCGAGGCGTGGGCGGTCCTCTACGGCGCGCCCGGCGGCGGCGGCAGCCCGTTCGCCGGCCCGGCCGCGCGTGCGAGCGACCGCATGGCGGCGCTCGTCGCCGACCAGTTCGCCGACACGCTGCGCGCGCAGGGCATGGGCGCGATCGCCGACGAGCACGCGGTGCCGATGGCGCACGCGTTCGTCGCCGCGACGGTCGGCATGGGCCGCTGGTGGATGGAGCACCCGGAGGAGCCGCCCGAGCTGCCGGCGCTGCGCGTCATGCAGCTCGCGTGGGCCGGCATCGGCGACATCATGGAGGGGAGGCTGTGGATCCCGCCGGCCCCGCACTGACGCCCGAGGCGTTCGCGCGCATCGTCCGCGACGCGAGCGACGAGCAGCTCGCGGCGGGGCTGCGCGCCAACCGCGAGGTCATCCTGCCCGAGGTCTTCCGCCAGATGCCGGCGAACCTCGACGGCGCCGCGGCGGCGGGGGTCGACGCGGTCGTCGAGTGGCGGATCGGCGGGCGCGACGACGGCGGCCACGACGCCTGGCAGGTGACCGTGCGCGACGGGCGCGCGACCGTCGAGCGCGGGGCCGGCGCCGACCCGGACGTCGTGTTCGAGGTCGCCGCCATCGACTTCCTGCGCCTGATCGCCGGCGCGGTCGAGGGGCCGCTCCTGTTCATGCACGGCCGGCTGAGGGTCCACGGCGACCTCGTCCTGGCGCTGCGGATGCCGCAGCTCTTCCGCCTGCCGGCGCCGGGCTAGCCGAAGCGCCGCAGGGCGAGCCGCGCGAGCGCGAGGTACGCCGCCGCCAGCGCGGCGAGGTGCGCGAGCGGCCCGGCCACCGCCTGGCCGGTGTCGTTCAGCGTGCGGTCGAGCGCCTCGAGCGTCGGCTTGAACGGGAACGCCGCCGAGACCGCCTGGATGACGTCGTAGAGCGCGGTCGACACCGTCCCGCTCGGGACCAGCGCGAGGAACGCGACCGGCAGCGAGAGCAGGAACGCAAGCAGCGAGGCGGCCCGCACCTCCCGCGCGAGCCCGCCGACGGCCACGCCGAGCGCGCCGAACGCCAGCGCGCCCGCGGCCAGCGCGAGCAGCCAGAGGTGTGCCTGCGACCACGCGATCGACACGAACGCGCTCAGCCCGGCGACCATCACCGCGGCGAGCGCGAACGCGCACAGCGCGGCGAGCAGCACCTTCTCGGCCAGCAGCGCCAGCCGGCTGACCAGCCCGCGCACGAGGCGGCCGAACGCGTGCTCCTCGCGCTCGAGCGCCAGCATCCCCGCGGCCAGCAGCACGGTCACGAACATGAGCGAGACGGTCACCGCGACTGCCACCGCGAAGCTGTCGAGCGGGGTGTCGGCGCCGTCGAGCACGGTCTGCCGGACGACGACCGGCTCGCCGATCGACGCGAGGATCGCGTCCGACAGGTCGAGGTTGTCGACCGCCAGCCGCGCGAACTCCGCGACCCGCTCGAGCTCGGCGCGCCGGCGCGAGCCGCGCGGCAGCTCGTCGGCCTGCCGGCGCAGGATCCGCTCGGACCGCTGCAGGCCGAGCACGTCGAACTCGCGCAGGAAGAGGTCGATCGTCCCGCCCTCGAGCAGGATGTCGAGGTAGCCGGCGCCGATCTTCGTGATCTCGCCGCTGAGCGCCTGGTTGGCCTCGGCGAGCCGCGCCTCGATCGTCGACTCGACGAACCGCCGCTTGACCGGGGCCTCGCCGTTGTAGATCACCTCGACCTCCGGCCGCCGGGGCGCGCCGGCGAGCGACAGCGACGAGCGCAGCCGCTCGGCGGCGTCGCGCGGGACGATCAGCGCCCCCAGCGCCTCGCCGGACTCCACCTTCTCGATCGCCTCGGCGCGGCTGCCGACGCGGATCGGCTCGACCGCGTCGAACAGCTGCTCGGCGAACGACGACGCGTCGCGCTCCTCGCCGCCGACCGTGAACGTCGACTCGCCCTCCGGGACGCCGTTGTAGAAGGCGACCGTCGGCTTGTCGGGGCCGCCGGAGATCGCGAAGCCGATCAGCAGCGAGACGAGGACCGGGTAGGCGACGAGCAGCGCCACCAGCAGCGGCGAGCGGCGCAGGATCTGCAGGTCCTTGAGCAGCAGCCACCTCAATGGCCGCGCTCCCGCAGGTAGGCGACGAACGCCGCCTCGAAGTCGACGAGGTCCCCGCCCTCCCCGACCGCGGTCTCGAGCTCGGCGGGCGTGCCGCCGAACAGCAGCTCGCCGTCGGCCAGGACGAGCACGCGGTCGCCGTGCCGCGCCGCCTCGGCGAGGTCGTGGGTGGCGAAGACGATCGTCGTTCCGGCTTCCGCCAGGCGGTCGAGGAACGACCACACGCGCTGGCGGTGGCGCGGGTCCAGCGCGGAGGACGGCTCGTCCAGCAGCAGGACCGCCGGGTCGCCGAGCAGGCCGATCGCGATGTTGACCCGCTGGCGGTTGCCGCCCGACAGCGTCGACAGCTCGTCGCCGGCGCGGTCGGCCAGGCCGGTCAGCTCGAGCGCCCGCTCGACCGCCGCGCCCGGGTCGGCGACCCGCTCGAGCCGCGCGAACAGCCGCAGGTTCTCGCGCACGCTGAGCTTGCCGTACACCGCCGGCTCCTGCGGGACCCAGCCCACGCCGTCGCGCCCCTCCACCCGCCCGCTCGTCGGCTCGACGATCCCGGCCAGGATCGACAGCAGCGTCGTCTTGCCCGCCCCGTTGGGCCCGATGACCGCCAGCCGCTCCCCCGGCGGGGCGCTGAAGCTGACCTCCCGCAGCGCGTCGCGCGCGCCGTAGCGCTTCGTCACGTGCTCGGCCGCGATCATGCCGCGGGCAGGCTAGAGCGCAGCTCGCTCCCGCACTGCCGGCAGTACGCGTCGCCCGGCTGCGGCGGCGCGCCGCACTCCGCGCACGGCGGCGGCCGCGCCGGCCCGCCCGGCGGCCCGGCGAGCGCGAGCTGGCCGCCGCCCCACGGCTCGAGCACGAGGTGGCGGCGCAGGTACATCACGGTCTCGCGCAGCACGGCGGCGATCGGCAGCGCGACCAGCGCGCCGACGAAGCCGTAGGTCTCAGCCCCGAACAGCAGCGCGAAGATCACGAGCAGCGGGTTGATCCGCAGCGTGTACGAGAACACCTGCGGCGCGACGACGTGGCCCTCGAGCTGCTGCAGCGCGAGGAACAGCAGCCCGACCCACACCGCGGTCAGCGGGTCGTCGAACAGGGCGACCAGCAGCGGCGGCAGCGCGCCGAGCACCGGCCCGACGAACGGCACCAGCTCCATGACGCCAAAGAAGACGCCGAACGCCAGCGCGTACGTGCGCCCCTGCTCGAAGATCCCGATCGTGCCGTAGACCCACAGCGCGAGGCCCGCGCTCGTCCCCATGATCGTGCTGAACAGGATCTGCCCGCGCACGTAGCCCGAGACCGCCTTCTGCACCCGCGTCGGGTAGTCGTCCTCCGGCGTCCCGTCGCCCGGCGGCAGCACCGACCGCACGAGCCGCCCGATCCGCGGCCCGTAGAGGAGCATGTAGATGCTGAGGACGAGCACGAGGATCAGGTGGATCGACGTCCTGATCACCTCGCGCAGCAGGTCGCCGGTGAACGACACCACCTCGCCCGAGCCCTCGAGCACCTGGTCCTGCAGCGTCTCGAGCGCGGTCTGGCCCTGCGTCTGCAGCTGGACGTCGATGCCCTGGTCGTCGAGCCAGCGCTGCACGTCGGCCAGCGAGGCGTTCGCGTCGTCGACGAACGCGGGCACGTCGCGCTGGAACGCCCGCACCTGGTCGGCGATCGGGCCGGACAGCAGGTACCCGACGGTCGACACCGCGAGGAAGAACCCGACGTACACGACGGCCACCGCCAGGCCGCGCGGCACGCGCGTGCGCTGCACGACCGTCACCATGGGGTTGAGGATCAGCGCGATGACCGCCGCGACGACGAACACGAGCAGCACCACGCCGGCCGCCCGCGCCAGCGCCCAGAGCCCGAGCAGCACGATCGGCAGGGTGACGAGCTGCACCCACCGGGGGACGACGACCCTGGACGGGACCTGCGGAGCGGGACGCTCTGAGGTCATGGCCCCCACAGGATCGCAAGGTCGTCAGAGGTGACGAGCATCCTCTTCGTCGGCGACGTCGTCGGGGGGCTCGGGCGGCGCACCCTGCTCGGCCTGCTGCCCGGCCTGCGGGAGGAGCTCGAGCCGGGCTTCGTCGTCGTCAACGCCGAGAACGCGGCCGGCGGCCTGGGCATCACGCCGGTGATCGCCGACGAGCTGCTCGCCGCCGGGGTCGACGTGATCACGCTCGGCAACCACGCCTACCACCGGCGCGAGATCCTCCCCTACCTCGCCGCGCAGGAGCGCGTCGTCCGGCCCGCGAACTACCTGCGCCGCCATCCCGGCCGCGGCGTCACCGTGGTCGAGCGCGACGGCGTGCGCCTGGCGGTGACGAACCTCATCGGGACCGTGTTCCTCAAGGCCGCCCGCTCGCCGTTCGACGAGGTGGAGACCGTGCTCGAGGGCCTCGACGGGCGCGCCGACCACGTCCTCGTCGACTTCCACGCCGAGGCGACCAGCGAGAAGGTGGCGATGGGCTGGTACCTGGACGGCCGGGTGACCGCCGTGCTGGGGACGCACACGCACGTCCCGACCGCCGACGAGCGGGTCCTGCCCGGCGGCACCGCCTACATGAGCGACGTCGGGATGACCGGGCCGCGCGGCGGCGTGATCGGCGTCAAGAAGGAGCAGGCGATCCAGTCGCTGGTCGACCAGATGGGCGTCCGCTTCGAGACGGCGCAGGACGATCCGTGGCTGATGGGCGTCCTGATCCGCTGCGCGGGGCCGCGGCAGGCCGCGTCGATCGAGCCAGTGCGGCGAGCGTGGCGATGAGCGCGGCGAGCAGCAGCCCGTTGCGGGCCGCGACGACGACGATCGTCGCGGCGTCCTCGTGCACGAGGTGGAAGTAGCGGCCGGGGAACTCGACCAGCGTCAGCGCGAACGCCCCGAGGCACAGCGCGGCCGGCAGCCGGGCGCGCCACGTCGCGAGCACCGCGGCGAACGGCGCGAGCCACACCATGAACTGCGGCGAGAGGACCTTGCCGAGCGCGACGAACGCGAGCACGGCGGCGAAGGCGGCGAGCACGAGCTGGCGGAGGTCGGGCGCGCGCCGCGCGAGGGCGACGACCGCGAGCAGCGTGCCGGCGAGCAGCGCGGCGAAGAGGAGCTGGACGGCGTCGGCCGCGCCGCCGTCGAGCCCGTTGGACTTGAACCGGTCGTGCCGGATCGGGTCGCCGGTGACGTGCGACCCGCCGAGCGCGAACAGCACCGAGGCGGGCGTCGACTCGATCTGCACCGGCCGGTCGAGGTGGAACTCGACCTGCTCCGCGTAGCCCTCGCCCGCGAACGGCAGCGACACCGCCACGACGACGACGGCGAACGCGGCGATCCCCCGCAGCGCGGCCCGGCCATCCCCGCGCCCGGCCAGCCACACCGCCGCCACCGGCACGAGCAGCGCCGGGTAGAGCTTCGTCACCGTCCCGAGACCGAGCGCGGCGAACGCCCACGCCGGCCGGTCGCGCGCGAAGAGCAGCAGCGCGGCCGCGACGATCGCCGCCGGGAGGAGGTCGTAGTGGGTGCGGATCGACGCGCCGAGCGCGAGCGGCGCGAGCGCGATCAGCCACGCGGCGCGCGGGCCCGCGAGCCCCGCGGTGAAGCGCTGCAGCGCCAGCGCGCAGCCGAGCATCAGCGCGCCGAAGGTCAGCGCGTAGCCGTCCTCCCCGCCGCCCGGCACGCCCGCGAGCCACAGCGGCAGCGCGGCGAGCGGCGGGTACTCGAACGCGAAGTCGTGGTACGGGAGGTGGCCGTCCTCGATCAGCCCCGCGACCGACCGGTAGAGGTAGAGGTCGCTCACGCTCGTGTCGGACAGCGGGCCGGCCGTGGTGACGGCGGCGAAGAGGAGCGCCAGGACGAGCGCCGGGATCATGCCCGGGCCGGCTCGCGGTCGCGCCCAAGCAGCGCCAGCATCACGAGCGGGAAGAACCACACGAGGTACAGGTAGAACCAGTACGTCGCGGCGAGCTGCAGCGCGATCAGCACCGCCGCGCACAGCGCCGCCAGCCGCACCCGCTCGTCGGCCCGCCGCGGGACGAGCGCGACGCCGACCGCGATCAGCACCGCCAGCCCCTGCGCGACGCGCTGCGGCCCGTCGAGGCCGTACAGGCCCCAGATCGAGAACGGCGCACCGCGGTCGACCTGGAAGCCGATCGTCCGGTCCCAGAACGTGCCCGGGTCGTCGACCGTCAGCGCGAGCGTCGCTCCCGCCACCACGGCGAACGCGGCCGCGAACAGCGCCGCGCGCGCGAGCCGCCGGCGCCACGGCAGCCCGGCGAGCCCGTGCGTCGCCAGCACCGGCGCCAGGCCGAGCGGCGCCAGCTTCGTGAGCCCGGCCACCGCGGCCGCCGCCCCGCGAGCCGGCGCGCTCGTCGCCACGAGCAGCACCGCGACGACGAGCAGCGGCACGATCGCGTCGTTGGCGTTCGTGTTCAGCGCGTAGAGCGTGAACGGGTACGCCGCCCACGCCCACGCGAGCGCGACGCCCAGCGCCGGGCCGCCGGTGCGCCGCCCGAGCAGCCACACGCCCGTCAGCGTCAGCAGGTCGAACGCGATCGCCGCGCCGTGCGCCGCGGGCAGCTCGTCCCACGTCCCGCTCCACGGCATCGCCTGCTCGAACGGCACGTACGCCGCGTACGCGAGCGGCCCGTACGTGTCCCCGTGCTCGTTGTCGCTCGGCCAGCCGCCGTACAGCGGGTCGCCGTCGGCGAGCCGGTCGGCGCCGATCACGCCCGCGTAGCCGACGTCGATGACGTTCGACGCGACGAGGTTCAGCCCGAGGCGGAACCCGGCGAGGAACACGACGCCGGCGGCCAGCGCGCCGGCGGGGACGAGCAGCCGGGGCGGCGGCGGGCGCCCGCCGCGGCGCAGCCCGATCCACAGCATCCGCCCGAGCAGGTAGGCGAGCAGCGGGGCCACGAGCGGCACGGACGTCTCGACCTCGGCCGCGTTGAAGAACGCCAGCGAGACCGAGAACGCGCACAGGACGGCGAGGTCGAGGTGGATCAGCGACCGCACGCGCCGCTGCACGAACGGCACGACGAACAGCACGAGCAGCGGGATCCACACGTACGGCGCGTTGACCTTCTCGCCGAACGCGCCGTCGTAGCCGCGCGCCATCGTCCACGCGACGCGGAACCCGGTCCACACCTCGAGCACCGCGCCGGTCGTGTCGCTGACGATGACCTGCGCGATCTCCTTGCGCGACTCGGCCTTCGTCGGCCTCGCGTAGTAGCTGACCTGCCAGAGCGTCCCGCCCTTCAGGAAGACCTCGCGGGTCGAGCCCGGGTGCTCGGCGCGCTCGGCGCGCACCTCGGGCAGCCGGTCGGCGACGCGCAGGACCTCGCGCCCGGTCTGCTGGCGCAGCCTCGGCCGCTCGTCGAGCGACCGCGGGCGGACGAGGTCGCCCGCCGCTCCGGCGGCCGGCACGACCGCCAGCAGGAGCACGACCGCGGCGACGAGCGCCGCGGCCGGCTTCACCGGGCGAAGCTCCAGAGCTTGTTGCCGAGGAAGCTGAGCGGCGTGGCCGCGGCGATCGCGACGGCCTGGGCCGGCACCTCCGGCGCGCCGAACCCGGCGATCAGCAGCTCCAGCATGGCGAGGTTGAAGGCGAACGCGCCGACGCTCACCGTGAGGAAGCGCGCGGCCTGGAAGCCCGCGTGCCCGTCGTGCGCGCGGAACGTCCAGCGGCGGTTCCACAGGAAGTTGTTGGCGACCGCGACCAGGAACGCGCCGGTCGCGGCGAGGCGGTAGTGGGCGCCGGCCGCGTGGACCAGCAGGGAGAACACGACCAGGTTGACGACGTAGCCGCTCGCCCCGACGACGCCGAACCGCACCAGCTCGAACCAGTTCGCGGGGCGTCGCATCCCGGCGTGCATCCGGGCGCGCAGCCGCGGCGGCGCCTCCACGCTCGCTGCAAGCTCCTCGTTCACGCGGCCGAGGGTAGCCGGAAGTGGCGCCGCACCATTCCGGCGACGTCGCGTATCGACCACTGGTCCGGCGGGTCGCCCGGATCGACGCCGGTGAACACGAGCGCCCCGAGCGAGTCGCTGCGGTGCAGCGAGCCGTGGGAGCCCCCGCCGACGTGGTCGGCCCCGCCCCAGTCGGCGAACTCGTACCCCGGCGCGGCCGACAGCAGCACGTCGCCCGAGGTCGGGCAGTCGAGCGCCGCCCACACCCGCGCGAGCGCGTCCGGGTAGGCGTCGCTGCGGAACACCCCGCCCTCGATCGCGGCGTCGAGCACCCCCAGGTTGCCGCGCACGACCCACTCCCCGCCGCGCAGGTCGCGCACCTCCTGGCCCGGGGCGAACGACAGCGCCCCGCGCGGGCTCGTCACGATCGCGACGCCCTGCTCGCGGTGCATCGCGAGGTCGACGCCGTCCAGCTCGAGCGCGGTGCCGAGCACCTGCGGCAGCACGTGGTCGCGCGCCTCGGGCACGAGCGCGTAGACCATCGCCGACCGCTGGGCCGGGCAGACCGCGATCTCGGCGTCCTGCGGCCTGGCGCGCCCCGGGCCGGCGACGGCGAGGTCGCCGAACGCGTCGAGCAGGTCGACGCGCTGCTCCACCGCCGCGTGGGAGTGGTCGGCGACGACGATCACCGCGTGCTCGGCCAGGAACGCCTCCGGCCCGCCGGCCGCCCGCATCACCCGGTCGAGCTGCTGGTCGGCGTCGTGGATCGACGCGACCTGGGCGTGCGGCCCGTTCTTGTGCGAGTGCGTGTCGTTGTCGGGCAGCGACAGCAGGAGGAAGTCGAACAGGTCGTGCTCGACCATGTACGCGCCCACGCAGCCCGAGTGCTGGTCGCGCAGGCCGGGCATCCCGAGCTGGCTGCGGCAGCCGGTCTGGCGGCTCGCGTAGATGTCGGCGTAGAACAGCTCGCGCGGCCCGCGGACCGGCTTGCGGAAGAGCGTCTGCCCGGCCAGGCGGGTCAGCGCGCTGTCGCGGGAGACCTCGTGGTCGTGGCGCCCGCGGTACATCAGGTACGTCGTCCCGGCGGTGCGCACGCCGGCGTCGTCGAGCGACTCGAACACGGTGAGCGTGTCGGCGCTCAGGTGCTCGTGGTTCATGTTGTAGACGGTGTCGACGAGCTGGCGGTTGATGCCGAACCGGCGCGAGGCGCCGAAGCTCGAGCCGTACTCGACGTAGCGCTTCTCGGCCCGCGACCACCAGTTCATCGACGGCACGTGGTGGCGGTGCTGCAGCGTGCCGGTGGCGATCGTCGCCGCGCACGTCGGGGTCACCGAGGGGAACGCCGCGCAGCAGTCGTCGACGTACGTCCCGCGCTCCATCAGCAGGCCGAGGGTGGGCGCGCGGCCGGTGGCGACCGCCCGCTCGAGCGCGGAGGGCTTCATGCCGTCGATGACGACGAGCAGGAGCTTCGGAGGGGTCACCGCAGGATGCGCAGGCCCGCGAACTTCTCGCCGGCGCGGCGCCGGCCGCTCACGAGCAGCCACGCGAGCACCGCCAGCGCGAGCACCGAGACCGGCGGCGCGACGATCGCGAGGATCGCCAGCAGCAGCGACGCGCCGTCGGCGTAGACGGTGAGCGCCTCGCGGGCGTCGGGATCGAGCCGCGCCCGCGTGCGCCGCAGGAGGTCGCGCACCGCGAGCTGGGCGAGCAGCGCGCACAAGAGGCCGCCGGCGACGCCCGGCCACCACGTGCCGGAGTGGTCGGCCAGCGCCCCGGCGAAGAGCAGCGCGCCGACGCCGAGCGCGAGGCCCGCGACGGCGGCGCCGGCCGGGCTGCGGTCGAGCCCCTCGCCGGTCAGCCGCCGCTGCAGGAGCACGACGGCGATCAGCGCGACGATCACCGCGAGCAGCCAGCCGGTCGCCTCCAGGAAGGACAGGTCGGTGCCGTCGAAGTCGATCAGCAGGTCCGCGGAGGCGGCGGCGCCCGCGACGAGCGCGGGGAGGAACGGCCGGATGCCGGCCGCGGCGCCGAGGCCGGCGCCCGTGAGGATGTCGAAGACGGTGTCCATGATCCGGAGGGGGCCGCGGGTATCGTGCCCGTTGCCCCGATGAGCCGGAGCTCAAAACACCCCGGCCGGTCCGCGCGCGACCTCGAGCGCTACGCGGGCCTGTTCGCCCAGCGTACGAAGGTCATGACCTCCTCGGCCATGCGGGACCTCATGGCCATCACCGAGCGCCCCGAGGTCATCTCGCTCGCGGGCGGCCTGCCGGACACCTCCACGTTCCCGGCCGACAGCTACGCCGCGATCATGCAGCGGGTCGCGGCCGAGTCGTGCGCGCGGGCCCTCCAGTACGGGCCGACCGAGGGCCTGGCCGTCGTCAAGCGCTGCATCGCCGAGGTGATGGCCGAGGAGGGAACGGCGGTCGACGTCGACGACGTCCTCGTCACCACGGGCGGCCAGCAGGTCATCGACCTGATGTGCAAGACGCTGATCGACCCGGGCGACGTGATCGTCGCCGAGGCGCCGACGTACCCGGGGGCGATCCCGGCGTTCACCTCCTACCAGGCCGACGTCGTGCAGGTCGGCGTCGACGCCGACGGGATGCGGATCGACGAGCTGGAGGCGACGCTCGACCGGCTCGAGCGCGAGCGTCGCCGGCCGAAGTTCGTCTACACCGTCCCCACGTTCCAGAACCCGGCCGGCGTGACGATGTCGCTGCCGCGCCGCCGCCGGCTCGTCGAGCTCGCCGCCGAGCGCGAGCTGCTCGTGCTGGAGGACAACCCCTACGGCCTGCTGCGCTACGAGGGCGAGCCGCTGCCCACGCTGCGCTCGCTCGACACCGAGGAGTTCGTCGTCTACCTGGGGACGTTCTCGAAGATCCTCTCGCCGGGCGTACGGCTCGGCTGGGCGGCGGCGCCGCGGCCGGTGCTCCAGAAGATGAACGTCGGCAAGCAGGCGGTCGACCTGTGCTCGTCGTCCATGACGCAGTGCTTCGTCGCCGCCTACTTCGACTCCGGCCGCTGGCAGGACTACCTCGGCTCGCTCACGGCGATCTACCGGCGCCGGCGCGACACGATGCTCGCCGCGCTGGCCGACTGCTTCCCGCCCGAGTCCGAGTGGACGCGCCCGCAGGGCGGGCTGTTCCTGTGGGCGACGCTGCCGGACTACCTCGACACCACCGACCTGCTGGCGCGGGCGCTGCAGGAGAACGTCGCGTTCGTGCCCGGGCGGGCGGCGTTCCTCGACGGGCGCGGCGGGTCGGAGATGCGCCTGAACTTCTCTGGCGTCGGCGAGGACGAGATCCGCGAGGGCGTCCGCCGGATCGGCGAGGTCGTCCGCGAGCAGGTCGAGCTGTACGGCACGCTCACGGGCCGGCCGGCCGCCCCGGCCGCCGCGCGGCGGTCCGAGCCCGGCGGCGCGCCGGCGAACGTCGTGCGCATGCGCCGCCGCGCGTCGTGAGCCGGGTCGCCGTCCTCAAGGGCGGGCGGTCGCTGGAGCGCAACGTCTCGCTCACCTCCGGCGCCCGCGTGCAGGACGCCCTGGAGCGCCTCGGGCACGAGGTGGTCGCGATCGACGCCGGGCACGACCTCGTCGCCCGCCTGCGCGACGCCGCGCCGGACGTCGCGTTCGTCGCGCTGCACGGGCGCGACGGCGAGGACGGCACGGTGCAGGAGCTGCTGGAGCTGGTCGGCGTGCCCTACACGGGGTCGGGCGTCTCGTCCTGCATCCGCTGCGCCGACAAGGTGCTGGCCAAGCACGCGTTCCGCGACGCCGGCCTTCCGACGCCCGACTTCTTCGCGTTCAGCGAGGCCGCGTTCAAGCAGCTCGGCGCGGCCGACGCGCTGCCGGCGATCGAGGAGCGCCTGGACTTCCCGATCGTCGTCAAGCCGGCCCGCCAGGGCTCCGCGCTGGGCATCAAGTTCGCCCGCTCGGCCGCCGACGTGCCGGGCGCGCTCGTGGCGGCGTTCTCCTACGACGGCAAGGTGCTGCTGGAGCGCCACGTGCGCGGGCGCGAGCTCGCGGTCTCGGTCCTGGACGGCGAGGCGCTGCCGGTCGTCGAGGCGATCCCGCGGGACGAGGACTTCTTCGACTTCGAGGCGCGCTACGAGATCGGCCGTACCGACTACGTCTGCCCAGCCGAGCTGGGCGACGGCGTGACCGAGCGGGTGCAGGAGACCGCGCTGGCCGCGTACCGGCTGCTCGGCTGCCGCGGCTTCGCCCGCGTCGACCTGATCCTCGACGCGGCCGGCGTGCCCCAGCTGCTCGAGGTCAACGCGGTCCCCGGCCTGACCGAGACGTCGCTGCTGCCGCAGGCGGCCGAGGCCGCGGGCATCACGTTCGACGAGCTGGTCGGACGGGTGATCGAGCTGGCGCGCGCCTAGCGCTCAGGAATCCCCTCGGCGGGCCGATGACCCCGCGCATGGTCCCCGCCGAGCGCAAGCACCTCGACGCCCGCCGCCTCGGCGCGATCTTCGTCGACCTCCTCCTCCTGGCCCCGATCGAGCTGCTCGCGTTCCGCTACGAGCGCGGCGTGCAGGCGCTCGCGACCGCGCTGGCGCTCGTCTACTTCTACCTCTCCGACACGACGAGCGGCCAGACCGCGGGCAAGGCGCTCTTCAAGCTGCGGACGGTCACGCTCGACGGCGAGATCGTCAGCGGCCGCGCGGCCGCGTCGCGGACGGTGCTGCGGATCGTCGACCAGACGATCGTCGGCCCGATCGTCATGGTCTGCACCGGCCAGCGCCGCCAGCGGCTGGGCGACCTCGCCGCGCGGACGGCGGTCGTCGACGCGCGCGACGTCGCGGTCAGTCGGCCGCTCGAGGCGTCGATGCTGCTCTACCCCGCCGCGTGGCTCGTGCCGGCGCTGATCGTCTTCACGCTCACCGCGATGGGGCGGTTCCCCGGCTCCTACCGCGTGGTCGCCGACGCCGTCTGCGAGCAGGCGGACGCGCTCGTGCCGGCGGCGCGCGTGCCGAGCGACCTGGCCGTGCTGGCCCGCGCCGAGGCCGACGACCTCGCCTCGATCCAGGCGCCGCCGCACTGGCGCGACCGCCACGCGGTGCTCGTCGCCGAGTACCGGGCGTTCTCGCAGAGGCTGGAGCGCGTGCTGTGGCGCACCTCGCGCAGCAGGGACCCGCAGGCGCGGTGGCGGGTGGAGTGGCCGCGGCTGCAGCGCCGGATGGCGGTGACCAGCGCCCGCCTGGCGCAGCTCGGCTACGAGGACTGCGCCGGCAACGGCGGCTCGGCGGCCTACTAGCTCGAGCCCTCGCCGCCGAGGAAGTCCTCGGGGGTCACGCGGTCGAGGAAGTCCTTGAACTTCTCGACGACCTCCTCGGTGTCCTCGACGTCGTGCTCGAACTCGATCGCCGACTCGGCGATGACGTCCTCGGCCGCGAAGATCGGCGCGCCGGAGCGCACGGCGAGCGCGAGCGCGTCCGAAGGGCGGGAGTCGATCTCCATCTCCTTGCCGTCGATCTGCAGGGTGATCGTCGCGAAGAACGTGTTCTCGCGCAGCTCGGTGACCGAGACCTGCGTGCACTTGGCGTCGAGCTCGCCCAGCATGTCGCACATGAGGTCGTGCGTCATCGGGCGCGGCGTGCTCGCTCCCTGGAGCTTCATCAGGATGGCCGCCGCCTCGGGATGGCCGATCCAGATGGGGAGGAACTTGTTCGAGTCGACGGTCTTGAGGAGCACGATCGGCTGCTTTCCGACCATGTCGAACGAGACGCCGTAGATGACCATCTCCTGCACGGGACGGAGGATACCCGGCTAGCGGGCCAGCTCCCTGACCACGAAGGCGCTCACGTCGGCCAGCTCCTGCTCGCTCAGACGGTCCGAGAACGCGGGCATCCCGCCGCCTCCGTTGCGCACCTGCTCGACGACCACGTCGGGGTCGGTGTAGGCCGCCTCGCCCGCCAGACGCGGGCCCGTGCCGCCGCCTCCGTCGCCCCCGTGGCAGGCCGCGCAGCTGCGGCCGAAGACCTGGCGGCCCTGCGCTGTCCGGCCGGCGTCGACCACCTGCTGGGGCGGCTTGCCGCCCGCGCCCTCGCCGCCGTCGCCCCCGCAGGCCGCGAGCGCGAGCGCGGCGAGCGCCGCGGCGGCGAGCAGCAGGGGCGGGCGGGCCATCCCCGGTGTCTATCACGACGGCACGTCGGCGAAAGCGACAGGCTGTAGCCGTGGCCCCCCGCCGGTTCCTTCGCAGGCTCCTGCGCCGCCGTGCGCCCGGCGACCCGCGCTCGGTGGCCGCCCGCGTGGAGCTCGCCGGGGCGGGCCGGCTGCGGCTGGAGGGGCGGCTCGGGGCGCCGTCCGTGGCGGGCGCGCGCCAGGCCGTCCTGAGGGAGCGCGAGTCCGGGCGGACGGTGCCGGCGGCGTTCGTGCGCGCCGGCAGCGACCCAGAGTTCGAGGCGGCGTTCGACGTGACCGAGCTGCCGGCCGAGGACGCGACGTGGGACGTCGTCGTGGTGTCCGCCGACGGGTCGGAGGAGCGGCTCGTCGCGCCGCCGGGCGACGAGCTGCCCGACGCGTCGCGGGTGCGCGCCGCGGGCGCCGTCTACCGGTTCCGGGCCTACGCGACCGCGCGGGGCAACCTGTCGCTGAGCGTGCGCGCCGCGCCGCCGCCGCCGCACGCCGAGGTCGCGCGGGTGACGGTCGGCGACGCGGCGCTCGCCTTCGAGGGCAGCGCGCCCGCCGCCGCTGCGGGCGGGCACCTGGTCGCGGTCTCGCGCCTCACCGAGCGCGAGGTCGTGGCGCCGGCCCGCTTCGACGCCGGGCGCTTCGCGGCGACGCTCGAGCTGCGGCCGCTCGTGGGGGACGCGGCCGAGACCGAGGTCTGGGACCTGCACCTCGACGCTGGCGCGGACCGGCTGCGGCTCGGCGCCCACGAGGACGGGATCGCCAACAAGGGCGACGTGTTCGTCTACCCGCGGCGCGAGGTCGAGCGCGACGGCGTGGCGCGGGCGCTGCGCCCGTACTTCACGTCGGCGAACAACCTGTCGATCCGGTCGCGGCCGGTGTCCGAGCCGGAGGAGGAGGACTCCGAGGAGGGTGAGGACGGGACGGCCGACGAGCCGGAGGAGGCGCGAGACGGTGGGGACGAGCACGCACGCGAGACGCTCGTGCACCGCCTCGTCGCGTGGCGCCTGCGCCGCCTGACGGCGCGCGGGCGGCCCGGGCGCGGCGAGCCGCGCGGCCAGTCGGTCCACATCGTGCTCGGGCACGCGTTCGGGCTGGGCGGGACGATCCGGACGGCGCTCAACCTGGCCGGGGAGCTGGCGCGCGACCGCGAGGTCGAGGTCATCAGCGTCGTGCGGCGGCGCGACGTGCCGCTGCTGCCGTTCCCCGAGGGCGTTCGCGTCAGCGTGCTCGACGACCAGCGCGAGGGCCGCGGGGGCGGCGGCCGGCTCGGCGCCGCGCTGCGCGGCCGGCCCGGCGTGCTGGTCCACCGCGACGACCACTTCTCGGCGTCGGCCACGCTGTGGACCGACGTGCTGCTCGCCCGCCGGCTGCGGTCGCTGCGCTCGGGCGTCGTGATCACGACGCGGCCGGGGTTCAGCATCGCGGCGGCGCGGCTGGTCCGCCGCGGGGTCGCCGCGGTGGCGCAGGAGCACATGCACTTCCTCGGCTACGGCGAGGAGGTCGCCGCGCTGAAGCGCGAGGCGTACCCGTCGCTCGACGCGATCGCCGTCCTCACCGACGAGGACCTGCGCCAGTACGCGGAGGCGCTCGGCGGCGGCGCGCGGCCCCGGATCGTCCGCATCCGCAACGCGGTGCCGCCGCTGCCCGGCGGCACGTCGTCGCACGACACGCCGACGGTGATCGCGGCGGGCCGGCTCGTCCCCCAGAAGGGGTTCGACATGCTCGTGCCGGCCTTCGCGCCGGTCGCCCAGGCCCACCCCGACTGGCGGCTGCGGATCTACGGCAGCGCGCGCCCGTTCCGCTTCCACGCGCTGCGGCGGCTGATCTTCGAGCACGAGCTGTACAACGAGGTGCTCCTGATGGGGCGGACCGAGCGGCTCGGCGAGGAGATGGCGCGCGCGTCGCTGTTCGTGCTCAGCTCGCGGTTCGAGGGCCTGCCGATGGTCATCATCGAGGCGATGAGCAAGGGGCTGCCGGTGGTGGCGTTCGACTGCCCGACGGGGCCGCGGGAGATGATCGACGACGGCGTCGACGGGATCCTCGTGCCGGAGGGCGACGTGGCGGCGCTCGGCGAGGCGATGCGGTCGCTCGTGGCGGACCGGGACCGCCGGCGGCGGTACGGCGCCGCCGCGCTCGAGAAGGCGCGCAGCTACGACGTCGGGGTGATCGGGCAGCAGTGGCGCGCGCTGCTGGCGGAGGTGGCGCGGCCATGAGGAAGCAGGTCAACGACGCGCTGCGGCGGCTGACGGGCTACCAGCTGACGAAGGCGCGCCCCGCGCCGGAGCCCGGCGGCGGAGCGAAGCGCCGCGCGGCCGTGCCTGCGCGGCGCGAACGCGCGTCCGCGGCCGACCGCGCCCCCGCCGAGGACCTCCCCCGCGACTTCGACGACGCGGCCAAGGACATCATCCGCGCGGTCCGCCCGTACACGATGACCAGCGCCGACAAGCTCTTCGCGCTGATCGAGGCCACGCGGTACCTCGCGCGCCACCGCATCGAGGGCGACGTGGTGGAGTGCGGCGTGTGGCGCGGCGGGTCGATGCAGGCGGTCGCGCGGACGCTCATCGCCGCCGGCGACACCGGGCGCGACCTCCACCTCTTCGACACCTTCGAGGGGATGCCGCCGGCCGGCGAGCGCGACGTGCGCCACGACGGCCGGCCCGCGGCCAAGCTGCTCGCCACGCTGCCGCGCGACAGCAAGACCTGGGCGGTGGCGTCGCTCGAGGACGTGCAGCAGGGGTTCGCGCAGGTGCCGTACCCGCGCGAGCGCGTGCACTTCGTGAAGGGGCTCGTCGAGGAGACGGTGCCAGCGCGCGCGCCCGACCGCATCGCGCTGCTGCGGCTCGACACCGACTGGTACGAGTCGACCCGCCACGAGCTGCGGCACCTCTACCCGCGCCTGGTCAGCGGCGGCGTGCTGATCCTCGACGACTACGGCTGGTGGAAGGGCGCCCGCGAGGCGGTCGACGAGTGGCTCGAGGAGACCGGCGAGCGGCTGCTGCTCGTGCGGGCGGGCAGCGGGCGGATCGCGGTCAAGCCGTGACCGCGGCGGGGCCCGCTTCGCAGCGGGCCCCGCGCCGTCCCTCGGCGGCTACCGGCGACGCTCGGCTGCGGCGCGGCGGGCGGCCCTCGCGCGACGGGCGAGGGCCGCCCGCGCGCGTGCCTTACGCACGGCGGCGCTCGGCTGCAGCAGGGACTCCGCCTCGCTCAGCGGCACGATCGAGCTGGTCGTCGTCAACATCACGGTGACGGTGCCGGCATCGTGCAGCTCGCTGCGCAGCGGGATCCAGGTCTCGCGGTCGACGAAGACGTGCACGACGCCCTCCTGGCCGGCGTTCCTTGCCTCCGTCGCACCGGCCGGGCCCTTCGAGGCCGGGTTGTTGACGAGCTCGTACGCGGGCCGGCCGTCGACGGTCGTCTCGCCGGCGATCCGCGTCGCGCCCATGCGGATCTGCGCGCGGTACGTCAGCTCCCACTGCTCGAACCGGTCCTCGTGGGTCCCGCGCTCGACGTCGAAGGATTCGACGCGCCCGCTGTCACGGCTCCACTGCAGCCCGCGGCGCCCGTCGTCGGTCCATTCCCTGATGAGGGTCCCTTCGGCGTCGTAGGTGCGCGTCGCGAAGCGGCCGTCGCTGCCGGTGATCTGCTCGATGCGGATGCCGTTGCGGACGCCGTTGTGGTGTGACATGACGCGCACCTCGGCGGTGTCGTCGGGAAGCGTCGCGGCCACGGCAGGCACGGCCGCCGTCGTGATCAGCACGGCCGCCGAGAGCGCGCCGCGCGTGACACGTCTGAGCTGCTGAGAGGTCGGCAAGGAGGACTCCTTGGTCGTTGGGTGGTTGGACGGGGAGAGGACCAGCCGGCGCGACAGCCGCCTGGCGGCGCCGTGGGCCAGAGCGGCGAGGGCGGCGGGTTCGACCGGCTGCTCGCCGGCGCGCGGCGCGCGCCCGATGACGACCGTCGTCGCGCCGCTGCGATGCGGCAGGGCGAAGCCGGACTCGGTGCGGCGCGCGCCCCTCGGCGCGAGGACGGCGATGACGCGGCCGACCGCGTCCCGCTGGGCGGGGGCCTTCACCACGTCGAGCTGCAGCCCGCGGCGGTCCAGCTCGGACCGCAGCGCGCGAACGGCGGCCGAGCCGTCGCCGGAGACGACGAGCGTCCTGCCGTCCGGGAACGTCAGCTCGCTGGCCCGGGCCACGCCGCGCTCATCGCCCCCCGCTCCGGCAAGCACGCCCATGGACGCGGCGACGACGGCCGCGGCGGCGGTGACCGGCGCGCCGATGCGGCGCGCTGCCCGGCGGCGCGCGGCGCGGTGGACGCGGGCGCGC
>DASZEJ010000159.1:0-16205 GCA_035940955.1 Solirubrobacteraceae bacterium
CGTCCGCCGGCGCGCGACCCTTCGCGGCGGCCTTGCGCACACCGGCCTCGACCGATGCGCGCGCCCGCTCGAGCGCGGACGCGTCGGGATCGAGGAGGAGCGTCGTCTCGCCGGCCTGGCAGCCGAGCTGCGCGATGCCGGCGCCCATCGTCCCGGCGCCGACGACGCCGAGCGTCATGGGCGGGCGGGGACCGGGTCGACCGCCGGCCGCTGCGGCGGCATGTCGGGCACGAGCGCGTTGATCCCCGTCAGGGCGCGGCCGATGATGAGCTTCTGGATCTGCGAGGTGCCCTCGTACAGCGTGGTCACGCGCACGTCGCGGAACCAGCGCTCGACCGGGTGGTCGTCGACGTAGCCGGCGCCGCCGTGGACCTGGATCGCCGTGTTCGCGCACTCGACCGCCGACTCGGTCGCGTACAGCTTGGCGATCGACGTCTCGAGCGTGTTCGGCTCCCCGCGGTCCTTCAGCCACCCCGCGCGCCAGACGAGCATCCGCGAAGCGTCGGCCTTGACCTTCATGTCCGCGATCATCGCCTGCACGAGCTGGAACGAGGCGATCGGCCGGCCGAACTGCTCGCGCTCGCGGGCGTACGCGACCGACTCGTCCACGCAGCCCTGGCAGATCCCCACGCAGCCGGCGGCGACCGAGAAGCGGCCCGAGTCGAGCGCGCTCATCGCGACCTTGAAGCCGTCGCCGACCTCGCCCAGCATCTCGGTCGCCTCGACGTCGTCGAGCGCGATCGCCGCGGTGTCCGACCCGTGCAGGCCCATCTTGCCGTGGATCTCCTGCGGCTGGAACCCGGGCTGGTCGGTGTCGACGAGGAAGCACGCGAGGCCGCGGTGGCGCAGCTCCGGGTCGGTCTGGGCGAACACCAGCGCGACCTTCGCGTGGTTGCCCATCGAGATCCACATCTTCGACCCGTTGATGATCCAGCGGTCGCCCTCGCGCCGGGCGCGGGTGCGCTGGTTGGCGGCGTCCGAGCCGGTGTCCGGCTCGGTCAGGCCGAAGCAGCCGAGCCACTCGCCGGAGCACAGCTTCGGCAGGTACGTGCGCTTCTGCTCCTCGGTGCCCCAGCGCAGGATCGCGCTGCACACGAGCGACGTCTGCACCGAGACGACCGTGCGCATCGCCGAGTCGGCGCGGCCGATCTCCTCGACGATCAGGCCGTAGGTCATGTAGTCCAGCCCGGCGCCGCCGTACTCGGTCGGGATGATCGCGCCGAGGTAGCCCTGCGCGGCGATCTGGCGCACGAGGTCGGTGTCGAAGTGGTGGCGCCGCGCGTTCTCCTTGGCGCGGGGGATGATCTCGTTGTCGGCGAACCGCCGGGCGGTCTCGGAGACGAGCCGCTGCTCGTCGGTCAGGGCGAAGTCCATGGCCCGGACGCTAGCGCCCGGCGCCCTTGCGCCCCTTCCCGGCCTCGTCCTCGGGCTTCACGTTCTCGGGCGCGGGCGAGCCGTAGGGCCTCGCTCCCTTGGGCGCCGACGAGCCGCTCGCGCCCCCGTTCCCGCCGCTCGAACCGGCGTCGCCGCGGCTCGCGCGGTGCTCGGACAGCTTGCCCTTGCGGATCTGCGCGCCGAGCTTGCCGGGGGACTGCTCGACGATCGAGCAGCGCCGCGGCAGCTGGCGGTGGGTGAGCCGCGTCCACGCGTACCCGGGGTGGTCGGCGCGCCGGCAGGCGATGACCGCGAGCGCCATCGGCTCGACCCGCCGCGAGCGCTTGCCGTGCGGCTCGTGGACGTAGAGCCGCAGGCTGCGGACGCCGCGCAGCGCGAACACCCGGCGCACGATCACCGCCGCGTCGCGCAGGATCCTGCCGCCGCCGTGCGGGCCGGAGACGTACCGCGCGGTGCACGCGCCCGCGCGGCAGTCGGCGCCGATCACCGTGAGCTGGTCGGCCTTCGGCGCGATGGCGCCCAGGTGGCGCTCGACGACGCGGGCGACCTCGCCGCCGCTGGGCGTCACGTCGTTCGGGTAGGCCACGTTCCCGCTCTCGGGGTAGTCGCGCGGCGGCCCCTTCCGCCCGCCGCCCCGGCCGCGGCCCTTCGCTCCGCCGCGCTCGCGCTCGCCGCCGCCGCCGTCGACCTGATCGGCGGGCGCGTTGCCGGCGTCGATGCCCTCGGTGTACACCGTCCGGCCGGCGACCACCCGGGCGTCGTCGTCGCCGCCGCCTCCGTCGAGCGCGACGATCGCGAGCGGCACGCCGGCCAGCACGACCACCGCCGCGACCAGCGCCAGCAGCGTCCCGCGGCTCATCCGCCCGGCTCCAGCTCGCCCGCGGTCTCGTCGTCGGGCGCGACCGCCTCCTGCCGGTGGACCTCGCCCTGGTCGTAGCCGGTCACCCTGCAGATGTTGTAGAGGATCTGCGCGCCCCTGGCCGACCCCCAGTCGACGTTCGGGCGCCGCGACCGGTCGCACTTCGTCGTCAGCAGCGGCGCGCCGGTCGGCGTCTCCTCGCCGCGCTTGGGCGGCACGCCCGCGACGGTGACGTCCCGCGTGACCGTCATGGTCCCTCTGACCACCTCGGTCCGGCTGAACAGCCGCTCCCACATCCGCCGCTGGTCGACGAGGATCCGGCCGCGTCCCGGAAGGCCGACCGAGTACACGACGTCGAGCGTCCGGCAGCCGTCGCTGCAGGTGACCGTGCGCACGTGCGGCCGGCGGAACCGCTGCACGTCGGTCGCCTCCTGGACGCTCGCAACGCCGGCGCCCTCGAGCAGCCGCGCGATCCTGCGCTCGTCGGCGGTCATCGCGCGCGCCTTGCCCCGCTGCACGACCCCGACGGACCGCTCCTCGCCGTCGCCGCCGCCACCGAGGACGAGGACCAGCACAAGCGAGTAGGCCGCCACGAGCGCGAGCCACGTGGCGGCCTGGAGGACGGCGGGGAGGCGGCGGAACCGCCGCCATCCCCGTGCGATCGGATGGGACTGCCGGCCCGGGGCCTCTACCGGTTCACCACCGTGATGCTGCCGCCGAACGAGCACTGGTCCGCCCGGGTGCCGAGGACCCCGACGCCGACGTAGGCGTTGAGGATGAACTCGGTCCCGGTCGACGTCGCGACGTACACGGACCCGTTCCGGAACGCGTGCTCCCAGTCGTCCTCGGGGTTGAAGTCCGCGTCCTCGCCGATGGACGGGTCGGTGTCGTCGTCGTCACCGCGGATGCGGGACTCCGGGTCGGCGGCGGTGGCGATCGCCATGTGCTTGCCGTCGCCGCCGTCGTCGTCGTTCGGGTCCTCGACGCTCGTCTGGGTGCGGCCGAAGCCGGCGTTGACGTTGAACCGCTTGCCGTGGGGGCCGGAGAAGCTGAAGTTGCCCTCGGGCCGGTCCATGTACAGGAGGATCTTCGCCTCGTCGCCGTCCTCGTCGGTGTTGAAGTCGTTGTCCACGCCGAGGAAGCCGTCACCGTCGTCGTCGTCGCCCGGCAGCTCGTTGTCGCCGTTCGTCGTCGACACGCACACCGCGCGGATGCGCACGCCGCCGACCTCGGCGAGGTCGAACATCTGCGTCGAGCCCTCGTTGTCGCCGGGGCCGTAGCCGGGCTTGCCGAGCACGGTCGCCGTCCCGAGGTCGAGCGTCTTGCGCGGGATGACGATGTCGGTCGAGCCGCCGCCGCCGGGCGGGCCGGGCGGGCCGGGCGGCCCGGGCGGGCCGGGGGCGCCGCGCTCGGCGCCCGAGGCGACGCGCAGCCGCTGACCGGACACGTGGCAGTTCGCGCGGTCGTTGAGCTCGTCGACCACGTTGCGCACGTCCGCGCAGACGATCAGGTAGTACTCGCCGGTCCGGAACTGGCGCGGGACCCGCACGATGAGCCGGCGGGTGGTGCTCTTGCCGACCGACAGCGGCGACACGCGGCGGCTGCCGACGCGCCGGCGCCGGTCGTCCGCGCTCATCACGCGGCCGATCGAGAGGTACGCGCGAGCCAGCGTGACCTTCCGGGCGCGCGCGCGGCCCTGGTTGTCGACCGTGAAGGACAGGAGGAAGTCGCCGCCGTCCTCGGTCGCGATGAAGTCCGGCGGCTCAGCCGCGGCGGAGACGACCAGGTCAGGCTTCTGGGCGAGCTGCGCTCCGGCGGGGGCCGCCAGCACGGCGAACAGCGCGCAGGCCAGCGCCAGAGCAGGCACGGCGCGAAGAATCCGACGCATGCATCCTCCTCTCGTGGGCCCCCGGGCTACCGGCGAACTCTACATCTCACACTGGATACTGGCAACGCGAACAGCCAGAACTTGACTGGTCCGGTCGCGGGCGAGTAGAAGACCCCGTTCTCTGGCACCGGGTGGAGGAGGAACTGGATGGCGATCAGCGCGGCGGCGGCCACGGCCGAGCCGGAGCGTGAGCAGGCCCGCGGGCTCTCCGCGGCCTTCACGCTGGCGTACCTCGCAGCGGCTGCGGCGCTCGGGCTCCTCGTCCACTTCGGGGGCATCTGGAACGTCCTCGCGAACACCCGCCTGCTCGACGTGCTCGGGCGCGGCGGCATCATCGCGATCACCGACACCGACCAGGGGCTCGTCCAGGGCATCCCGAACCCCGAGTACTACCTGCTCGCCCGCCAGCCGATCGACTGGGAGCTGCTGCTCGTCGCCGCCGGCCTGTTCCTGCTGATGTGGGGCCTCAAGGCGGCCGAGTTCCACGGGCTGTGCCGGTTCGTGGGGCTCGAGGGCTCGCTGGGCCAGCACGCGCGCGCATGGTTCTACGGGCACGGCGTCAACCGGCTCGTCCCCTACGAGGCGGGGCAGGTCGCGAAGGCCGAGGTGCTCGAGGGCCAGGGTTCCGACCCGGTCCGCGCCGCCCAGGCCGTGCACCTCTCGTCGCTGATGACCGTCCTGCAGATCGGGCTGCTCGCGCTGTACGGGCTCTTCGCCGTCGGCTTCGGCCGCTGGTTCAGCCAGCTCTTCTGGGCGCTCGTGATCCTCGCCGTCGCCTACCTGATGACCCGGCCCGAGCGCCGGGAGGCGCGGTCCGCGCGCCGCGAGGCGCTGCGGGCCGCCGGAAGCGCCCTCCGCGTCCTCGCGCAGCGGCCGCTGACCTTCCTGCGGCTGCTGCTGTTCGGCACGCTCTCGATCCTGCTCATCGACGCCGCCGCGTACGCGATCTCGCAGGCGTTCAGCAACGCCACGGTGATCATGAACGTCGAGGGCGACAACATGCTCATGGCGATCGTCGCCGGCTACGTCGCCCGCCTGGTGCTCTTCACGCCCGGCGGGCTCGGCCAGTGGGAGTGGGCGTTCGCCGCGGCGCTGTACGTGGGCGGGCTCGGCTTCCCGGAGGCGGCGACCATCGCACTGCTCGTCACGTTCTTCCGCTACCTGACCGGCGGCATCGTCTTCGCCGCGGTCACGCTCGGCTACGGCGTCGAGACGAGCCTGCGGAGGGTGCTCGCGCGGTTCAACGAAGTGGCGGCGCCCGCCCCGGGGGAGGCGCGCGCATGAGCGGGACCGAGAACGTGCCGCGCGGCGCGGCGCCCCAGGTCGCGCCGCCGCCGCCCGCGCCCGCCGCCGCGCTGCCGCTGCGCGGCCTGCCGCGGGCGCCCAGCGCCGGCCGCGTCTGGTCGCGCGCGCTCGTGCTGCTCGGCGTCGGCGTCGGCTTCTGGGCGCTCGACCAGATCGCCAACGTCTTCATGGACCTGTGGCTGCTGCAGAGCCTGGGCTACGAGGACGTGTTCTGGACGAACTTCCGCGTCCAGGCGGCGCTGTTCGCGATCGCGCTCGGGCTGCTGACCGCCGCGATCGCGGCGCCGGCGTTCGTCAACCGCCTCTCGCGCGGGGCCAAGCGGCGCGCGGTCGGCATCGGCGTCCTCGCCGGCGTCGTGCTCGGCGCCGGCCTGGCCAGCCGCTACAGCGAGTTCCTGCTGCTGTTCGAGGGCCACTCGTTCGGCCGGACCGACCCGGTCTTCGACAACGACATCGGGTTCTACGTCTTCGACCTCCCGGCGATCAAGACGATCGTCCACGCGCTCGAGGACCTCGCGATCGTCGGCCTGATCGCGAGCGTCGTCGGCGCGGCGCTCAGCCCGCGTGAGGACCTGCGGCCGGCCGGGCTCGGCCGCGTGCGGCGCGTGCTCGGGCGGGTCGCGCACCCGCTCACCCTCGGCTGGGTCGGCGTGCTGGGGGTCGCGGTCGCGGCCGACATCTGGCTGAACCGCTACGACCTGCTGACGCGCGACAACGTCGACTCCGGCCTGCCCAACGGCGCGCAGGTGCTCGACGTCACCGGCTTCTTCTCGACCAACAACCTGTTCTGGGTCGAGACGGTCGCCGAGCTGCTCCTGACCGCGGGCGTGATCGGGATCCTCCTCTCGCTGCGCCGGGCGGTCACGAGGCCGGGCGCCACGGGGTGGCAGCGGCGGACGCGGCCGCGCCGGCTCGCGCTCGCGCTGCTGCCCGGGCTCGTCGTGACGATCCTGTTCACGATCGGCGTGTCGCTGCGCGACGACCTCGAGGTCCAGCCGAACGAGCCGGTCGTGCAGCTGCCGTTCATCAAGCGCCACATCGACGCCACGAACACGGCGTACGGCATGGACAAGATCGAGGTCAGGCAGTTCCGCCCGAACGGCCCCGGCGACCCGAAGCCGAAGCTCGACGACCTGCTCGGCAGCGCGGCGGTCCGCAACGCGCCGCTGTGGCCCGGCTACCACGCGACGCTCGAGCGGCAGGTCGACCCCGAGTACCTGAACCGGATCCTGCTCAAGGCGGGCGACCCGACGATCTACGGGCCGACCATGCAGACCTACCAGCAGCTGCAGAAGCTGCGCCCGTACTACGACTTCATGGACATCGACACCGTCCGGTACAACGTGCAGGGCGAGGACGGGCCGGAGCCGCGGCTCTTCGCGTCCGCGGTGCGCGAGCTGCCGCTCGTCGAGCCGCAGCCGTGGCTCGCGTGGTGGGGCCAGCGGTTCATGCTCTTCACGCACGGCTCGGGGCTCGTCATGAACCTGCTCGCGGGCGTGAGCCCCGAGGGCTACCCGCAGTTCGCGTCGCGCGACATCCCGTCGCGCGTCGACGACCCCGCCCTGGCGGTCGAGAACCCCGCCGTCTACTACGGCGAGGGCGCCGGCTCGATGGCGTACTCGAACGTCGAGGACATCAAGGAGCACGACTACCCGACCGAGGAGGGGCGTCAGGAGATCGCCTACCCGCAGGACGTGAACGCGGGGGTCGAGCTGGACAGCCCGCTCAAGCGCGCGGTGTTCGGCTGGAAGAGCCGCCAGTTCATGGAGATCTTCTTCTCCGACCTCATCCACGGCGAGTCGCGCGTCCACTACTTCCGCACGCCGCTCGAGCGGCTGGAGGCCGTCGCGCCGTTCCTGTGGGGCGACACCGACCCGTACGCGGTCACCGCCGGTGACCGCATCCACTGGATGGTCAACGGCCTGACGCACTCGAACGCCTACCCGTACTCGATGCGGCAGGAGCTGGGCGACAAGGCGTACGTCCGCACGCCGACGCCGCGCGACACGCGCTGGGTCAACTACGTGCAGGACTCGGTGAAGGCGACTGTCGACGGGTTCACCGGTCAGGTGAACCTCTACAAGTGGAAGGACGAGCCGGTCGTCGACACGTGGGCGGACGTCTACCCGGACCTCTTCAAGAGCCGGGACGCGATGCCGCCGCGCCTGGCCGAGCAGGTGCAGTACCCGGTGCAGCTCATGCACATCCAGTTCGACGACACCTTCATCTACTCGCACATGACCGATCCCCTGACGTACTTCAGCCAGGAGGACCTGTTCGACGACGGCGACGAGGTGAAGGGGCCGGTCATCGAGGGGCTGGAGGGCGAGCCGCTCAACTTCTCGATCGAGCCCTACTACTGGATGGCCGAGACGGGGAAGGGCCCGCTGCCGCGGTCGGCGCCGCCGACGCAGTTCGCGATGTCGACGATCTTCACGCCGGAGAACGCGCTCAACCTGCGCGCGGTCATCACCGCCTACCAGGAGGGCCGCGACTACGGGCGGCTGTCGATGGCGGTCGTCCCCAAGGGCGAGTTCCACCCGGGGCCGGAGCAGGCGGACGCGGCGATCGACCAGGACCCGTTCATCTCGCAGCAGATCGGGCTGTGGTCGCGGCGCGGGCTGGAGGTCATCCGCGGGCACACGACGCCGCTGATCGTCGAGAACGAGATGCTCTACGTCGAGCCGCTGTTCGTCCGGTCGGTGCAGAACCCGGTGCCGCAGCTCGAGCGCGTGATCGTCGTGTTCCGCGGCGACGCGTTCATGGGGCGGACGCTGGAGGAGGCGCTGCGCGAGGCGGTCATCGGCCGGGCGCGGTTCCCGATCCGCCCGGGGCCGGAGCTGGGCGGCGAGCCCGGGTTCTCGCCGAACGGCGACCGGATCTACGGCCCCGGCGAGGCCGCGCGCCCGGCGCCGCTGAGCGAGACGCCGCGGACGCCGGGCGAGGAGACGACGGGCGGGCGGCCGGCGGACGCGGGGCCGCGAGGCTGACGGGACTGGGAGACTGCGGCCGTGCGTGAAGCGGCCGCAGTGTCCGCCCTGGCCCTGACGCTCGGGCTGACGCTGCGTCGCCCGCTGCTGCCGACCGGCCTGCGCGTCGGGCCGGGGATCGCGGCCGTCGTCGGCGTGGTGGTCGCGATCGCCGTCGGCGGCATCCACGGCGACGACGTCGTCGAGGCGGTCGAGACGCTGTGGCGCCCGTTCCTCGCGCTGATCGGGCTGATGGTGCTGACCGGGGTCGCCGGGCGGCTGGGGCTGATGGAGCTGCTCGGCGCGCTGGTCGTGCCGCGGGCGAGAGGGTCGGCGACGCGGCTGTTCGCGCTCGTGTTCGCGCTCAGCGCGGCGACGGCGGCCGTGCTCAACAACGACGCGGCGATCCTGCTGCTGACGCCGGTCGTCGTGCTGCTGGTCCGCGGGCTGTACCCGGACCGCCCGGCGCTGCTCGCGCCGTTCGCGTTCGCGGTGTTCATGGCGGCCGGCGTGGCGCCGTTCGTCACGTCGAACCCGATGAACACGGTCGTCGCCGGCGTGGCCGACATCGACTTCAACGAGTACGCGGCGCGGATGGTGCCGGTCGCGCTGGCCGCCTGGGTCGTGACGTACGCGGTGCTGCGGGCGCTGTTCGCCGCCGAGCTGCGCGCCGCCCCGGCGGTGCCGCCGGCGGTGCCGCCGGCGGTGCCGGCGCGGCGCTGGGAGCGCCCGCAGAAGCAGGCGCTCGCGCTCGTGCTCGTCGTGCTCGCCGCCTACCCGGTGTTCGCGCTGGCCGGCGTCGAGGTGTTCCTCGTGGCCGCGGGCGGCGGGGCCGTCGCGCTCGCGCTCGCCGCCCGTCACCGCGCCGCCCGCCCGCTCGAGGTGCTGCGGACCAACGTCGCGTGGGAGATCCTCGTCTTCCTGCTCGGGATGTTCCTGCTCGCCGAGGCGCTGCGGAACGCGGGCGTCGTCGAGCGCCTGACCGACCTGTACGCCGACGGCGGCCAGGCGGCGATCGGCGTCACCTCGGCGATCGGCTCGGCGCTCATCAACAACCACTCGATGGCGCTGACCAACGTCCTCGCGGTCGAGGGGCTGCCGGCGAGCGGCGAGGCCGACTACCTCGCGGCCCTGGTGGGAGGCGACCTCGGCCCGCGCCTGCTCCCGATCGGCTCCCTCGCCGGGCTGCTGTGGATCGCCGTGCTGCGCGGCCTGGGCGTCGAGGTGACGCTGCGCCGGTTCGTCGTGGTCGGGCTGGCGGTGACGGCGCCGAGCCTGGCGGTGTCGCTCGGGGTGCTGGCGCTGCTGACGTGACGGCGCCGCCGGGCCCGGCGCCCTGACAGAGGCTGGTGAGGGAGGGGGAACCCCCACAACCCGCCACTCGTGGACGTCGTCTCACCGAGTGTCGACTTGGGGGTGCTATAGGACCCAAATCGGACACTCGTTCCGAGAAGCGCATCGAGTGTCCGGTTGTGGGGGTTCCCCCCTCCCTCACCAGCCGCTGTAAACCCGCCGGGCCCAGACCACCGAACGCGGCGAGCGCCCGGACGCGCCTACTCCCCGCCGCGCCCCTCCGGCGGCCCGCCCTCGCCCGCGCCCGGCGGCGGCCCGCCGGCCTCCTCGTCGGGCTTCGGGCCGTACTTCGCCTTGAACCGCGCGAGCGCCGCCTCCGCCCTCTTCAGGAACGCCCGCGCCTCGGGCGTCTCCTCGTAGCGCAGCGAGTTGCGCGCCAGCGACACCGCCGGCTGGGGGGAGTTGTCGGGGCCGCCCTTGCGCCTGGCCTCCGCGAGCCGCTTGCGGGCGATCTGCAGCGTCTTGCGCGCGGCGACCGAGCGGTACTTCGTCTCGCGCTGCTTGACCTTCGGGCACGCGAGGTAGGGCTTGATCGTCGCGAGCGCGCCGTCGAAGTCGTCGCTCTTCATCGCGAACGCGGCGTCCTTGAGGGCCTGGTCGGCCTGCGGCGAGCACGCCTGCGCCGCCGGGGTGCCCGCCCCGCCGGAGCCGCCGCCGGCGTCGTCGCCGCCGTCGCCGCCGCAGCCGGCCAGCGTCAGGGCGGCGATCGCCGCGGCGAGCGTCAGTCGGTGGCGGAGCACGCGGCGACACTACAGACGCGCAAGGATGCGGCGCAATGGACGCACCCTCGCCCCTTCACTTCCAGCGCTGCGGCGGCTGCCGCGCGCTGCTCGGCTACCCGCGCGCCCTGTGCCCGCGCTGCGGCTCGCGCGACCTGGCCTGGGAGCAGAGCTCCGGCCGCGGCGTCGTGTACTCGGCCACCACCGTCCACGCGCGCGAGGGCTCGCACGGCGTGCTGCTCGTCGACCTCGCCGAGGGCGTCCGCGTCATGGGAGCGGGGGAGGCCGCCATCGGCGCCGTCGTCGGCGCGACCGTGGACGAGGGCGTCCTGAGGTTCGCGTGAGGGCGGCGATCGCCGGCGTCGGCGAGTCCGACTCGTGGGACGTCGCCGGGTCCGGGCTGACGGCGCTCGACCTCATCGGGCAGGCCACCGCGGCCGCGCTCGAGGACTCCGGCCTGCGGCTGGACGAGGTCGACGGGCTCTTCACGGCCTCGGCCTACTACGGCATGCCCGGGCTGAACGTCGCCGAGTACCTCGGCATCCGCCCCCGCTACAGCGACTCGACGAACCTCGGCGGGGCGTCGTTCGTCTCGCACCTGCAGCACGCCGCGGCGGCGATCGACGCCGGGCTGTGCGAGGTCGCGCTCATCGCCTACGGGTCGACCCAGCGGGCGGACGGCGGGCGGCTGAAGAGCGTCGCCGAGTCGTTCCCCGTCGAGGCGCCGTACCGGCCGCGCTACCCGATCAGTCAGTTCGCGCTCGCGGCGGCCCGGCACATGCACGAGTTCGGCACGACGCGCGAGCAGCTCGCCGAGGTCGCGGTCGCGGCGCGGGCCTGGGCGCAGCGCACCGACCGCGCGTTCGCCCGCGACGAGCTGACCGTCGAGGACGTGCTCGGCGCCCGGATGATCTCCACCCCGCTGACCGCCCGCGACGCCTGCCTCGTGACCGACGGCGGCGGCGCCCTGCTCGTCACGAGCGCCGAGCGCGCCGCGACGCTGCGCCGCCCGCCGGCCGTGCTGCTCGGCGGCGGCGAGGCCCACTGGCACCGCAACATCAGCCAGATGCCGGACCTCGTCCGCACCGCGGCGGCCGAGTCGGGCGCGCGCGCCTACGCGCAGGCGGGCGTCGGCCCGGCCGACGTGGACGCCGTCGAGGTCTACGACGCCTTCACGATCTGCACGATCCTCTTCCTCGAGGACCTCGGCTTCTGCGCGAAGGGCGACGGCGGCGCGTTCGTCTCCGGCGGCCGGATCGCGCCCGGGGGCGAGCTGCCGGTCAACACGAACGGCGGCGGCCTGAGCTACTGCCACCCCGGCATGTACGGGATCTTCCTGCTGATCGAGGCGGTCCGGCGGATCCGCGGCGGCGACGACGTCGTGCTCGCCCACGGCAACGGCGCCGTCCTCTCGGCGCAGTCGACGGTCCTCCTCGGCAGCGCGGACGCCGCCGCCTAGACTCGGCTCCAATGGGCGGCGAGCTCTTCGCCTACGTGATGGTCGGGATCTTCGTCCTGCTCGTCGTGTTCGTGATCCTGCTGGGGATCTTCTATCCGGGCACCGGCGCCGAGCAGCTCGACTGGCGGCCGACGCGATCGCCCGAGCAGGAGGCGGCCAACGAGGTCGACGACGTCGCGCAGATGCTCGAGGCGACGAACGAGCGCCGCGCGCGGCGCGGGCTGGAGCCGCTCACCGAGGAGGGCATCACCCAGCGCGTGCACGCCGACAAGCGCGAGATCGCGAAGATGCGCGAGCAGCACACGCTCGGCCTCGAGCTGGAGCAGGTGCTGGAGGCCCGCAACGAGCGCCGGCGCCGGCGCGGCCTGCCCGAGCTGACGCTCGACGAGCTGCGCGAGTCGCTCGGCGTGCCGCCGGAGCGGTCCTAGCGCCGTGGCGCGGCTGCTCGTCGTCGGCGGCTCCAGCCGCCGGGCGCTGGCGCTGACCCGCGACCTCGTCGGCGAGGGCCACGCGGTGCGCGCCGTCACGCGGTCGGAGGCCAAGCGCGAGCTGGTCGAGGCGGCCGGCGCGGAGTGCTGGATCGGCGACCCGGACGTCGTCGGCACGCTGCGCTACGCGCTGGAGGGGGTGACCATCCTCCTGTGGCTGCTCGGCACCGCCGACCGGCCCGAGCTGCACGGCTCGCGGCTGGCGATGATGCTCGAGAAGACGATCGACACCACCGCCCGCGGCGTCGTCTACGAGGCCGGCCCTCCGGAGGGCGTGGCGACCGTCGAGCGGGTCGCCGGCTACAACGAGATCCCGTACCGGATCGTCCCGCTCGGCGGGGACCTGCGCGCTGCTGTGGACGCGCTGCTCGCGCGCTAGCATCGAGCGCAAAACCCCCTTAAGCCGACAGGAGTTTCGCCTATGGCCGACTACGCGAAGGACGTCCTGGTCAGCACCGACTGGGTGGCCGAGCACCTCGACGACGACTCCATCCGCATCGTCGAGGTGGACGAGAACCCCGCGCTGTACGCCGAGGCGCACATCCCCGGCGCGATCGGGTTCGACTGGAAGAACGACCTGCAGGACCAGGTCAAGCGCGACTTCCTCGGGCCGGAGGAGTTCGGCCGCCTCTTCGGCGAGCGCGGCATCTCCAGCGACCACACGATCGTCCTCTACGGCGACCGCAACAACTGGTTCGCCGCCTACACGTACTGGTACCTCAAGTACTACGGGCACGACAAGGTCCTGCTGATGAACGGCCCGCGCGAGAAGTGGATCTCCGAGGGCAGGCCGACGAGCGCCGACGTCCCGTCCTACGAGGCGGCCACGTTCGACGCGCAGCCGGGCGACGACGCGATCCGCGCCAAGCGCGACGAGGTGCTCGCGGTCGTCCAGGGCGGCGACGGGGCGAAGAAGCTCGTCGACGTCCGCTCCCCGCAGGAGTTCTCCGGCGAGCTGATCGCGATGGCCGGCTACGAGCAGGAGGGCGCGCAGCGCGGCGGCCACATCCCCGGCGCGGCGTCGATCCCGTGGGCGCAGGCAGTGCGCGAGGACGGCACCTTCAAGTCGCGCGAGGACCTCGAGCAGCTCTACGGCGGCAAGGGCGTCCTCTCCGGCGACCCGATCATCGCCTACTGCCGGATCGGCGAGCGGTCGGCGCACACGTGGTTCGTGCTCCACGAGCTGCTCGGCCAGCAGGACGTCAAGAACTACGACGGCTCGTGGACCGAGTGGGGGAACCTCGTGAACGTGCCGATCGAGAAGGGCGCGCCCGCCTCCTAGGGCACGCGGTCCAGCAGGTCGCCGAGGATGCGCGCCGTGGCACCCCAGATGAGGTGGTCGCCGACGACGTAGACGTCGGTGCGGAACGGCACGCCGCGGCGGACGAGGCGGCGGCGGCCGTAGCCGTCGCGCAGGTCGCGGAGGCTCAGCTCGAGCACCTCCGCGACCTCGCGCGGCGACAGCGTCCACTCCATCCCCGGCTCGATGAGCCCGACGAAGGGGTAGACGGCGTAGTTCGTGGCGATCGTCGGCGTCGGCTGCAGGGCGCCGACCACCTCGACGGCGTCGCGCCGCAGCCCGATCTCCTCCTCGGCCTCCCGCAGCGCGGTGGCCAGGAGGTCGGCGTCGTCCGCGTCCTCGCGCCCGCCGGGGAACGAGATCTCGCCCGGGTGGCGGCGCAGGTCCTCGCGGCGCCGCGTGAAGACGACGTGCGGCTCGCCGTCCTGCACGAACAGCGGCACGAGCACCGCGGCGTCGGTGCGCCCGTGGACGTCGAGCTGCGAGGCCTCCCGCGGGTCGAGCAGGCGGCCGCGGAGGGTCCCCGCGAGGGCCGCGGCGTCAGCTCGTCTGGAGCTGGAGCCGCTCGACACGCTCGTTGAACATGACCTCGCCCTCGAGCGTCCGGTGGACCGGGCACTTCGCGGCGATGATCCTGAGGCGCTCGAGCTGCTCGTCCGAGGCGTCCTCGGGCATGCGCATGACGAGGTCGAACTTCGTGGGGCAGCCGCGCTCGGCCGGCGTGTAGTCAACCTCGACCTCGACGTACCCGAGGTCCCAGCCCTTGCGCTGCGCGTACATCTCCATCGTGATCGCGGTGCACGAGGCCAGGCTCGCGGCGAGCATCTCCTGCGGGCTCGGCGCGGTGTCCTCGCCGCCGGCGTCCAGCGGCTCGTCGACCGCGACGTGGTGCGATCGGATGTCGACCGTGTGGCGATAGGTGCCGGTGCGGCGCGCGACTGCCTTCATGCAACCCATGGTACCCCCGGGCGGCGGCGCGCCGGGACTGCCTATCCGTCCAGCGAATGGAAGAGCAGGCCGGTCGGCACCTTCGGGAAGAAGTAGGTCGACTTCGGCGGCATGTTCTGGCCCGCGGCGGCGACCTCGCGGATCGTCGCGACGGGCGGCGGGCGCAGGAGGAAGGCGACGTCGTACTCGCCGTCGAGGACGAGCCGCTTCGCCTCCTCCGCGTCGCGCGCGTAGCCGAAGTCGCGCAGGTGGTCGATGTCGTCGTCGGTGAGGCCGAGCGGGCCCTTGAGGATCAGCGACTCGAGGATCGCGGTGTCGAAGCGGGCCAGCGGCCCGGTGAGCCCCTCGGGCGGCGCGCCCCTGTGCGTGAGGCGGAACGGGCGGCGGAAGTGGCCGTCGAGGTAGCCGAGCTGCGTCGGGCCGTCGGACGGCGGCGGGGCGAGGTCCTCGAGCGTCACCTCCTCGATCTCGAAGTGCTCGCGCAGCGTGCCCGCCAGCGCCTCGTAGCGCTCCAGCCCGCGATTGGTCACGAGGCGGTGGGTCGGAAAGACGGTCAGGCCGGGGTCCTCGAGCGCGACGAGGTCCATCAGAACCCACTGCGCGCCCTGGGTTCCGGCCTCCTGCGCGTAGACCCGCGCGGTCTCGTAGCGGTGGTGGCCGTCGGCGATCAGCAGCTCGGTCCCCGCGAGCGCGTCGCGGACCGCCTCGATCGCGCCCGCGTCGGCGACCCGCCACAGCCGGTTGGTTGTGCCGTCGTCGTCGGTCACCTCCGCCCACGGCGGCGCGCCGCCGATCGCCTGCTCGAGGGCCCGCCACGCGCGGCGCTCGGGGTCCGAGTACAGGCTGAAGATGGGGGAGAGGTTGGCGTTCGTCGCCCGCGTCAGGTTGAGCCGGTCCTCCCTGGGGCCGGGGTGCGTGCGCTCGTGGGGGCGGATCCGGCCCGGGCCGTAGTCCTCGACGCGCACCGCCGCGAAGAACCCCGAGCGCGTGCGCCGCTCGCCGTCCGGCCCCGTGTACTCCTGCGTCAGCGCCCACAGCGCCGGCTCGCCGTCGCGCCGCAGGACGCCGGTCTCGCGCCACCGGGCGAACGTCCGCGCCGCCTCGGCGTAGGGGTCGTCGCCCTGCGGCAGGTCGATCGCCACCACGTTGTGCGGCGACCGCGCGGCCAGCCGCGCCCGCATGCCGGCGTCGATGACGTCGTACGGCGGGGCGACCGCGTCCTGCAGGTCGGCGGGGTCGTACCGGAGCGCGTCTAGCGGGCGGATCTCGGCCATGCAGGCGCGGATCCTATGCCCGCGCCCGGCGCTACCGCCGCGTGCCGAAGTCCGTCGTGTAGGTCGCGGCGCCGGCCATCTCCGGCGACCGCGGGCTGCCCGGCACGATGCCGATCCCGATCTCGCGGTACGTCGGGTTGAGCAGGTTCTCCTTGTGGCCGGGTGAGGCCATCCACGCGGCGACGATGCCGGCGGGGCTCGACAGCGTCCCGCTGCCCCAGGCGATGTTCTCGCCGACCGACCAGCCC
>DASZEJ010000160.1:0-72280 GCA_035940955.1 Solirubrobacteraceae bacterium
GAGCGGTTGCCCGCGGCGTCGACGAGCGTCAGGCGGACGCGGTAGCGCCCGGGCCGCAGCGCCCGCCGCACCCGCACCGTCACGGCGCCGCCGCGCGTCACCGAGAACGTGCGCCGCGCGACCCGGCGACCGCGCCGCAGCACCCGGACCGTGACCTTCGCCGGCTCGCTCAGCGTCATCCGCAGCCGCACGCCGCGGCGCGTGGCGAAGGCGCGCACGGCCGACGCGCGCGGCGCCGCCGTGTCGGGCGGCGGGGGCGGCGTCGTGGAGGTCGTCGTCGTCCCGCCCGGCGGCGGCTCGGGGGAGGTCGTCGTGCCGGTCGGCGTCGTCGTGGTGGAGGTGGTCGTCCCTCCGCCCGAGCCCGGCACCGTGCCGGCGTCGTTGACGTAGACGGTCGCGCGCATCCCGCTGTCGCGGTGCGGGTCGCAGTAGAAGCGGTACTCGCCCGGCGCGGTGAACGTGCGCTCGGTCTGCCACTCGTCGGTGCTGGGCGGGAACTCGGCCAGCGCGCGGTCCTCCCAGTGCACGTTGTGGAACCCGCGGCCGAGGTTGCGGATCGTCACCTTCTCGCCGGGCTTGACGGCGACCTGGCTCGGGACGAACGACGTGCCGCTGGTGCGGACGTCCTGGTTGGCGGCGAGGGCCGGCACGACGGCGACGGCGAGGCCGCACAGGCCGGCGACCGGGAGCATGAGACGACGCATCACCCGGCCCTACGTCGCGCCGACGCTCCGGGTTCAGGGGCGTCGGTACACGCGCACCGGGTAGCCCTGCTGGCCCTCCCAGCGCAGCCGGTAGCGGCGCCCCTTCCGGTACCGCGTGCGGATCGTGAAGTAGCCGCGCCGGTCGGTGCGCACCCGTCGCAGCGTGCGGAACCGCTTCGACCCGCGGTCGCCGTAGAGCACGGTCGCGGTCACGCGCCCGGTCGCGGGCCGCACCACGCCCCACAGCGAGACGCCCCCGCCCTTGCGCAGCGCGGCCAGCGTGAGCCGGAACGCGCTGAGCGACGGCTTCTCGCGCCCGGTCGCGAACCGCAGCCCGGACTCGAAGCCGCCGTACCGCGCGCTGCCGGTCTCGTCCTCGTGCGGCCGGTCGTCGCGCAGCAGGTACTGCGAGAACGCGCGCACGCGCGGGTTCGACCACGCCATGCGCTCGGCGATCGCGCGGTACTCGACCTGCTTGGCCAGCGACACGCCGAAGTAGCGGTCGGGCGTCGACTGGATGCCGAACTCGGTCAGCCACAGCGGCATCTTCGACCGGCGGCGGAACGCGCGGGCGCGCGTCGCCCGGTCGAGCGCGCGGGTCAGCCGCGACAGCACGCCGATCGTCACGTCGTTCGGGCTCGGCGGGCGGAACCAGGGGCCGACCTTCGTCGTGTACGGGTGGTGGGCCCAGGCGTCCACCCGCAGCGCGCCGCACGACTTCGACCGCCGCCACCTCGAGCTCAGGCACAGCGAGAGGCGCAGGAACGTGATCGGGTGGACCACCTTCCCCGTCCCGCGGGGCGCGGTCTCGCCCATGAGCATCGTGTCGCGGCCGTTCCCGCTCGCCTCCAGGCCGCTGACCATCGCCCGGTAGAGCCCGCGGTAGATGCGCGGCGACAGCGGCCGGCCGTCCTTCGCGTACTGCGGCCCGAGGAAGTCGGGGTGGTTGGGCTCGTTGAGCGCCGCCCACGCGTCGACCTGGTCGCCGTAGCGCCGGCCGGCCGCCTCGGCGAACCGGCGGAACTCGGAGGGCAGCGGGCGCGTGACGCCGTCGCGCCTGGCCTTCGTCCCCCAGCGCGGGCCGGGCGTGGTCAGCGTGACGAGCACGCGCATCCCGCGCGCCCGCGCGGCGGCGACCGCGTCGTCGTAGCTGCCCCACGCGTACGCCGCGGGGTCGGACAGGTCGACGTCCGGCGGGTTGTTGCGCCCCGCGTCGGGCGCGACGTCCTGCCAGTACACGACGAGCCGCACCGCCCGCACGCCGAGCGACTGCAGCTCGTCCAGCGTCGCCTCGCGCGCGGCGGGGTCGCGCAGCTCGGGGGCGTCGAAGTACAGCGGCTGCGAGGGCGCGGCGGGGGCGGGGGCGGCCGCGCCGAGCGTCAGCGCGGCGAGCAGCGCACAGAGGGCTGTGAGGCGAGCGGGCACCGGAGAGGAGGGGGCGAAGGCGCGGCGGAGATGCGCTCTCGCACAGGTGAGACACGGTAGCGACGGCGGATGTTGCGGTCGTGGAACACTCCGCCGTCATGACGCTGACCGGGACCGGCACGATCGACTTCACCGTCCCCGCCGAGCTGCAGGAGCTGCTGGCGCGCGTGCGGGCGTACGTCGAGGAGGAGGCGCTGCCCGCGGAGGCGGAGATCGAGGACCCGGCCGACGTCCTCGCGAGCTGGCACGTCGTCGAGCGCCTGCGCGACCGCGCCCGCGAGCGCGGCATCTACACGCCCCACCTGCCCGAGGAGTGGGGCGGCCTCGGCGTCGGGGTGCTCGGCATGAGCCTCATCTCGCAGGAGCTGGGGGCCGCCCCGCTCGCGGCGCTCGGCCTCAACGCGATGGCGCCCGACGAGGGCAACATGCACACGCTGCTGCTCGCCGGGACGCCCGAGCAGCAGGAGACGTTCCTGCGCCCGCTGGCCGAGGGGCGCATCCGGTCGTGCTTCGCGATGACCGAGCCGGACGTCGCGAGCTCGGACCCCACGAACCTCGAGACGACCGCGGTACGCGACGGCGACGAGTGGGTCCTCAGCGGGCGCAAGTGGTGCATCACCGGCGCGGAGGGCGCCGCGTTCGCGATCGTCGTCGCGAAGACCGGCACCGACGAGGCGGCCGGCCACCGCAACTACTCGCTGATCCTCGTCCCGACCGACACGCCCGGCTGGCAGATCGTCCGCCACCCGGAGTGGATGGGCTCGCACTCCCCCGGGGGCCACCCCGAGGTCGCGCTCGAGGACGTCCGCGTGCCGGCGGCCAACCTGCTCGGCGGGGAGGGCGAGGGGTTCGTCATCGCGCAGAAGCGGCTCGCCGGCGGGCGCCTGGCCCACGCGATGCGCTGGATCGGCGCCGCCCAGCGCGCGCTCGACCTCTCCGCCAAGCGCCTGCTGGAGCGCAGGGCGTTCGGCAAGGAGCTGGCCCGCCACCAGGGCCTGCAGTTCATGATGGCCGACTCGGCGATGGACCTCTACGCGAGCCGGCTGATGGTGCTGCACACCGCGTGGAAGGTCGAGCGCGGGCTGCCGCACCGCCAGGAGGTCGCGATGACGAAGACGTTCGTCTCCGAGGCGTTCGGGCGCGTCGTCGACCGCGCGGTGCAGGTCCACGGCGCGGCGGGGATCGCGATGGACCTGCCGATCGCCCGCCTGTACCAGGACGCCCGCGCCGCCCGCATCTACGACGGCGCGAGCGAGGTGCACCGCATGGTCATCGCGCGCGACCTCTTCAAGCTCGCGCTGCAGGGCGAGTCGACGAAGGCGGCGGCGGGGGACCTCGGCTGATGCCGACCCCGCTGGCGGCGGACGACGTCGTCCGCACCCACGACGAGGGCGCCGCCAACGACCGCGAGCCGCTGCTCGTCACCGAGCCGCTCGCGGCCTTCCTCGACGCGCGCGGGCTCGGCGCTGGCGAGCTGGAGGTGGAGCCGGTCGGCGAGGGCCACTCGAACGTCACCTTCGTCGTCCGCCGCGACGGGTGGGAGGCGGTGATCCGCCGGCCGCCGCGCGGCCCGCTGCCGCCGTCGGCCCACGACGTGCTGCGCGAGGCGCGCGTGCTGCGCGCGACCGCCGGCCAGGCCCGCGTGCCGGAGGTGCTCGCGACCTGCGAGGACGAGTCGGTGATCGGCGCGCCGTTCTACGTGATGGAGCTGGTCGAGGGCCACGTCGTGACGAGCGCGATCCCGCCCGGGCTCGACGACGCCGCCGAGCGCCGCCGGATGGGAGAGGAGCTGGTCGACGCGCTCGTCGAGGTCCACGCCGTCGACTGGCAGGCGTGCGGGCTCGAGGGCTTCGGCAAGCCGACCGGCTACCTCGAGCGCCAGCTGCGCCGGTTCGGCGGGCTGTGGGAGCACAACCGGACGCGCGACATCCCCGCCGTCGAGCGCGTCGGCGCGTGGCTGCGCGACAACCTGCCCGAGTCCGGCCCGGCCACGATCGTCCACGGCGACTACCGGCTCGGCAACGTCATGTTCGCCCCCGAGTCGCCCGCACGGCTGAACGCGATCTTCGACTGGGAGATGGCGACGATCGGCGACCCGCTCGCCGACCTCGGCTACCTGTGCACGCTGTGGGTCGACCGCGACGACCCGCCGCTCGGCATGTTCGAGCTGTCGGCGGTCACGCGGCAGGAGGGCTTCCCCCGCCGCGCCGAGCTGGTCGAGCGCTACGAGGAGCGCAGCGGGCGTTCGATGACCGACATCCGCTGGTACCAGACCCTGGCGCTCTGGAAGTCGGTCGTCTTCATGGAGGGCAACTACAAGCGCGCGGTGAGCGGCACGACCGACGACCCGTTCCTCAAGCAGTTCGGGGACGGGGTCGTGCAGCTCGCCGAGCGGGCCGAGCAGACCGCGTTCGGCGGCTAGCCACCCGGCATCGGCACGCGGCGCGCGACCTCGGAGCCGTCTGCGCGGTGGGCGCGCAGCTCCACCGCTCGGGGATGGCCGGGCGCCCTGGTCAGGGCAAGCCCCGCGCCGGTCGTGCTCGACAGGGGGCACGGGGCACGTTGGCCGCCGTCGACAGCCACCTCGACGCGCTCGACGCTGGCGTCCGCCACGAACGGCGCCACGACGACAAGCGAGTCACCGTCGGTCTCGGCGACGACCGCCGCGAGCTCGACGTGCCGCGCCAGGCTGACGGGTCTGTCCAGGGTGGCACGAGGCCATGCGTCCGCGTGCTGCTCGAGCGCGACGAACGGGCCGCCGGCCGTGCGGGTCGCGCGGACGCAGAAGAACTGGATACCGCCGTCCGAGCGCGGCCCGAGGAAGAGCACCGCGCCGTCGTCGCCGTCGCGCGCGACCGCGACCGGCACGCGCGACCTCGGCACCCCCTGGTCCGGACGACCGCTGGCGATGGGCAACCCGCCGTCGAGCAGGCGCTCCGCCTCCTCGAGCGTCACGAGGCGCGACATTCCCCGCGAAGGAGCGACTTCCCGTGCGAGATGATCACCGTACCCCGGAATCCAAGCGTCGCGAAGGGCGCTCGGCAGCCGGCGGCACTACCGCGTGCGTGTGCGGCGCTGCGTCAGCCGGGCGCGGACCTGCTCGATCTGGCGGCGGGTCTTCGGGTCGCGCGCCGCGCGGGTGGCCTGGCCGGCCAGGCGGCGGCCCTGGGGGCTTCGTGCGAACTGCGTGACCCTGCTCAACAGCGACGGGCTCATTCCCTCTCCTGATCCTCAGTCAACAGGAGGGTCATCCCCGTTGCTCGGCGCTCGCTAAACGGTACGCGGCGTCGCGGCGTCGCCGTCCTCGATGCGGCGGCGCAGCTCCGCTCCGCGGCCGGCCGCGACCGCCCGCGCGGCGCGGCGCTCGCTCAGCTCCACGCCGCGGTCGCGGGCCAGGTCGAGCAGCGCCTGGCGCTCCTCGCCCTCGCGCGCCGCGCGCAGGACCAGCCAGCCGAAGAGCACGAGCGTCAGCAGCGAGCCCTCGACCATCATGATCGCCGCGGCGAGCGTCTGGTCGGCGAGCGGGTCGCTCGCGTCGTAGACGTCGTAGAGCGGGTGGCCGGTCCACAACAGGACGTTGCCGAGCACCGCGCCGAGCAGCCGGACGCCGACGATGTAGCCGAGCTTCGCCAGGTTGCCGAACCACGGCGGCGTCGGCAGCGGGCCGAACAGCGGCATCCAGACGTTGACGCCGAGCGCGACGAACAGCGCGTGCTGCAGCGCGTGGACGGCGCCGTGCTCCACCGCCGCCTCGTGCAGCGGGGCGAGGTGCCACAGCGCCAGGTTCGCCGCCCACAGCAGCAGCGCGGGGGCCGGGTGGGCGAGCGCGCGCAGCCACCGCACCCGCAGCACCGGCTGGAGCACCGGCCCGGTCACGCCCAGGACGAGCAGCAGCGCGGCGAGGTCGCCCAGCAGCAGGTGCTCGGCCATGTGCGCGGCGAAGCGCTCGCCCGCCACGCCGCCGAGCGCGACGACGCCCGCGGTGGCGAGCAGCAGCCCGGCGGCGAAGCACAGCCGCCGCCACGGCGGGACCGGCCTGCCGTCCCGGTCGAGCGTCGCGGTGCGGCGCGCGTAGAGGACGCCGGCGGCGAGCGCGGGGACGACCTCCAGCAGCGCGGACACTACGCCGCTTGCGCCGCCCTCATCCCCGCGGTCCCGAGCGGCCGCGCCGCGGCGCGCAGCGCCTCGACCAGCGTCTCGACGACCGCGTGCTCGTCGCCGTCGCGCACCGCGGCGAGGATCCGCCGCCGCGGCGCCTGGCCGCGGATCGGGCGGACGACGAGGTCCGGGCGCATCATCGCGGTGACCAGCGACGGGATGAGCGCGACGCCCATGCCCGCGGCCGCCATGCCCTGCAGCGCGGTGTAGTCCTCGGAGGAGAACTCGATCCGCGGCGTGAAGCCGGCCTCGCGGCAGGCGGCCAGCACGATGTTCGAGTCCCCGCAGGTGCCGCCGACGTCGCTCAGCAGCCACGGCTCGTCGCGCAGGTCGGCGAGCGGGATGCTCGGGCGGGCGGCGAACGGGTGGCCCTGGGGCAGCGCGACGAGCATGAGGTCGTCGAAGACGTGGCGCAGCTCGACCCCGGGGGCGGTCGGCGGGGGCGACAGCTCGGACGCGAGCACCAGCGCGACGTCGAGGTCGCCGGTGGCGACCTGCGCGACGCCGGGAGCGGGCTCGATCGCCTGCAGGCGCAGCTCGACGCCTGGATGCGCCGCGCGCACGGCGCGGAACGCGTCGGCGGTCAGCGCCGCGGCGGCGGACTGGAACGCCCCGAGCCGGACGACCGGGCGCTCGGTGCCGGCCAGCTCGCGGACCTGCGCCTCGGCGCGCCGCACACCGGCGAGGATCTCCTCCGCGTGCGCGAGCAGCGCCTCGCCGGCCGGCGTGAGCGTCACGCCGCGGGCGTCGCGGACGAACAGCGCGGTCTCGAGCAAGCGCTCGAGGCGGGCAACGTGCTGCGAGACCGCGGGCTGCGTGAAGCTCAGCGCGTCGGCCGCCGCGGAGAACGAGCGGCGAACGGCCACCTCGCGGAAGCTCTGCAGCAGCTTGAGATCGAGCATAAGGGGACATTATCACATGCAGCAAGGGTCATCATTGGACATGATCGCGCGGCGGGCGCAGAATCGTCCCATGACCTCCACCGTTCCACCCATCACCCTCCGCGCCGCGGTCGCCTCCGACGCGCCGGCCCTCGACCGCCTGGCCGCGCTCGACAGCCGGCCGCTGCCCGCCGGCGAGCTGCTCGTCGCAGAGCGTGACGGCCGCCTCCTCGCCGCCGTCTCCGTCCGCACCCTCGACGCGGTCGCCGACCCGTTCGAGCGCACCGCCGACGCCGTCGCGCTCCTGCGCCGGCAGGCCGTCGCGCACCGCAACGCGGCGCCGGTCCGCAAGCGCCTGCGCCTCGTCCCGCGCGCCGCGTGACCGCCTGAGGCGGCCGCTGGGTCTCACGCGCGCGCGGCGGCCGCCTCCTCGAGCGCGGCGACGTCGAGCTTGCCCATCTTGAGCATCGCGCGCATGACCCGCTGCGACGTCTCCGGGTCCGGGTCGCTCACCAGCTCGTTCAGCCGCGCCGGCACGACCTGCCACGACAGGCCGAAGCGGTCCTTCAGCCACCCGCACGGGCCCTCCTGGCCGCCCTCCGACAGCCGGCTCCAGTAGTGGTCGACCTCGTCCTGCGAGCGGCAGTCGACCTGCAGCGAGATCGCCTCGTTGAACGTGAACTCCGGGCCGCCGTTGAGCGCGACGAACGGCTGCCCGTCGAGCTCGAACGCGACGGTCATCACCGACCCCGCCTCGCGCGGGCCGGCCTCGCCGTAGCGGGCGACCTCTGTGATGCGCGAGTTCGGGAACACCGAGACGTAGAACTCGGCGGCCTCCTCGCCCTGCGTGTCGAACCACAGGCACGGCGTGATCCTGGGCATCTGCTCCTCCTCCGGGTCGGGTGCTTGCTCTACCACAAGACCCGCCCGGCGGCGAGGACTCATCGGCCGGCTGCGACGAAACGTCGACATCACGAGGCCCGGGGAGCCGATCAAATCGGGGATTCGTCGCGTCTCCGCTCCTTGGCGCAGAGGGCGGCCTAGCGTCAACTAGATTGCGATCGTGGCTGCATGCGTCCGTGCGCGGTCTATAGGCGGGTGATATGGGTAGCAGTACCATGGCTAGTTCCGTGACCCCGAGGAAGGGCCGATTCATGACCCGACTGCGCCTTAGCGACGGGGTCGACCTGCAAGTCGATCTGCCGCTCGCTGAAGTTCAGGAAGCACTACAGCGCGCACTGGCAGAGATGAAGATGCTCGAGGTCACGGTGGACGGCAACCAGGTTGTCGTCGTAAACCCCAGCCAGGTCCTGTACCTCGCTGATGCGACAGTCGCGTCGGCGCACGGCGACTCGCTGAACGGCTCTACGCCGAACGGGTCTCAGGCTCGTCGGCTTTCGCCTGCACCGCCCCGCTGACGCTCGGATCGTCGAACGCGGCGGCCGGCGCGCGAACGCCCACCCCAACTCCTGCATCCCCCGCCTGAGTGCTGACCTGCGCCCGAATGCCGGTCCAGTAGGGCGCGGTGATCGCTAGCAACGCGAGTACGGCAAAGCCGGCTGCTGCGATGTACTCGTGTTGCCAGAAGACGAGGTACGTTGACGACGCGAGGAAATCGACGAACGCGGCGACGACGCACGCCGCGAACCACCAAGGGATCTGATCGCTACGGGTGTTCTGTGGTTTGGACAAGGAGCGCTTCCTTTTTCCATCCGAGCGCTCCCTAAGATTCTCGACTACCACGATCGAAGTATCCCAGGCAACTCTCGTTGCTTATGAGTGCGAAGCCCCGCCGCTCGGGGCTTCGTGCATGTTTGCGCGAAGTGCGGTCGGATTGGGCGGGGCACCCGAATGTGGCGCACTAATCGCCGAGCTTCGCTGCTCCTTCAGCAACCGCCGTCGGGTCAGCACGCGCGGTGTCGGTTCGGCCTACGCCGTTCGCGCGTTCCATCGGTTGGTCGTGGATCACGACTGCACTCGACTCATCGGTCGGCTACGACGATGTAGCGTCGGTTGCGTCGAAACCGACGCACCGGGAGCGCCCCGTGCCCTACGAGACCATCAACTTCGAGCGCGACGGACACGTCCTCGTCATGGGCCTGAACCGCCCGCAGAAGCGCAACGCATTCGACATGACGATGCTCCGGCAGCTGGCCGCCGCGTGCGGCGAGCTCGACGGCGACGACGAGCTGCGCGCCGGCGTTCCTGTCGTGCAGCGAGGCGGAGTTCGTCGCGCGCTGAGCCGGCGGCTCAGCCCGCCGCCACCGCCGCGACGCCCGCGAACGCGATCGCGACGCCCGCCTGCTGCGGGCGGCGCAGGCGCTCCTTGAGCACGGCGCGCGCGAGCAGCACGGTCGCGACCGGGTAGAGCGAGCCGACGACGGACACGATCGACAGGAGGCCCTCGGTCATCGCGAGCGCGTAGAGCCCGGTCGCCGTGAGGTCGAGCGCGCCGATCGCCGCGAGCGCGCCGAGGTCGCGGCGGCCGGGCCGCACGGCGGGGGCGCGGGCCGCCACTACGGCGGCGAGGACCGGGATCGCCGCCGCGCGGCCGAGGAGCAGCAGCCACAGGATGCTCTCGTCCGCGACCGCGTCGGTCAGCGTGAAGTAGGCGCCGAACGCCACCGCCGCGACGACCGCCAGCGCGATGCCGCGGCGCGACCCCGCCGCCGCGCCGGCGTCGTCGTGTACCTCGCGGGAGGCGAGGACCACCCCGGCCAGCGTCGCGACCAGGCCGAGAGCCTGCAGCGCGCTCAGTCGGTCGCCGGTCGCGATGCCGACGATCGCGGGCAGCGTCACGCCGCTGGCGGAGATCGGCGCGACCACGCTCATCGTCCCGAGCGCGAGCGCCCGGTAGAACGCGCCGAGCGCCAGCGCGCCGGTCAGGCCGGCCAGCAGCGACAGCCACACCGTGCTCCCCGCGGGCGGCCCCGTCGCGGTCGCGACGACGATCGCGGCCACGATCAGCGCGCCCGCGAGCTGCTGGCCGAGCAGCACGACGAGCGCCGGGAGCCGGCGGCTGGTCAGGCCGCCGGCGAAGTCCGAGACGCCCCAGCAGGCCGAAGCCGCCAGGGCGAGGGCTACGGCGAGCAGGGCCTACGCGCGCCTGCCGCGCCCGTACAGCAGCTTCAGCGCGCCGGCGAGGAGCTTCGTCGTGCGCGAGCGGTACGGGTACATGTGGACGTCCTTCTTCGGCGCGAACCGCGTCACGAGCAGCGACTGCTGCGCGCAGTACTTGCGGATTCCCGCGGCGCCGTGGCGCGAGCCGAGCCCCGACGCCTTCCAGCCGCCCATCGGCAGCTCGAGCGCCGAATAGCCGACCATGACGTCGTTGACGTCGACCGCGCCCGACTCGACGCGCCGGGCGATCGCCTCGCCCTTCGCGACGTCCTTGGTGAACACCGAGCCGGCGAGGCCGTACTTCGAGTCGTTGGCCAGGCGGATGGCCTCCTCGGCGTCGCGGACCTTCATGATCGGCAGCGTCGGGCCGAACGTCTCCTCGGTCATCGCCTTCATCGTGTGGTCGACGTCGACCAGGACCGTCGGCTCGAAGAAGTGGCCCGGGCCGTCCTTGCGGTGCCCGCCGACCAGCACGCGGGCGCCCTTGGCCTTCGCGTCCTCGACGTGGTCCTCGATGATCTCCATCTGCCGGGGGAACGTGATCGCGCCCACGTCGACCGATCCCGGCCCGGCGGGCACGCCCTGGCGCAGCTCGCGGACCTTCTCGGTGACCTTGGCGACGAACTCGTCGTACACCGGCTCCTCGACGTAGACGCGCTCGACCGAGATGCACGTCTGCCCGCCGTTCTGCATCGAGTAGAAGACGGCGGCGTTGGCCGCGCGCTCCAGGTCGGCGTCCTCGAGGACGATCATCGGGTCCTTGCCGCCCAGCTCGAGCTGGACGGGCGTGATCGTCTCGGCGGCGCGCGCCATGACCTTCTTCCCGGTGGCCGTCGACCCCGTGAACATGATCATGTCGGCCTCGTCGATCAGCGCCGCGCCGGTCTCCCCACGGCCGGTCGCGACCTGGAAGACGCCCTCCGGCATGCCGCACCGGTCGCGCAGCGCCTCCTCCATGAGCAGCGACGTCAGCGGCGTGATCTCCGACGGCTTGAGGATCACCGCGTTGCCCGCGGCGAGCGCGGGGATGCAGTCGCCGAACGAGTTCGTCAGCGGGTAGTTCCACGGCCCGATCACGCCGACGAGCCCGAGCGGCCGGTAGCGGACGACGAGCCGGCGGCCCTTGACCATGAGCTGCGCGGTCTTGACCTTCTCGTCGGCCAGGTACTTCGGCGCGTTCTCGGCCCAGAAGCCGAACGCGAAGCCCGTGTAGTTGATCTCGGCGAGCAGCGCGTCCTCGTACGTCTTGCCGGTCTCGGCGACGATCGTCTCGATGACGCGGTCGCGGTTGTCCATCAGCCACTTCTGCGCACGCAGGAACACGCGCTCGCGGCCCTCGAAGCCGAGCGCCTCCCAGGCGGGCTGCGCCGCCCGCGCGCGGCGGGCCAGCTCGGCGACCTGCTCGGCCGACAGGTCGGGCACGCGCCGGATCTCCGCTCCCGTCGCGGGGTTCTCGACGACGATCTCGCCGGTGGGCGATCCGCCGTTGCCGCTCTGGTGGGGCGCGACGCGCTCCTCGACGCCTGCCATGTCCTGCTCCCCTCGTACGAACGTGCCTGGCTGAGCGGCCAAACCCTAGCCGAGGGCGCTAGAGCTGGAGGTCGATGCCCTCGATGACGACGTCCTCGAGCGGCTTGTCGCGCCGGTCGGTCTCGGCCGCCTCGATCCGGTCGACGACGTCCATCCCCTCGACGACCCGCCCGAACACGGTGTGCTTGCCGTCGAGCCACGGCGCCTGGCCGGTGGTGACGATGAAGAACTGCGACCCGTTGGTGTTCGGCCCCGCGTTCGCCATCGCCAGCGCGCCGCGGACGACCTTGTGGTCGTTGGCCTCGTCGTCGAACGTGTAGCCGGGGCCGCCGGTGCCGGTGCCGGTCGGGTCGCCGCCCTGGATCATGAAGTCGCGGATGATCCGGTGGAAGATCACGCCGTCGTAGAAGCCCTCGCCGGCGAGCTTCTTGAAGTTGGCGACGGTCTGCGGGGCGTCCTCGTCGAAGAGCTCGAGCTGGATCGGCCCCTCGCTGGTCCGCATGGTGGCGAGCGAGGGCATCTACGCGGCCGGCTTGAGCAGGGCGACCTCGGGGACCACGACCTTCGTGTCCGCCGGCTGGTCGGTGAACCACAGCAGGACGTGGCGGTACTTCTCGCCGCCGGCGCTGAGCTTCTCGTCGGTGCCGAAGTCGCGCGTCGTGTCGAGCTTGGACCAGTACTTGGTCGCCCCGGGCGAGTTGTCGGGCGCGGTCCCCAGCTTGGTCGCGTAGAGCTCGACGCTGAACCCGGGCGTGCCGGTCTGCAGGCGGACCTTGTCGATCGCCTGCGCCTTCTCGAGCGAGATCAGCAGGCCGACGTTCACCTTGCCGTCCGTTCCGACCGGGGCCTCCCAGGCGGTCTTGGCGCGGCCGTCGATCGCCTCGGCCGGGTCGCCGGTGAGGCCGGCGGCGCGGTTCTGCGGGTCGAAGGTCGACGCGGCGTCGGGCGCGAGGGCGATGACGCGGCTGACGGGCTTGTCCTGCTCGGTGGCCTCGTCCTCGGTGCCGGTGGCGGTGCCGGCCCCGGTGCCGGTGTCCGTGCCGGCGCTCGTGCCCGAGCCCGAGCCCGAGGAGCTCGACCCGCCGCTCGTCCCTGAGCCGGTGCCCGAGCCCGTGTCGCCGCTCGAGCCGGCCGTCGCGTCGTCGCCGGCGCCCGAGCCGCCCGCGGGCGCCTTGCCGTCGCCGGCGTCGTCCGTCGGCGCGGGGACCGACGGCGTCTCGTCGGCGGGTGCGGGCGTCGCGGGGGCCGGCGCGGGCGGGGCCGCGGGGACGGCGGCCGGCGGCGGCGCCTGGGCGACCGTGCGCGGCTCGGGGTCGCTCGACAGCGCCGCGTACGCGGCCGCCGCGGCGCCGAGGGCGAGCACCGCGACGGCGGCCAGGACGGTCAGCGCGGCGCGGCGGCCGGGGCGGTCGCCGATGCGGCCGGGCTGCGCGGTGCCGCACTCCAGGCACCAGTCCTGCCCCTCGGCGAGCAGCGCGGCGCAGGTGACGCACAGGCGCGACGCGTCGTCGGGGACGACGACCTCGGGGGGCGGGGTCTCGGTCTGCTGGGTGGGGTTCTCGACGGTGCCGGCCATCAGTCTCGATTCTAAGAACGGAAGTCCGACAGGCTAGTTGCGCGCCGGCTCGACTTCCAAACGCCTTCCGCGCAACTCTCTCACGATCCGGTCGACCTCGCCCTCCGGCACGTCGAGGAGCGAGAAGCGCTCGAGCACGCGCACGTCGCGCACCGCCTCGCCGTCGAGCCCGGTGTCGGCCGTCACGGCGTGGACGAGGTCGGCGACCTCGAACCCGTCGGCGCGCCCGCCGGCGGCGATGAGCGTCACGAAGCGCTCGCGCCCGTCGCGGGCCTGGCGCGGCTTGGTGTGGCGGCGCGGGCGCTCCTGGATCTTGGCCGGCGCGACGTGCGCCCCCTCGATCCACGGCGAGATCGACGTGCCGATGTGGTGCTCGATCGCCTCGAGCTCGCGCTTCTGCCGCGGCTCGACGAACGTGATCGCGCGGCCCGAGCGCCCGACGCGGCCGGTGCGGCCGATGCGGTGGACGTAGACGTCGGGCGACGTCGGCACGTCGAAGTTGACGACGTGCGTCACCGTCGAGATGTCGAGGCCGCGGGCCGCCACGTCGGTCGCCACGAGGATCGGCACCCGCCCGCCCTTGAACGACAGCATCACGCCGTCGCGCTGGCCCTGCGACATGTCGCCGTGCAGCGCCTTGACGTTCAGCCCGCGGTCGCGCAGCTTGCGGTAGAGCTGGTCGGTGCGGATCTTCGTCCGCACGAACACGATCGCCTGGTCGGGCCGCTCGGCCTTGAGCACCTCGACGAGCCGGTCGGCCTTGTCGGCCGGCTTGACCTCGAGCTGGAACTGCTCGACCGACTCGACGGTGAGCGTCGCCGCCTTGACCTTGACGTGCTCGGGGTCGTAGAGGTAGCGGTCGGCGAGCTTGCGGATCGGCGGCGGCATCGTCGCGCTGAACAGCGCCGTCTGGCGGCTGTTCGGCGTCTGCGCGAGGATCTTCTCCACGTCCTCCAGGAAGCCGAGGTCGAGCATCTCGTCGGCCTCGTCGAGCACGACGAAGCGGCAGTCGGTCAGGACGAGCGACGCGCGCTGCATGAGGTCCATCACCCGGCCGACGGTGCCGACCACGATGTGGCCGCCCGCGCGCAGCTGCGCCTGCTGCGTCCGGATCGGCGCCCCGCCGAAGGTGGCGACGACGTCGACGCCCTTGCGCTGCGCGTAGGCGCGCAGCGCCTGGGTGACCTGGATGCACAGCTCGCGCGTCGGCGTCAGCACGAGGCCCTGCACCTCGTCGACGGACGGGTCGACGTACTCGATCATCGGAAGGCCGAACGCGGCGGTCTTGCCCGAGCCGGTCTGCGCCTGCCCGATGACGTCGCGCCCCGCGAGCATCGGCGGGATGGCCTGCTCCTGGATGGGGCTCGGCTGCTCGTATCCCACGTCGTGGAGGGCCTCGAGCGTCTGCGGCGACAGGCCGAGGTCGGCAAAGGTGGTCATCGGCAGGGCAGCTTATGAAGCCGCTGCGCCGTGAGGGCCCGCGGGGCCGCGACCTTTGATCCGCGTCACCGTCCACTCCGTGCCGCGCAGCGTCTGCCGCGCGGCACCGCGAGGGCGCTAGTACCCGCTGCCTCCGCCGCCGCCCGACGACGTCTCCCCGCCCGAGCCGACGGTGACCGTGCCCTCCATCCCGCGGTCGCGGTGGTCGCCGACGGGGCAGTACCACGTGTACGTCCCGTCCTTCAGGTCGGCCTCGACCGTGCCGCTGGCGCCGGGGTCGAGCGTCTCGGTCTCGAACTCCTCGCCGTCGGCCTCGATCTCCAGGGCGTGGGGCGCCTTGCCGCGGTTGGCGACCTCGAAGCGGATCCGGCCGGCCTTCTCGACGGTGGCGTCCTTGGGCTTGATCGCGAAGTCGACCTCGGTGACCTTCAGCGTGGCGGCGAAGTCGTCGGACAGGGAGCCGCTGACCGCGGTGCGCTCGCCCTCGCCCTCGTCGTCGGAGCCGCAGCCCGCGGCGAGGAGCAGGGCGGCGGCCAGCGCGGCGAGGAGGCCGCGGGCGGTGTGGGGGGTGGTCGGTGTCGTTCGCATGTCGTCCGGGCGTACGTCGCGGGCGGCGGCCCGGTTCGCTCGCCGAGCCGTCGGCACCGCCGCCGCGCCCCGCAACCCAGCCGCGCGCCGCGCCGCCCTCACCGCGTGACGTCCAGCGTCACCTTCCCGGTCGTCCGCCGCCCCGCCAGGTCCTCCTGCGCCCGCCGCGCCTCGCTCAGCGGGTACGTCGGGCCGGCCACGACGCGCAGGTCGCCCGCGGCCGCCCGCGCGAACAGGTCGGTCAAGGCCTGCTCGAACATCCCGGGCCGCTCGAAGAGGTGGGCCATCCAGAACCCGACGACGGCGTGGGAGCGGCGCATCAGCGACCCCGTCCGCACCTCGTTCTGCTCGCGCGACGCGATGCCGTACGTGACCAGCCGGCCGAACGGGGCGAGCGCCTTGCGCGACTCCTCGAAGACCTCGCCGCCCGACATCTCCAGCACGACGTCGACCCGCGAGCCGCCGTTGGCCTCGATCAGCCGCTCGGCCATCCCCTCAGGCGACGCGTCGACCGCCGCGTGCGCGCCCAGCTCCAGCGCGAGCGCGCGCTTCTCCTCGGTCGACGCCGTCGCGATCACGCGGCCCGCCCCGAACGACCGGCCGAGCTGCACGCACAGCGACCCGGTCCCGCCGGCCGCCGCGTGCACGACGACCGACTCGCCCTCGACCAGCCGCGCCGCCGTCCGGTACAGGTGCCAGGCGGTCGCGCCCTGCACGAGCATCGCGAGCGCGGTCTCCTCGGTCAGCCCCTCGGGGATCGGGACGACCGACGCGGCCGGGGCGACCGCGTACTCGGCGTAGCCGCCGCTGCCGGCCAGCAGCGCGACGACCCGCTCGCCGGTGTCCTCGCGGACGCCGGCCACCTCGCCTCCGGGGATGAGCGGCAGCTCCGCCTTGGCCAGGTAGCTGTTCTCGCGCGTGTGGGTGTCGGCGAAGTTCATCCCCGCGCGCGTGACGCGGATGAGGACCTCGCCGTCGCGCGGCTCGGGTGCGGGCACGTCGACGAGCCGCAGCACCTCGGGCCCGCCGAACTCGGTGATCTGGATCGCTCGCATAGGAGGCGGGACGCTAGCCTCCCGCCCCGCCCATGACCGTCACCGTCGTCGGATCGATCGCGTTCGACCGCGTCAAGACCCCGTTCGGGGAGCGCGAGCGGATGCTCGGCGGCGCCGCCACCCACTTCGCCCTCGCCGCGTCGTTCTTCGACGACGTCCGCGTCGTCGGGCCCGTCGGCGACGACTTCGGCGAGGACGAGTACGCGATCCTGCGCACGCGCGGCACGAACACCGACGACGTCGAGCACGTCCCCGGCGGGAGGACGTTCTTCTGGCACGGCGAGTACCACTTCGACCTCAACTCGCGCACCACGCACGACACGCGGCTCAACGTCTTCGAGACGTTCGAGCCGAAGCTGTCGCAGCAGTCCCGCGACGCCGACGTCCTCTTCCTCGCGAACATCCAGCCCGACCTGCAGCACGCCGTGCGCCGGCAGTGCGAGCGGGCGCGGTTCGTCGCGATGGACTCGATGAACCTGTGGATCGACGTCGCGCGCGAGTCGCTGGTGCGGACGATCGGGACGGTCGACGCGCTGCTGCTCAACGACGCCGAGCTCAGGCAGCTCACCGGCCAGCCCAACCTCGTCCGCGCCGCCCGCGAGGTCATGCTCCTCGGCCCGCGGGTCGTCGTCGCCAAGCAGGGCGAGTACGGCGCCGCGCTGTTCACCGAGGCCGGCTTCTTCGGCCTCCCCGCGTACCCGCTGGAGACGGTCGTCGACCCGACGGGCGCGGGCGACTCGTTCGCCGGCGGCTTCATGGGCTACGTCGCCGCGCACCTCGACGAGCCCCTCGACGACGCGCTGCTGCGCCGCGCCATGGCGTACGGCACCGCGCTCGCCTCCTACAACGTCGAGGAGTTCGGCACCGACCGCGTGCGGCGCCTCTCGGCGCGCGAGGTCACCGAACGCGTCGCCGAGCTGGCGCGGATCACGCACTTCGAGGACGCGCCCATAGAGCTTCGCGACTAGTGGGCCGCCACCGCGAGGGGTAGCCTTCCGCCCGTGGGAGAGTTCTGGGGCTTCCTCTGGGTCATGCTGGCGCTGAAGATCCCGCTGGCGCTGCTGCTCTGGATCGTCTGGTGGGCGATCCACTCCGAGCCCGAGCCCGTCACCGGCGACGAGAACGACGGCGGCATCGGCCACCGGCCGCACGGCCCGCGGCGCCCGCCCTCCCCCCGCCGCCGCGGCCCGCACGGCGACCCGGTGCTCCCCGCCCCGCCGCGCACGCGCACCCCGGCGACCGCCACGGCGCGCGACCCCGCACGCCCATCGCGGTAGCTTTCAGCGCATGGACGCACTGACGCTGCTCGCCGCCGCGAGCGAAGCCGAGGACCACGGGCACTCGGAGACGCTCTTCATCGTCATGGGGATCGTCCTCGCGGCGTTCGCGGTCGTCGTCGCGACGCTCGGGATCCGCACCCCGAACCTGTCCGACGGGGCGACGCGAGCGATCACCGCGCTGGGCGCCGTCCTCGTCGTCCTCACCATGGCGGCGATGGTCGTCATTTCGACGTAGTCCGGGTAGGGAGCCTCGTATGAGCGCCGAGACGCAGACTCAGCAGCACCTCAGCGGCGACGGCGGATCGGCCACGCCCAACCGCAGCGACACGCTGACCGTCACCGACAACCGCACGGGCAAGACCTACGAGATCCCGATCACCGACGGCACGGTCCGCGCCATGGACTTCCGCCAGATGAAGGTCGACGAGGACGACTTCGGCCTCATGACCTACGACCCGGCGTACACGAACACCGCGTCGGCCCGCAGCGCGATCACCTACATCGACGGCGACAGGGGGATCCTCGAGTACCGCGGCTACCCGATCGAGCAGCTCGCCGAGAAGTCCTGCTACCTCGAGGTCGCGTACCTGCTCGTCCACGGCGAGCTGCCGACCCAGAAGCAGCTCGACGCGTGGATCGACGAGATCACCCTCCACACGTTCGTGCACGAGAACGTCAAGAAGTTCATGGAGGGCTTCCGCTACGACGCCCACCCGATGGGGATGCTGGTCGGCGCGGTCGGCGCGCTCTCGACGTTCTACCCCGACGCCAACCAGATCCGCGACCCGGACAACCGGCACATCCAGACGATCCGGCTGATCGCGAAGATGCCGACCCTCGCCGCCTTCGCGTTCCGGCACTCGATGGGCCAGCCGTACGTGTATCCGGACAACGACCTCACGTACGCCGGCAACTTCCTGTCGATGATGTACAAGATGACGGAGCTGAAGTACGAGCCCGACCCGCGGCTCGAGCACGCTCTGGACGTCCTGTTCATCCTCCACGCCGACCACGAGCAGAACGCCTCGACGAGCGCGGTCCGCGGCGTCGGCTCGACCCAGGTCGACCCCTACTCGGCGATCGCGGCGGGCGTCGCGGCGCTCTACGGGCCGCTGCACGGCGGCGCGAACGAGGCCGTCCTGCGGATGCTCCGGCGGATCGAGACGAAGGACAACATCCCGGACTTCATCAAGGGCGTGAAGGACGGCAACGAGCGCCTGATGGGCTTCGGCCACCGGGTCTACAAGAACTACGACCCGCGCGCCAAGATCATCAAGCAGGCGACCGAGGACGTCTTCGCGGTCACCGGGACGAACCCGCTGCTCGACATCGCCACCGAGCTCGAGAAGATCGCGCTCGAGGACGAGTACTTCGTCGAGCGCAAGCTCTACCCGAACGTCGACTTCTACTCGGGCCTGATCTACGAGGCGCTCGGGCTGCCGGTGGCGATGTTCCCCGTCCTGTTCGCGATCGGGCGCACCAGCGGCTGGATCGCGCAGTGGCTCGAGCTCGTGCAGGACAAGGAGCAGAAGATCGCGCGGCCGCGCCAGATCTACACCGGCGTGCGCACGCGCGACTGGATCCCGCTCGAGCAGCGGAGCTAGAGCACAGACCGGGGGCCGCCACAGTCTCATGATGAGACTGTGCGGTTCGCCCATCACAGACTCCCCAGGACCGGCGAGCGCATCGTCTTCCGCCACGTCCGGCCCGACGACAAGGGAAGGCTCGCCGCGGCGCTCGCGCGGCTGTCGCCGGAGACGCAGCGGCGGCGGTTCCTCATGCCGAAGCCGCGGTTCAGCTCCAGCGAGCTGCGCTACCTGACCGAGATCGACGGGTTCGACCACGTCGCGATCCTCGCCGTGCTCGCCGACGACCCCGAGGCGATCGTCGGCGTCGCGCGGTTCGTGCGGCTGCGCGAGCGGCCCGAGGCGGCCGAGGTGGCGATCGTGGTCGGCGACCCCTTCCAGGGGCAGGGCCTCGGGCGCGAGCTGGGCCGGCGGCTGGCCGACGAGGCGCTGGAGCGCGGCGTCACCCGCTTCACCGCCACGCTGCTGAGCGACAACGTCGCCGCGCAGCGCCTGTTCGCCTCGCTGTCGCGGCGGCTGGAGGCGCGCGCGGACGGCGGAGTCAGCGAGCTTTCAGCGGAACTCGCTGCGTAGGATTGCCCGCGCATGGCGCGGGGGCCGTACAAGCTGGTGATGCGCTTCGGCCCGCAGGTCGAGAAGGCGCGCTTCCAGACGCTCGACGAGGCGCTCGACGCGCTCGCCGAGCGCATCCCGAGGGTCTCGCCGCGCGAGGTGCGCCGGTCGCTCGGGCGCGAGTACGAGCCGGTCCAGCAGGTCGCCGGGCGGCTCGAGCTGCGCGGGCCCGAGGGCGCGCGCGGCGGCGTCGACGTGCGGGGGGACGGCTCCGCGGAGGCGTACACCGGCTGGATCCGCAAGCGGCTCGTCGAGCCGCAGCCGGGGGAGTCGGCCGTCGACGCGCTGCGGCGGAAGCTGTGCTGAGGGCGGCCGCGGCGTCGCGCTGGCTGCCCTGGATCGCCCTGGCCGCCGTGATGGCTGCGGCGGTCGTGCTGATCATGTACGCCGGCCGCGGGACGACGTTCTTCTACGACGACTGGCCGGTGATCCTCGAGCGGCGCGACTGGACGCTCGACGCGCTGCTGCGCCCCCACGTCGACCACCTGCAGCTCTTCCCGACGCTCGCGTACAAGCTCATGCTCGAGACGATCGGGATGCACGCGCACTGGGCGTACCGCGCGCTGCTCGCCGCGCTGAACGTCCTCACCGGCGTCCTGCTGTTCGCGTACGCCCGGCGGCGGGTCTCGCCGTGGATCGGGCTGGGCCTGGCGGCGTGCCTCGTCGTGATGGCGGACTCCTGGTACAACATCATCTACTCCTTCCAGATCAACTTCGTGGGGGCGATGGCCGCCGGGGTCGGGATGCTGCTGGCGCTCGACCGCCGCGACCGGCTCGGGGACGCGCTGGCCTGCGCCCTGCTCACGATCGCGATCGCGTGCAACAGCGTCGCGCTGCCGTTCCTGGCCGCGGCGGCGATCGAGGTGCTGTGGCGGCCGGGCCGGTGGCGCCGGCTGTGGGTCCCCGGCGTGCCGCTCGTGCTGTACGGCGCCTGGCGCGCCGTCTACAGCGACCGGCTGTCCGACACGGCGTGGCAGAACGTGCAGGCGATCCCCATGTGGATCATGGACGGGCTCGACGACTCGGTCGCCGCGATGGTCGGCGTGAGCGGGGAGTACTCGGCGACGCTGGCGATCGCGCTCGTCGCGTTCGTGGCGTGGACGGCGATGCGGCCGGGAGGCCTGCACCCGCGGCTCGCGGCGCTGATCGCGATGCCGATCGTGTTCTGGAGCCTGTCGGCGATCGGGCGCTCGAACATGGGGATCCAGGCCGACGAGAACCGCTACCTGTACGCGTCGGCGCTGATGCTCGCGCTGCTGGCGGTGGAGGCGGGGCGCGGCTGGCGGCTGCCGGGCCGGGCCGTCGCCGTGGTCACCGGGCTGCTGCTGCTCGGGGCGGCGGCGAGCGCGAACGAGCTCGAGGACGGCGGCAACCGGCTGCGCCAGTGGTCGGGGACCGGCAAGAACGCGGTGACCGCGTACGACATCGCCGGCCATCTGCGGCCGGACGACTGGTCGGGCAGCGCCGACCCGACGCAGGGGTTCCTGCGGCTGGACCTGTACCGCCAGGCGGTGTTCGACTACGCGCCGTCGCCGGCGTTCACGCGCCCGGAGCTTCTGCGCGAGCCCGCGGGGCGCAAGCTGGGCGTCGATGACGCGCTCATCATCGTGCACGGGATCGGGGTCGTGCCCGTCGCCGGGGACACGCGTCCGGGCGCCGCCCCGCCGAGCGTGCTGTGGACCGAGCACGGGCAGGCCGAGCCGCCCAGACGCGGCTGCGTGCGGTACGTGCCCGCGAACGAGGGCGCGGCGCTCGTGGCGGAGATGCCGTGGACGGGGATCCTGGTGCGCGCCGGCGACGCGGCGGTGCAGCTCCGCGTCCACCGGTTCAGCACGCTCTGGCAGGAGGCGCCGATCGGCGAGGTGGCGCCCGGCACGGTCGGCCGCGTGGAGCCGCTCGGCCCCGACCGGGAGCCCGAGCGGTTCCAGGCGCAGCTGAAGTCGACGGCGCCGTTCGAGGTCTGCACGGACCGGTGAGGGGCGCGCTCACTCCACGCGCGGCAGCTCCGCCCCGTACGGCCCGCGCCCGGCGAGGCAGTGCGCGCCGCACCGCGCGCCCAGCTCGAGCGCCTCGTCGAGCGGCCTTCCCTCCCCCAGCGCGTACGTGAGCCCGATCGCGAACGAGTCGCCGCAGCCGTAGGCGTCGACCGGCGGGCCGGGCGGGGCGGCGGCGGCCCAGCGGCCGGTCGCGCCGTCGGCGGCGGTCCAGTGGCCGCCCGCCGCGCCCTGGGTCAGCACGACGTGCCGCGGCGGCGGGTCGATCGCGCCGGGCGGCACGTGCTCGCCGGGGTCGCTGGCGCTGGCGACCAGCACGTCGAGCTGGACGCCCGCCGCCACCAGCGTGTCGAGGGCGCGCGGCGTGGCGACGAGCACGCGGGCGGCACGAGCCGCGCGCAGCGCCTCCGGGTCGCCGCCGGTGAAGTAGACGGCGGCGCAGCCGGCCAGCAGCTCCCACGGCAACGGGTCGCCGCCGTGCGGCACGATCCGCTCCCCCAGGACGGTGATCGTCCGCTCGGCGCGGTCGTCGAGGTGGGTGAACGCCCGGCGCTGCGGGCGGTCGCGGACAGCGGCGTGCACGTCGACCCCGTACGTGCCCGCCAGCTCCGCGCGCGCCCGCTCGCCCAGGCCGTCGCTCCCCACGGCGGTGAGGAACAGGGCCGCGCCCGCGAGCCGCCGCCCCTGCACCGCGGCGACCGCCCCGCCGCCGCCGGGCAGCGCCAGGTGCTCGCGCGCGTGGACGATCTCGCCGGCGACCGGCAGGCGCGGCACGACGGCGAAGTCGACCCACTCGACGTGGCCGACGACGCCCAGCCGCGGCCCGGCGCTCACAGCACGAGCGTCTGACCGTTGCGGCGCAGCCAGCGCCGCGGCTCGCCGTAGCCCGGCAGGTGGTGGGCGAGCAGCGACCAGAAGCGCGGCGAGTGGTCGAGCACGACCAGGTGGCACGCCTCGTGCCAGACCACGTACTCGAGGACGTCCTCGGGCGCGAGCAGCAGGCGCCAGTTGAAGCTCATCGCGCCGGTCGACGAGCACGAGCCCCAGCGGGTGCGCTGGTTGCGGATCGTCAGTGCGGTGTACGACGTGCCGAGCGCCTCGACCGCCCGGTCCAGGCGCGGCGCGATCTCCAGGCGGGCGTTGCGGCGGTACCAGCGCTCGAGGGCGGGCCGGTGGTCGCCGTGCGGCACGAGCAGCGCGTCGCCGCGGCGGTGGACGCGCGTGCGCCCGCGCTCGGGCCGCAGCGCCAGGGTGCGGCCGAGGTACGGCACGGTCCCGCCGCGGGCGGCGACCGCCGCGCGCGCGGCGTCGACCTCCTCCAGCCGCCGCTCGATCCACGGCCGCAGCTCCCGCACCGCCTCGGCGGCGGCGCGCTTCGGCGCACGCTGCGGCAGCACGACCTCCACGCCGCGCTGCGGGTCGACGCTGACGCGGACCCGGCGGGCGCGCTGCGAGCGGCGGACGGTGTACTCGATCACGGCGGCGACAGCGTACGAGCGGGTGCGGTCAGTTCCGCGCGCGGTCCACGAGGGCGCTGAGGATCACCTGCGAGCGGGTGCGGACCACGAGGCCGTCGCGCTGCAGCTCCATGATCAGCCGCTCGAGGTCGGCGTTGTCGCGCGTGCGGACGCGGGCGATCGCGTCGGGCTCGCCGGTGACGCTCCACGCCTCGACGACCTCGGGGCGGCGGCGGAGGGTCTCGGCGACGCTGTCGAGCAGGATCCCGGGGGCGTAGAACAGCTCGACGAGCGCCTCGGTCTGGGCGCCGAGCGCGGCGTGGTCGACGACGGCGGTGAAGCCGCGCACGGCGCCGCTGGCGCGCAGGCGGTCGACGCGGCGCTTGACGGCGGGAGCGCTCAGCGCGACCCGCTGACCGATGTCGTCGTAGCTTCTGCGCGCGTTCTCGACCAGAAGCGCAACGATCTTGTGATCCACCGCGTCCAGAACGGCACATTCTTGCACCATTTCGCAACTACGTCCGCCGGCTCGCCGCGTACCCTTCCGGCCCATGCCAAAGGTCGCGCGAGTGCTGTTCGACGAGGCCCACTCCGAGGCGTGGACGATCCGCCCGGAGGTCGCGGCCGCCATCCACCCGTCCCACCCCGGCGACGCGTCGTTCGCCCGCGCCGCCGACGCGCTGCGCCTGCACGACTTCACGGTCGCCGCCCACGCCTCGGGCCCGCTCGACGCGGCCGCGCTGGCCGGCGCCGACGTCCTCGTCATCGCCCACCCGTCCGAGCCGGCGTGGGAGCGGACGGTCCCGGGCGGCTCGCCGCGGCTGGAGCGCGAGGAGCTCGACGCGATCGAGGCGTTCGTCGCCCGGGGCGGCGGGCTGATCGTGCTCGCCGAGGAGCAGCAGGCGAAGTACGGCAACAACGTCGCCGAGCTCGTCGCCCGGTTCGGCGTCGAGATCGGCAACACGGTCGTCAGCGACTACGAGCGCCACCACAGGGCGCCGAGCTGGGTGCTGGCCGAGCTGGAGGCGGCCGGCGGCGGCGCCGACCTCCTCGCGCGGGTCGGCGCGGCGTGCTTCTACCGCGCGACGACGGTCTCCGGCGGGCGCGTGCTCGCGCGGGCGCCCGCGACCTCGTCCGCTCCGGGCGAGCCGCTCGCGGTCGCGACCGAGCACGGCGCCGGGCGCGTCGTGGTGCTCGGCGACTCGGACCTCTTCGGCGACGACTGCATCGACGAGCTGGGCCACCGCGCGCTGTGGCTGAACCTGGCGTACTGGGCGGCCGGCGGCGCGTTCACCGACCGCGAGGGGCCGGCGCCGTCGCCCGCCGCGGCCGACCCCGCGTGGGCGGAGCTCAAGGCGGCGACGGACGAGCTGCGGCTGCTGCAGCAGGCGGACGGCTCGATCGCGGCCGAGCGGCGCGGGCCCGAGGTCGAGCGGCTGGTCGACGCGATGGCCGGTGCGGTCGCGCGGCTCAGGCCGCACTTCGACCACCAGGCCGACTACCTCGACGCCGTCGTGGACGACCTGCGGCAGTGGCGCGACGGCGGCTTCGAGCGGCCCGACTTCGCGCGCTCGCTCGCGCTCTTCCGGCCCGACCGGCAGCGCAGCGACGGGATCGAGCACCTCGTCGTCTTCCCCATGTACCTGCAGAACGCCTCGCGCGACACGCGGTTCGAGGCGCTGATCGTCCGCGTCCCGTGGCCGGAGTGGCTCGCGCGGCTGGAGCGCACGCGCTACGACAACCCGAAGTTCGTGCCGGTCATGTTCGTCGACCACACCGCCGGCTACGACAGCGAGTGCGCCGTGCTCTTCCCGGAGACGGTGAGCGTCGCGGGGCGGCCGGTGAACGAGTTCGGCGGGATCTTCTGCGACCGCGAGTCCAGGCGGTTCCGCGAGCGCGTCGGCGCCGCCGTCCAGCTGCTCGGGCTCAACCTGCCGCCCGACGCCGCCGCGCTGCTGCGCTCCGAGCAGCTGTCGCTCGAGGCCTACATGCTGTGGGACCTCGTCCACGACCGCACCCACAGCCGCGGCGACCTGCCGTTCGACCCGTTCATGATCCGCCAGCGCAGCCCGTACTGGATGTACTCCCTGGAGGAGCTGCGCTGCGACCTGACGGCCTTCGGCGAGGCGGTGCGCCTCGAGCGCGAGGGCTTCGCCTTCGCGCGGCACGTCCAGTACGCCGTGCTCTTCGACCGGCTCTTCCGCTTCCCGATCACCGGCAACCGCGTGCGCAACTACGACGGGCTCGGCGGGCAGCTGCTGTTCGCGTACCTGCACAAGCACGGCTTCGTCCGCTGGACCGACAACCGCCTCACGATCGAGTGGGACCGCGTCGCCGACGGCGTCCAGGCGCTGCGCGCGGCGATCGAGGAGCTGTACCGCTCGGGGATCGACCGCTCGAAGGTGGCCCACTGGATGGCGGCGCACGACCTCGTGGCGACCTACGTGCCGCCCGCGACGTCCTCGCGCTGGGCCGCCGGGCGCCGGGCGTTCGAGGACGAGTCCGACCCGCGCGCGCTGATCGACCTCGTCCACGACGACGAGTTCCCGCTCTCGATGTTCTACCTGCAGCTCAAGGGCAAGCTCGACGCGGAGCCGGTGGCGGCGTGAGGGGCGGCGCCGAGCGGAGGGTCGCGGCGTGAGCGCGGCGAGCCAGCGGAGGGTCGCGGCGTGAGGTCGGCGCGCGAGCGGAGGGTCGCGGCGTGATCGTCGTCGCCGGCGCCGGCGGGTCGCTCGGGCCGTACGTCGCGCGCGCGCTCGACGACGCGGGGCACGACCTGTGCTGCTGCGACGCCGACAGGTCGCGGCTCGAGGGGCTGCCCGGCGAGCTGCACGCCGTCGACCTGCTCGACGAGGCCGCCACGCGCGACTGGGCCGCGTCGCTGGAGGGCGTCACCGGCGTGGTGCACCTCGTCGGCGGCTGGCGCGGCGGCACGCCGCTGCCCGAGGCGCCGCTCGAGGACTGGGCGCTGCTGCACGACCTGCTCGTCCGGACCGTGCAGCACACGACCCGCGCGTTCGCCCCCGCGCTCAAGGCGGCGGGCGAGCGCGGGCGGTTCGTGATCGTGTCCTCCAGGCAGGCGCAGGCGCCGACGAGCACCAACGCCGCCTACGCCGCCGCGAAGGCCGCCGCCGAGGCGTGGACGCTCGCCTACGCCGACGAGCTCGCCCAGACGCGCGGGACTGCGAACATCCTCGTCGTGAACGCGATCGTGACCGACGAGATGCGCGCGGCGAACCCGGACAAGGAGTACCGCACGTTCACTCACGCTCGCGACATGGCGGGCGCGCTGGCGTGGCTGGTCTCCGACGCCTCGGCCGCGATGAACGGCCAGCGGCTCTCGCTGCACGGATGAGCCACGGCGAGGGAGGCGGCGCCGCCGGCGGCGACGGCGGCGAGCTGGTGCGCCGGCGCGGGTTCGGCTCCGACAACCACGCCGGGGCGCTGCCCGAGGTGCTCGACGCGCTCGCCGCCGTCAACGACGGGCACGCCGAGTCCTACGGCCACGACCCGTACACCCGCAGCGTCGAGCAGCGCCTGGAGGCCGAGTTCGGCGCCGGGGCCCGCGCGTTCTTCGTCTTCAACGGCACCGGGGCGAACGTCGTCGCGCTGCGCGCGATGTGCCGCCCGTGGGAGGGCGTGGTCTGCGCCAGCACCGCCCACCTCAACGTCGACGAGGGCGGCGCGCCCGAGCGCATGGGCGGGCTCAAGCTGCTGACCGTCCCCACGCCCGACGGCAAGCTGACGCCCGACCTCGTCGCGACCCGCCTCGTGCGCTTCGGCGACGAGCACGCCGTCCAGCCGCGCGTCGTCTCGATCACCCAGAGCACCGAGATGGGCACGCTCTACGCGCCCGCGGAGATCGCCGCGCTCGCCGCCCAGGCGCACGAGCACGGCCTGCTGCTGCACGTCGACGGCTCGCGCCTGACGAACGCCGCCGCGGCCCTCGGCGTGCCGCTCGGCGAGGCCGCCGGCGCCGCCGACGCGATCTCGTTCGGCGGCACGAAGGCGGGGCTCATCTTCGGCGAGGCGGTGGTCCTGCGCCGCCCCGACCTCGCCGCCGCCGCACCGTACCTGCGCAAGCAGTCGATGCAGCTCGCGTCGAAGATGCGGTTCGTGGCCGCCCAGTTCGAGGCGCTGCTCGAGGGCGAGCGCTGGCGCACCGCGGCGACCCACGCGAACGCGATGGCCCGGCGCCTGGCCGACCAGGTCGCCGGCGCCGCCGAGATCACCCAGCCAGTCGAGGTCAACGCCGTCTTCGCGATCCTCCCGCCCGAGCGCGCCGAGAAGCTGCGCGAGGACTGGTTCTTCTACACCTGGGACGAGGCCACCGGAGAGGTGCGGTGGATGTGCGCCTGGGACACCACGGAGGAGGACGTGGACGCGTTCGCGGCGGCAGTCCGTGGCTAGGTCGCGCGTCCCCCTTCCCCGCGGCGTGCCCGCCGACTTCGAGGTGTTCGTCAACGGCGTCCCCCAGCGGCGCGGCGCCGACTACCGCGTCGAGGGCCGGACGCTCCTCTTCGACCGCGAGCTGAAGAAGGAGGGCCGCCTCGGCCTGTGGCGCTGGTTTCTCGGCGCCTGGGGGATCGGCACCTACCGGCAGAACGACTCGGTCGACGTCCGCTACGAGGCCGGCGGGCAGCCCCGCGTTTTGGAGGGGCTCGAGATCGAGCCGGTCCCGGACGCCGCCGCGCAACGCGACGTGCGCGAGAGAACCGGCGGGGTTTAGCCGGAGGGCCCGCCGAGCATCCTTCGTCCACCCATGTTCGACCCGACCTCCGAGGACCTCTCCCGCCGCGGCCGCGCGCACACCCGCCTGCGGGAGCTGCTCGACGCCCGCGGCCCCGCGCTGCTGCACGCCGCCGAGCGCGAGCAGCTCGTCGACGCCGCCGACGCGCTGCTGTTCAACGAGGCCGACGCGCTCGAGCGCCGCGACGCCGCGCTCGACCTGCTCGACGACCTGGTCGACTCGGGCCGCTGGGAGCCCGCGGCGGCGAACGCCGTCGCGCAGGCGCTGCGCGCCTGCGGGCAGACGATCGCTCGCTAGCCGACCGCCAGCGTCGCCTCGCCCAGCCCGGTCCGCTCGTCCCAGGGCCGCATGAGCTTCAACGCGCTGAGGATCGCGCGCGTCGCGGGCGAGCGGTTCAGCGTGTAGAAGTGGATGCCGGGCGCGCCGCCGCGCAGGAGCTCGGCGCACTGCAGGGTCGCGAACGCCACGCCGAGGTCGCGGACCGCGTCGGGCTGCTCGGCCCGCGCCTCCAGCGCCGTGCGCAGGCCGGCGGGGATGTCCGACCCGCACAGGCCGGTGATCCGCGTGATCTGCTTGACGTCCAGGATCGGCATGACGCCGGGGATGATCGGCACGTCGATCCCGATCGCCCGCGCGCGCTCGACGAAGTCGAAGTACACGGCGTTGTCGAAGAACAGCTGGGTGATGAGGAACCGCGCGCCGGCTTCGACCTTCTCCTTGAGGTACCGCAGGTCGGCCTCGGCGCTCGTGGCGTGGATGTGCGTCTCGGGGAAGCACGCGGCGCCGATCGCGAAGTGGGCGTAGTCGGCGCCGATCAGCTCGACCAGCTCGCGCGAGTACTCGAGGCCGCCCTCGGTCTTCGTCCACTCCTCCTGGCCCGCGGGCGGGTCGCCGCGCAGCGCCAGGACGTTGTCGAACCCCGCGTCGCGCATCTCGTCGAGCGTCGCCCGCAGGTCGTCCACCGTCGCCCCGACGCACGTGAGGTGCGCCATCGCCTCCAGGCCGTACTCGTCGTGGATCCGCTTGACGATCTCGATCGTCTTCGAGCGGGTCGAGCCGCCCGCGCCGTAGGTGACCGAGACGAACGCCGGCTCCAGGCGGCGCAGCTCGCGCAGCGCGGCCTCGAGGTTGCGCTCGCCCTCGGGCGTCTTCGGCGGGAAGAACTCGAACGAGAAGACGGGCTCGTCGCTGACGGCGAGCAGCTCGTCGATGCGCATCGTCACAGCGTAGTCCAGCGCTCCGGGCGCCCCGGGATCCGCCTTGCGCGGCCCTCGCGCTCCAGGTGCACCAGGTACGTCAGCGTCTCGCTCAGCCACCAGTTCGCGGTCGCCGGGGTGACCGGCTGGCCATAGACGAGCGGGACCGCCTCGAACGCGGTGAGCGGCCCGGCGCCGTCGCCGACGACCTCGAGCACGCGGGCGATCCGCTCGCGGACCGCGACCCGGTTGGCCTCCACGTGCGCGTGCACGTCGGTGAACGTGCGGCCGTGGCCGGGCAGGCACAGGCGGGCGTCGAGCGCGTCGACCACGTCGAGCGAGCGCAGGAACTCGCCGGCCGGGTCGGGCGTGTGGCCGAAGTCGTAGTAGAGCGAGACGCGGCCGAGCAGGTGGTCGCCGGAGATCAGCAGCCGCCGGTCGGGCTGGAAGAGGCAGACGTGCGAGGGCGCGTGGCCGGGCGTCTCGTGGACGGTCCAGGGGCCGAGGTCGGTGTCGACGACGACGCCGGGGACGAGCTCGCGGTCGGGCGGGACGAGCCCGGCGATCCCGATGCCGGTGCCGCGCTGGGACTCCTGGTAGGCGCGCAGCGGCTCCTCCGGCACGCCGCTCTGCAGCGCGACCTCGATCCGGCGCTCGAGCGCGGCGTCGTAGTCGGTCGCGGCCAGCCGGACGTGCTCGTAGGCGGGGTGGATCCACAGCTCGCAGCCGGTGCGCTCGACGATCGTGGCCGCCTCGCCGTAGTGGTCTGAGTGGGCGTGCGTGCAGACGAGCAGCCGGACGTGGTCGAGCTTCAGGCCCACCTGCTCGAGCGCCCGCTCCAGGTGGCCCATCGACCCGGGCTCGTGCATGCCGGTGTCGACCAGCACGATGCCGTCGCCGGCGGCCAGCGCCCACGCGTTGCAGTGCGGCACGCCGGGCCACGGCAGCGGCAGGCGCAGGCGCCAGACGCCGGGCAGCACCCGCTCGCCCCGCCCGACCTCGCGCCTGCGCCGTGCCTCCGCCATGCCCCTGACGCTAGCGTTCGCACCATGGCCGGCACGTCCACGTCCTCCACCGCCGCCGAGCTGATGCGCGAGTACTTCGCGAGCATCGGCCGGGACCCCGAAGCGCAGCGCAGGTGGTACGCCGACGACGCGCGGGTGACGCTCGCCGGCGCGATCGAGGACGGCGGGAAGGCGGAGGTCGTCGCGTTCTTCGACGGCCTGTACGCAGCGTTCCCCGACCTGCGGATGGAGGCGCTGGAGGTGGTCGGCGAGGGCGACACGGTCGCCGTCCACTGGCGCCTGCGCGGCACGTTCGCCGGGCCGGAGCGGTTCAACGGCATCGAGCCGACCGGGGCGCGGCTCGACCTGCGCGGGGTCGACGTCATCACCGTCCGCGACGGGCGGATCGTCCGCAACGACGCCTACACCGACAACATGGCGATCGCCCGCCAGCTCGGGATGATGCCGCCGCTCCAGTCGCCGGCCGAGCAGCGGATGACCGCGGCGTTCAACGCGCGGACGTCGCTCGCGCGCCGGCTGCTGACGCCGCACGGCGACCCCGAGGAGGTCGCCGACGGCGTGTGGCGCGTGCAGGGCCAGCCCGGCCGGTGCAACGTCTACCTCGTGCGCGACGGCGACGGCGTGCTGATGTTCGACGCGGGCGCGCGCACCATGCGCGGCGCGGTCGCGGCGGCCGCCGCGCGGCTCGGCGGGCTGACGCGGATCGTCCTCGGCCACGGCCACACCGACCACCGCGGCACCGCGCCGGCGTTCGACGTGCCGGTGCTCTGCCACCCGGACGAGGTCGTCGACGCCGAGGGCTCGGGCGGCTGGCGCTACTGGGACCGCGACCTGTCGTTCCTGCCGCCGCCGCAGCGCCAGCTGCACAAGCTCTTCCACGCGCGGATGTGGGACGGCGGGCCGGTGAAGGTCGCGGGGACGGTCAGCGAGGGCGACGACGTGGCGGGCTTCGAGGTCGTCCACCTGCCCGGCCACGCGCCGGGGATGATCGCGCTGTGGCGCGCGTCGGACCGGGTCGCCCTGAGCACCGACGCGTTCTACGTGCTCGACATGTGGGGCCGCGACACCGAGCCGCACCTGCCGCTCCCGGGCTACAACCACGACCACGAGCAGGCGCGCGCGTCGCTGCGCAAGCTCGCCGCGCTGGACCCCGCCGCCTGCCACCCCGGCCACGCGAACGCGCTGACCGGCGACGTCCGCGCGCGGCTCGAGCGGGCGGCGGCGGAGTAGCGCGTTGGGGCGCCGCAGCCGGCAGCGGTCGGGCGAGAAGCTCTCCGCCCCCGCGAGCACCTACGCGTCGGCCGGCATGACGCTCGTCCTGCGCGGGTCGCTGACGCCGGCCGCGCGGCGCGAGTACGCGGCGCTGCGGGCGGGCGGCGGCGCGCGCGAGGACGCCTGGCACCGCGCGGTCGAGCTGCTGTTCGAGCGGCTCGCCGTGAGCTGGACGGTCGAGGGCGTCGAGTGGTCGTCGCAGAGGGAGCTGCTGGCGCGGTTCCGGGCCGCGTCGGCGGACGAGCGCGCGTGGGTGCGCGACGCGCTGCGGCAGCACGTCGCCGAGTGGTTCCCCGACGTCGAGGCGCCGTGATCCCGTCGCGCCTGCTCCTCGGCTCCGGCCCCTCCCCCGTCCCGCAACGGGTGCTCGACGCCCTCGCCCGGCCGACGATCGGCCACCTCGATCCCGCGTTCGCGGAGCTGATGGAGGAGGTCGCGTCGCTCCTGCGCGCGACGTTCGGCACCGCGAACCGCGCGACGCTCCCGATCAGCGGCACCGGCAGCTCGGGGATGGACGCGATGGTCGCGAACTTCGTCGAGCCGGGGGATCGGGTGGTGTGCGGCGTGTGCGGGCTGTTCGGGCAGCGGATGGCCGACGAGCTCGCGCGCAACGGAGCCGAGGTCGTGCGCGTGGAGGCCGAGTGGGGCCGGGCGATCCCGGTCGAGTCGCTGCTGGCCGCCCTCGACCGCGGCGCCGACGCGCTGTTCGTCGTCCACGGCGAGACGTCGACCGGCGTGTGCCAGCCGCTCGACGGGCTGGGCGAGGCGTGCCGCGAGCGGGACGCGCTGCTGCTCGTCGACTGCGTCACGTCGCTGGCCGGGCAGGAGCTGTCGTGCGACGAGTCGCTCGTCGACGCCGCGTTCAGCGGGTCGCAGAAGTGCCTGAACTGCCCGCCCGGGCTCGCGCCGTTCACGGCCGGCGAGCGGGCGCTGGAGAAGCTGCACCGCCGCTCGATGCCGGTGCGGTCGTGGTACTTCGACCTGTCGCTCGTGCTCGGCTACTGGCAAGCGAACGGCGGCGGGCGCGCGTACCACCACACCGCGCCGATCAACATGATCTACGCGCTGCGCGAGGCGCTGGAGATCGTGTCGGTCGAGGGCCTCGCGGCGCGGTGGGAGCGCCACGCTGCCGCCCACGAGCGGCTGCGGCGCGCGCTGGAGGCGCTCGGCTGCACGCGGCTCGCGCGGGACGGCGAGCAGCTGCACCCGCTGCTCGCCATCACCCCGCCGTCTGGCACCGACGTCGAGGGCGTCCGGCGCCGGCTGCTGAGCGAGCACGGCATCGAGATCTCCGCCGGAGCCGGCCCGCTCGCCGGCCGCGTCTGGCGGATCGGCGTCATGGGCGCGGGCGCCGAGCCCGGGCCGCAGGAGCGGCTGGTCCGCGCGCTGGCGGCAGAGCTTCGAGCCGACCCGACCGACGCGCTCGCCGCGCTCGCCGCGTGATCGACCCCGCCGCCTTCGCGCGCCTGCTCGCCGGCTACTGCCTCGAGGTCCGGCCGGGCCAGCAGGTCGTCGTCCGGTCGACGACGCTCGCCGCGCCGCTGATGCTCGAGCTGCAGCGCGAGCTGCTCGAGCGCGAGGCGTGGCCGCTGCTGCGCGTCGAGCTGCCCGGCCAGACGCGGGGCTACTACGCGCACGCGCGAGACGCCCACCTCGACGGCTACGCGCCGCTCGCGATGGAGGAGGCGAAGAGGGCCGACGTGTCGCTGGCGATCCAGGCGCCGGAGAACACCCGCGCGCTCGCGGGCATCGACCCCGAGCGCCTGGCGCGCGCCGCGGTCGGCCGCCAGCCGGTGCGGCGCGAGGCGCTCAAGCGCCGCTGGTGCCTGACCGTCTGGCCGACCGACGCGCTCGCGCAGGAGGCGAGCATGGCGCTGCCGGACTTCGAGGCCTTCGTCCGCGCCGCCCTGTTCCTCGACCAGCCCGACCCGGTGGCGGCCTGGGGCGGCCTGCGCGACTTCCAGGCCGGCCTGGTCGAGCGCCTGTCGCGCGCCGGGACGATCCGCATCGAGGCAGAGGGAACCGATCTGAGCCTCGACGTCCGCGGCCGCACCTGGGTCAACAGCGACGGCCGGCGCAACATGCCGAGCGGAGAGGTCTTCACCGGCCCCCACGAGACGAGCGCCAACGGAACGATCCGCTTCGACGTCCCCTCCTCCCCCGCCGGCGTCCACGTCGAGGGGGTGACGCTGACCCTCCGCGACGGCGAGGTCGTCGCCGCCCGCGCCGACCAGGGCGACGACTACCTCCAGCGAGCGCTGGAGACCGACGCGGGCGCCCGCCGCCTCGGCGAGCTGGGCATCGGCACGAACTTCGGCATCGCCCGCCCGGTGGGGACGATCCTCTTCGACGAGAAGATCGGAGGGACCGTCCACCTCGCCCTCGGCCGCTCGTATCCGGAGACGGGCGGGAGGAACGAGAGCGCGCTGCACTGGGACCTGATCTGCGACCTGCGAAGGGGTGGGCGGATCACGGCGGACGGCGAGGTGATCCAGGCGGACGGCGAGTTCGTCAGCTGACCCGCGAGCGCCACACTACGCGGCGCCTGCCGTGCGCTTACGCGTCGTAGTCGTGCCACGCGGCGCGTGCTTCGCCGGCTCGCCCGGCTCAAAACTGGGCCAGCACGGCGCACGCCCGCCGCGCCGGGTCGGGCGCTACACCGGTCGGCTGCCCACGGACTGGCTCGCGGTCGCTCACCTCGGCAACCACCCAGCGCGCTCCAGAGCAGCGCAGGTCGCACGCGCGGTGCTGGCCGTCGGTGACCGACGGCGAGGAGGGCGCGAAGACGATCGGGTCGACGAACAGCGAAGCGAGCCACCGCGTCGAGACCTGATCATCGAGCACCCCGTCCGTGAGGGCCCGCACCGTATCGCCGTCCGCGCCGGCGGGCAGGCGGTCGAGCAACTCAACACTCGCGTCGGCAATCACGCGCCAGTCGGTGCTGTGACAGCCGCACGCGGCGCGGTCGTCCGGGGCGAGGCTGAGGAAGAAAAGCGCGCCCGCGGCCGCCTGCGACGCCGACCCCGCGTCGGCCATCGTCTCGCGCCGGAGGGTGCGCCACCCGTGGTAGAGGAACACCCGCAGCGTCAGCAGCACGCCGCAGGATCTCGCGCACGACCCGAGGATACGCTTTGCATACTGAGACACACAACATTGCTTGACATACCGCGCAATATGCGGTCGTATTGCTTGCATGACGTGCGGTCACCCCGGCAGGGCGGCGTGATCCGTTGCCCGCTCCAGAGCGTTTCGACTGTGTCGTCGTGGGGAGCGGGTTCGGGGGGTCGGTCACGGCCCAGCGGCTGGCCGCGGCCGGCAAGCGGGTGCTGGTGCTCGAGCGCGGCAAGGCGTATCCGCCTGGGTCGTTCCCGCGCAGCCCGATCGGCTTCAAGTCGAACTTCTGGGACCCCAGCGACGGCCTGCACGGGCTCTTCGACCTCTGGTCGTTCAGCGGCTTGGACGCGGTCATCTCGAGCGGTCTCGGCGGCGGGTCGCTCATCTACGCGAACGTCCTCCTGCGCAAGGACGAGAAGTGGTTCGTCGAGTCGGGGCCCGGCGGCGAGTCGTGGCCGATCACCCGGGCCGACCTCGAACCGCACTACCAGGCCGCCGAGGACAAGATCGGCGTGCACAAGTACCCGCTGGAGCACGCGCCCTACGACAAGACGCCGAAGACGCTCGCCTTCAAGGCGGCGGCCGAGGCCCGCGGCATGGACTGGTTCCGCCCGCCGCTGGCTGTGACTTTCGGCAACGAGGGCGAGGACCCGTCGCCCGGCGTCCCGATCCGGGAGGAGCACGAGAACATCCATCGCCGACCGCGCGAGACGTGCCGGCTCGTCGGCGAGTGCGACATCGGCTGCAACTTCGGGGCCAAGAACACGCTCGACTACACCTACCTCTCGCAGGCGTGGCGCGACGGAGCCGACATCCGCACCCGCTGCGAGGTCCGCGAGTTCGAGCCGCGCGAGGGCGGCGGCTGGACCGTGCGCTATGTCGAGCACACCGACGAGCGGGAGGGCCGCCCCACCGACGTCGCTCGCCTGCCGCGCAAGACGGTCACCGCCGACCACCTGGTCCTGGCGGCGGGAACGCTCGGCAGCACCTACCTCCTGCTGCGCAACCGCGGCGCGCTCCCCGGGCTGTCCCCCCGGCTGGGCGAGGGCTTCACCGGCAACGGCGACCTGCTGACGTTCGCGGTCCGCTGCACGCAGAAGGGTCTCGACGGCCGACGGGCGCCGAGGCGGATCGACCCCGCCTACGGGCCGGTGATCACGAGCGCGGTCCGCATCGGCGACGAGCTGGACGGGGACGGCTCCCAGGGCCGCGGCCTCTACGTCGAGGACGCGGGCTACCCGGAGTTCGTCTCGTGGATGCTGCAGCTCGTCGACGCGCCGAGCGCGGTCGCGAAGGCGCTCCCCGTCCTCGCCAGGCTCGTCGCGACGCGCCTGCGGCACGGCAACGAGGACGTCAGCGCCGAGCTCTCGGCGCTGCTGGGCGAGTGCACGCTCTCCTCGGGCGCCCTGCCGCTCCTGCTCATGGGCCGCGACGTCCCGGATGGGCGGATGTCGATCGCGAACGACAGGCTCGAGGTCGACTGGCGCAAGGACGGCGGCTCGATGAGCTACTTCGACCGCGCGCGCGACGTCGCCCGCGACATCTCCGACGAGCTCGGCGCCTCGTTCCTCGACAACCCGATGTGGTGGTTCAGCCGCGTCATCACCGTGCACCCGCTCGGCGGCTGCCGGATCGGCCGAACCGACGAGGAGGGCGTCGTCGACCCGTACGGCCGCGTCTTCAACCTCCCGGGCCTGCACGTGGCCGATGGCTCGGTCATGCCGGGGCCGGTCGGGCCGAACCCGAGCCTGACGATCGCCGCCCTCGCCGAGCGCTTCGCCGACGCGATGCTCGACGGCACGCCCGCCGAGCCGCCGCGCCGCGCGCCGCGGCTGGCGAGGTCGGCCGAGGGTGCCCCGCGGCCGTCGAGCGCCCCGCCCGGCCCGCGCGCGGTGTCGGTCCGGTTCACCGAGGAGATGAAGGGCTTCCTCGACTTCGAGGAGACCGACTACCACCGCGCGTTCCGCGCGGGCAGGGCGGCGGGCGAGCCGCTGATGTTCCGCCTCACGATCACGGTCGACGACGTCGACCGGTTCGAGAAGGACCGCGACCGCGAGGCGCAGGTCAGGGGATGGGTCGGGTCCGATGCGTTCGGCGGCCGGCGGCGGGTCGAGGGCGGCCACTTCAACCTCTTCGTCGACCAGGAGGGCGCCCTGCGCCGCACGAAGCGCATGTACTACCGGCTGTTCTTCCGCGACGTCGCCGGCCACCCGCTCACGCTCGTCGGCCACAAGCACGTCGTCGACGAGCCGGGGTTCGACGTGTGGAGCGACACCTCGACGCTCTACACCCGCATCCTCCGCGGCCACGTCGGCGTGGACGAGCAGCCCGACGCGGAGGTCGTCGCCACCGCGATCCTGCACATCCTCAAACGGGACTTCGCCCGTCAGCTCACGACGTTCCGGGCGGACCCGGCGTATCGCGTCGACGCCATCGCCCGGTTCGGCCTGCTGTTCGCGGGCCAGCTCGCGAAGGTCTACGGAAGGTCGGCAGCACGATGAGCACCACCGCCCCCACAGGGCCCGCGACGCGCGACGAGGTCGTGCCGTTCACCGCCGGTGACGGCGTCCCCCTCAACCTCATCCACGTGCGCGGCAAGAGGAAGCCGGCGAAGCCTCCCGTGCTGCTCGTGCACGGCGCGGGCGTGCGGGCGAACATCTTCCGCGCGCCGTCGGGCCGGACGCTCGTCGACGAGCTCGTCGACGAGGGCTACGACGTGTGGCTCGAGAACTGGCGCGCGTCGATCGACATCCCGCGGCGGAAGTGGACGCTCGACGACGCCGCCATCCACGACCACCCCGTCGCGGTCAGGACCGTCCTCGAGCACACGAAGGCCGACGAGGTGCGCGCGGTCATCCACTGTCAGGGCTCGACGTCGTTCATGATGTCGGCGGTCGCCGGACTGGTGCCCGACGTGTCGGTCGTGGTCTCGAACGCGGTGTCGCTGCACCCGGTCGTCAACCGGCTGGCCAAGCTGAAGCTGCAGTGGCTGATCCCGCCCGCGGCCCGGGTGCTCGGCTACCTCAACCCGCAGTGGGGCGTGCGGGGCGCGCCATGGCTCGTACCGAAGCTGATGGGCGCGTACGTCGCGGTCACGCACCGCCAGTGCTCCAACATGGTCTGCAAGTGGTCGAGCTACACGTACGGCACCGGCGAGCCGACGCTGTGGCGCCACGAGAACCTCAATCGCGAGACGCACGACTGGTTGAGCAACGAGTTCGCCGACGTCCCGCTCACGTTCTTCCAGCAGATCCTCGCCTCGGTCGAGGCCGGCCACCTCGTGCGCGCCGACGACCATCCGGCGCTGCCGCACTCGTTCGTGGACTCGCCGCCGAAGACCGACGCGCGGTTCGCCTTCTTCGCCGGCTCGCTCAACGCCTGCTTCGAGCCCGAGAGCCAGACGCGGACGCACGCCTGGTTCGAGCAGCACGACCCCGGTCGCCACACGGTGACCCTCGTCCCGAACTACGGGCACCTCGACATCTTCATGGGGTCGCGCGCGGACCGGGACGTCTTCCCCGACATGCTCTCCGAGCTGGAAAGGACCTGAACATGCGCGCACGGCAGCGCATCGAGCGCCTCCGCGGCCGGTATGCCCTGGTCGACGGAATTCCGTTCACCCTGCCCGTCGACAGCCAGGACACGCCCGCCCTCATGGCGGTGTTCCCGATCTCCGCGTCGCGGGCCGCCGAGGTCTTCCCCGGGGAGGAGGTGCACCCGGTCCGCATCGGCGGCGACGTCGGCCTGCTCGTGATCACCGTCGTCGACTACCGGACCACCGACATCGGGTCCTACATCGAGTTCTCGATCGCGATCGCGTGCACGCACGGCCTGCGGCCCGCGCCGCCGCTGCTGCCCGCGCTGCTCCGCAGGACCTACGGCACAGGCCAGTTCGTCGTCGACCTCCCCGTCTCGACCGAGGTCTCCGTCAAGGGCGGCAAGGGGATCTGGGGCATGCCCAAGCATCAGGCCAACATGGACTTCGTCGTACGCGACGACAAGGTGTGGAGCCAGTACGACCTCGACGGGCAGCTCTGCTGCCGCGTCGAGGTCGATCGCCCGCGCTTCGAGAAGCTGCCGGTCAGCATGTCCGCGGTCAACTACTGCGCGTTCCGCGGCATGCTCAACAAGTCGTACATCCACTTCCGCGGCCGGGCCGGCTTCAAGGTGCCGCTGATGCGCAACGCGCGGCTGACGCTCGGGGACCACCCCCGGATGGCGCCGCTGAAGCGCCTCCAGGTTCGCCAGCGTCCGCTGTTCGCGGGCTACCTCCCGCGGACGGAGGGCATACTCGACGACCACATGGAGAGCTGGTTCCTGACCTTCCGGACCCCGCCGACCGAGCGGCCGGAGGGGCTGGAGAGCGTCGTGGACCTCGGGCTCGGGCGCGAGTGGCTGGCGCCGCCGAACGACCCCACCGCGCGGGAGCCCGCGCGCGTCGCCTGATGCGCCGGCTCGAACGCAGGCTGCTGCGGAAGATCGCCATCGCGACGGTCGTCACGGGCGCCACGCAGGCCGTCGCGCCCGCCGTCTCGTTGTCGCTGCTGCGCGGCGACGACACCCCGACCGCCCGCCACTTCTTCGGCACCGTCGGTATGTTCATGGTGTGCACGGGCGGTCTTGCCGCGGCCCGCCCCGACGACCGCGCGGTGACGCTCATGACCGTGGCGCAGAAGGCGGGCGCAGCTGCCGCGGTCGGGCTGGCGGTCAGGCGCGGGCTGCTGTCGCCGCTTGCGCTCGGGGTCGCCGGCTTCGATGCGTTCACGAGCGTGCTGGCGCTCGACTACGTGCGGCGCCTGGGCTGAGCCGTGGCCGCCGCGCACGTCCCGCCGCTCGCGGCCGGCGGCGCCGGCGGGCCGCGCCGGTCGCTGCTGCTCGCCGGCGGCGGGGTCCGCGTCGCCTACCAGGCTGGCGTGCTGTTGGCGCTCGACGAGGCGCAGCTGCGCTTCCACCACGCCGACGGCGCGTCGGGCGGGATCTTCAACCTCGCGATGCTCATGTCCGGCCTCGGGCCGGTGCAGGCATGCGAGCGCTGGCGGGCGCTCGACGTCCTGTCCTTCGCGTCGCTGCCCCCGCTGCGCCGCCTGCTCGCCGGTCCGCCGTACCCTGCGCTCGGAGGGGCGGCCGGCATCCGCAAGCGCGTGCTCCCGGCTCTGGGGGTCGACGTCGAGCGCATCCGCGCGGCGAGGGGGATGGACGCAACCTTCAACGTCTGCGACTACGCGACCAAGCAGTGCGTCGCCGTCCCTCACGACGAGGTCGACCTCGACGTGCTGGTCGCCGGTGTGTCGCTGCCGATCGTCAGCCCCGCCGTGCGGCGCGACGGCCGCACGCTCGTCGACGCCGTCTGGATCAAGGACACGAACGTGACCGAGGCGCTGCGCCGCGGGGCCGAGGAGCTGTGGCTCGTGTGGTGCATCGGCAACCACGGCGTCTACCGCGACGGCGCGTTCCAGCAGTACGTCCACATGATCGAGATCGCGGCGAACGGCGCGCTGCAGGGCGAGCTGGAGCTGGTGCGCGAGCGAGGCGTGCGGCTCCACGTGGTCAAGCCGAGGGTGCCGCTGCCGCTCGACCCGGACCTGCTCTTCGGCCGGATCGACGCGTCGACGCTGATCGCGATGGGCTACCGCGACGCCTGCACGTACCTCGCCGACCCGCCGCCGGGGGGCGTCCCCGCCGACGCCTCGGCGACGCGGATGGAGGACCCGGTGCCGGGCGTCGCGTTTCGCGAGCATCTCGTCGCCGACGGGCTCGACCTGCGCGTCGGGTGGGAGGTCGACGACCTCGAGGCGTTCATGCGCGAGCCGCGCGGCACGGTCGTCGGCGACGCGACGCACGAGCGGATCGGCGAGCGGCGTCCCGCCCGCGCGGGGTCGTTCTCGGTCGACGCCGGCGGCGAGGTCACCGCGGAGCTCCAGTTCGACGGGCTGACCGTGGAGGTCCGCCGCCGGCTGCGCGACTACGCCGACGTCGAGGTCAGCGTGGACGGCGCACCGCCCGTCTCGGTCACCCGCCGCGGCCAGCCGCCCTGGGTCGTGCTGCACGCGCGCGGCACGGGCTCGGCGCGCGAGGGCGCGGCCGCGCGCCGGCTCTTCTTGCGGTGGCTCAGATCGGCACGGTGAACTCGTCCTCGACCGGCGGGTCGGCGCCCGAGTTCGCGCAGCCGCTGACGCCGAAGCAGCGCACTCGGATCTCACGGTCGCCGGCGTCGACCCGCAAGAAGCTCTTGAAGAACGGCGGCTCGTTCCAGTCGAAGAACTCCGAGGCGAGGCGGTGGAACCCGCGCTTGGCCGGGGCCGGCTGGAGCAGCCGGGCGGCGATCCTGGCCCGCCGCGAGAGCGTGACCTGCTCGCCGCGCGTCGGCTCGATCTCCAGACCGGTGCTCAGGTAGGAGGCAGCCTCCTCCGGCGTCAGCTCGAGCAGCCCGCGACCGAACGCCAGGCGGCGGTCGTAGAGCTGCGAGAAGCGCGCGAGCGAGTCGCCGCGCAGCGGATAGCACGTGAAGTCGTCCTCGGCCACGCCGTCGTCGGGCAGGTCGACGCGCGGGATCTGATGCGTGGCGTGCGTGTACGCCCCGCCGCCGCCGCTGACGACGTACTGCAGCGGGCGGCCGTCGGGCAGCGTGACGGGGTAGCGCTGGTAGTTGTGGGTGTCGCCGCCGATCGCGACCTTGTAGTTGGCGCGCTCGTCGCGGACGACGTCGTCGACGGCCTTGGCGAGCTTGGGGTCGAGGCGCCTGCTGTTGACGATCAGCGGCTTGCCGGTGACGAGGATCTTCGGCCGCCGCTGGGGCTCGAACGAGACGCGCCGCAGCCACACGGCCTGCTCCTCGTCGATCGACCCGAAGATCCCGGTGTCGATGCCGACGATCCGCACGGGACCGGCGTCGATCGCCCAGTACGGCCCTGGCTGAGGCGGGTCGGGCGCCTGCGTCACGCGCCCGCGCGCCTTGCGGATCGCGGCGAGCGTCCGGTCGTCGGGGCGCATCGTCGTGCGCCACAGCAGGCGCGCGATCTTTCCCCTGATGCCCGGCCCCACCGGCAGCGGGGCCTGCGGCTGGTCGATGCCGCAGATGTGCGACATGAACCCGTGCAGGCCGTCGTACCAGTCGTGGTTGCCGGGGATCGCGTAGATCGGCTGGTCCAGGTCGCGGTAGGGGCGGAAGAACTTGGTGTCGTAGCCGCCCATCTCGCCGGCCGGGTACGTGACGTCGCTTGCGATGATCGTGAAGTCGGTGTCCCCCGCCTGCGACAGCAGCGCCGGCACGACCGCGTACTGGCTCTCGTCCCCCTCCCCCGGGTCGCCGAGGAGGAGGAAGGACGCCGATTCGCCGCCGCGGCGCACGACGAAGTCCGGGTCGCGACCCTCGGACTCGGCGCGCTCGCGCGCGAGCCGGACCCACACGACGCGCGCACGGTCGACCGGGTCGTAGACGAACTTCGAGAGGGTGTCGTTGCGCGCCGCCCACAGCGTGCTGGGCCGGAGCCACGAGTCCCGCCGCTTGGTCGCGGGGACGTCGAGGATCCACGCACCCGGCCCGTCACAGTGGGTCCACCCCGCGCCCGCCGCCGATTTCCGCGAACTATGTGGATAACTGGAATTCACTCCACGAAATTGTCCCGCAGGAACCTTCCGCGTCAACCCCGGCTCGCTCGCCATCGTTGCGTGTTCCAGTCCGGCCCGGCGGAGTCCACTTAGGCGGTGATGGGAGACGAGACATCGCCCCGAGCCGACCGGCCCGGAGGTCTGCGTCAACCTGATGGTCGAGAACGAGGACTACGACGGCGGCTATCAGAACATCGACTCCGCCTGCGCGCGGACGGGCGGGGCCGGCAACATCAGGACGCGGGATCGGGGAGGCCCGTGCTCGTCGAACGAATACCCGGAGGACTGGCTCGCCAGCGGGACCGGGTACGCCGAGTATCGCGGCCAGGGATATTTCGCCTCCCAGCGCAAGCTGAACACGCTGTACTGCTGAGTACCGCGGGCGGGCGGCAGCTCGCCCGCCCGCCCCCTCCGATGTCCATCGTGCTCCGCCACTCCTCAGGCGACGCCTCGGTCGCGGTGTTCGTGGATGCGTCGTCGGGCGAAGCGTGGCTGATCTCGGAACCGCCGCTGCGACCGCGGCTCCCGCTCACACAGACACCGCAGGTCTGCGTGATCGGCTATCCGCGGACGGAGCTGGTCCTCGCGGGGAGAGCGCCTGCCCGGGACTACCGTGACCGGCACGTGCGTCGCGGCCCCGTCGGGCGGCGTGTTCGAGGCGCGCGTGCACGACCCGTACTGGCTCGTCGGTCTGCCCCTCTTCACGGAGCATCGGCTTGCGGAGCTTCGGCTGATCGGTCCCGGCGGCGCGGTCGTCGCTCGGCACCAGCTCGGCGACCTCCCCGGTCTCCGCGCGGTCGAACGAGACGGTTGGACGTACTACGGTCCGCGCGACTGAAGACCCGGGGCCGCCGAGGCGGCGCGAGCCGCCTCGATCACCGGCTCGATCCTCGGCCAGTCCGCCCGGGCACCGAAGAAGGCAGCGGCAAGGCAGCCAGCACACCAGCTCCCGGCCCCGCACCCTGCACGCGTCCCTGCGACAGGCCCGGACGACGACGCCGTCGGGCTCGCCGGAGCGCATCCGGTCGATGACCGCCTGAAGCCCGGGACGCCGCGCGAAGCGAACGCCATCCGCGCCGATGACCGAGCCGCCGGTGACGGGACCGTGCTTGACGGCGGCCGGCAGCTCCACGTAGCCGAGCGGGCCGCGAGCCCCCGCGCGCCACGCTCCAACGCGCGTGTTCGAGCGGCCTCAGGCGAGACGGTCGAGGTGAACGGCGAGTTCACCCAGTCGCCGCGTCCGCGGCGCCGGTCGTTCGCACTCACCGGCTGACCGATCGCTTGACGATCCCGCGATCGTCCCTCGGGTAGACCCGGACGGCCCCGTCACCGAGTCGCGTGCTGAGCAGCTTGCCGATGCGCACCGCGTCGTTCTTGCGGGACACGCTCAGGCCGAGATCGGCGCTGAGCTTCCATCCCTTTCCCGATGCGGGGTGGACGAACAGCTCGAAATCGTCGTCGTAGAGGAGCACCTCGCCGGAGGACAACGGACCCGGCGGCTTCGTGCGACCGGACGAGCCGCGTGGCTTCGAAACGCGCTTCTCGCGCTCGAAGACGAGGTGGCTCTCCGCATCGGACCGCGCGCTCAGATCGTCGGACGCGATGGCGCCGAACGCATCATGAAGCTTGACGGAGCGGGCGAGCGTCGTCCGGGCGAGATGCTCGCCCAAGTCATCGTCGGTGGGGGTGGCCGACCGCTCCTGCGGATCCTCGGCGGACGCCGACACCAGCACCGCACGAATTTGGCCGAGAATTCCCTGCGCGACCTCGGCGAACCGACGGCGACTCTCGGCCAGCCTCGAGCGGCGCGTCGCCAGCGTGTGCTCGACGAGCCTGACGAAGCAATCATCGTCCGCATCCGCCGCTTGGAGCGTCGTCAGGGCCGCGACCTGGTAGCGATCGAGCGCGGCGAGCGCGAACGCGTGCACGACCGCCGCGGAGAAGAACTGACGACGGCCGTCGATGCGATAGCCCGGCAGGAGCGTCGCGTTCTCCCACTCTCGTACCTGCTTGGCGGTGGCACCGGTGACCGCCGCGAGTTCGCCGACGGTCAACGGGTAATCGCGGCGCTCGCCTCCCGCAAGCATGCGCCACGGCTCCCGCACCACCAGCGTCTGCTCGTCGGTTAGGCGTTCCACGAGACCGAACTCGGACGCCAGCGGGAGGTCGACGTCGGCGTTCCGTGTCGCAGCCGTCAGGATCTCGACGCCGACGCGATCGGGCTCGACGTCGAGCCCCAGCAGCTCCCGCTGCACGTCGGAGACGTCACCGCCGAAGGCGTCGGCCCACATCGCGATCTGGCGCCGCGCGAGGGGGCTGAGATCGCGACGATCGTCGAAGCCGTCGACGAACTCGCCGTCGAGCACGTAGCCGCGCTGGTCGGCTCGGAGCTGAGGGCCGGAGAAGTCGATACGGGTGGCCGGGGTCTCGGGCATGGTGAGACTGTATCAGGTCCTTACGTTCGAAGGTAAAGCCTTTCCTTCGGAAGTAAACCAATATCCTCACTCAGGCGCTCTCTCTCACGGCAGCGCGAGCGGATCGAAGAGCGTCAGAGAGTGCTGCCACTGCCCGTCGACGATGGCCGCCCATCCCACGATCTGGTTCGGGAGCTCCACGAGGCTGCCCGGATCAGCGAGATGGCGCATGCCGTCGCGCGTGTCGGGATCACTCTCGAAGGTGATGTCGGGCCCCGACGCGAGCACGACGACCGCGCGCAGCTTCTCTCGCTCGTGATACGAGCCGTCGAGGATCCGCCCGGCCAAATCTTCCTCCGTCCGCGAGCCCGGCGCGTACGGGCAGACGTAGACGCCCGCCCGCCCCTTCGTGTGCTTCGTGCCGACCTTGAAGGTCTTCGAGGCGACGATCGCTCGGGCGCGCGTGCGCTCGGTGTAGTGGAACCAGTACCGCGGGCTGCCGGGGCGGTTCCACACCAATGCGCTCCGGTAGTTCGCGATGAGATCGTCCACTGCAGCACCGTAACGCCGAGACGACCGAGCACGACCGCTTCGACGCCGCTTGCCCCCCGGCGCGTACGCGCATCACGCTGCCGGCGACGGCGGGCCCGATCCGTCCGCGGTCGCCGACATGGTGAGCGGGATGAGCGCAGAGGCCGCCGCACGCACGGGATGGGCCTCGCCGCCGAGCCTGGTGCCGGCCGGGGTGAGCGCGGGAGCGCTGCTCGTGGTCGCGGGCTTCGCCACCACGTGGGCGCGGTACGAGTCGCTCGCGGGCGAGGGGTGGTACGCCGTCGGTGCCGCGGAGCAGTCGACGCTGCTGGCGGACGGCGCACAGTCGCTCGTCGACGCGCTGTTGTTCGCCGGCCTGGCCGTCGCCGTCGGCCTGCTGGCGGTGGTGCTCTGGTCGCGGGTGATCGCCCGGCAGGCGCGCAACCCCAGCGCCGCGGTGCGCGCGGGGCATCGCGGAGTGCGGTGGATGCGCGACCGGCCGATCACGGCGCATCTCCTCATCCCGGCCGTGCTCGTCGCGGCCGCCGGGCTGCCGCCCGCCGCGCTCGGGTATGCGGCAGCCGCCGTCGCGCTGGTGTTGGCCTCGGCCGGCATCATCCGCCTCGCGGGCGCCGTCTTCGACGCCGTCTGGGCCGGCGAGTCGCGGGTCGCTCGATGGGGGCGCGTCCCGTTCGCTCTGGGGTGGTTGGCCGGTCTGGCGTCGGTCGTCGGAAGCTGGCGGTCGATCACTGGCGTCGTGACCTACATCGGCGCGTTCGTCATCGGCGCCTGCGTCGCGCGCGCACATCCGGAGCTCCGGACCGCGACGGCCGTCGACCTCGTCAAGGCGCAATGGCCGGTGCTGGTCGTGATGACCCTTGCCGGCTCGGCGCTCTTCTCGGTCGCCAGCGTGGCCGATCGGCGGGACGGCCTGCGCCTCGTCGACGTACACGAGCGCGGCGCCCAGCCGTGGCGCGGCTACGAGCTCGGCGTCCGGGGCGGGCGCTCGGCGTTCCTGCGCGCCGACGGCCTGGAGCCGGTAGAGCTGCCGCCCGGATCGCTCGCCCGCGTCGAGCTCGTCGACACAGACGCCCGCGCGAGCCACCGGAGCCGCACGCTCGCGCAGCGGCTGCTCGACGCGTTCTAGAGCTCGAGGTCGACGGCGACCGCGCAGTGGTCCGACGCCTTCGGCCGGTCCCATCCGACGCCGCGCAGCCGGTCGCCGCGGTAGCGCACCGCCCGGAGCGGCATGCCCTGGCGGTAGATCTGCGGCGGGCCGTCGAGCCTCTCGGCCAGGTGCCGTGAGAGCAGGACGTAGTCGAGCTGGCGGTACTCTTCCTTGTCGTCCCAGTAGTGCGTCCAGCGCTCGTCCTCGGGCAGCCGGTCGACGACGTTCTCCACGGCCTCCCAGGCCAGCAGGTCGCCCAGGGCGGTCTCGCCCTGCTGGTCGCGCTGCGGGAAGTCGTTGAGGTCGCCGAGCACCGCGAACGGGGCGTCGCCCGCGTCGCCGAACCGCGCGCGCACGATCTGCATGACGGCGGCCACCTGGTTGACGCGGCGCCGGCGGGTTGCGGCACGGCCGCCCGCCATCGACTTGAAGTGGTTGACGAACAGGGTGACGACGGCGCCCCCGGCGTCGACGTCGACCTCGAGGCAGTCGCGCGAGAACACGCGCTCGACCGGCAGGTCGGGGTCCGGGAGGTGCTGGTAGCTGCGGACGTGGACGATCGGGAACCGGCTCATGACCGCGACATCGATGAGCCGCGGGTCGTTGCCGTCGATGCCGGCGACGTGCGGGTACTCGGCGAGGCCGAGGAACTGGTCGCGGAAGTGCTTCAGCGTGTCGAGGCCCTCGACTTCCTGGAGCGCCAGCACGTCCGCCCGCACGTCCTCGATGGCCGCCGCGGTGATCGCCTTGTCCTCGTCGCCCAGCTCCATGAACAGGCTCTCGTCGACGATCCAGCCCTTCTTGTTCGCCTGCGCCGGGTCGACGTCGCCTCTGAACCGCCAGCGGGCGAACAGATTCTCGACGTTGAAGGAGGCGAGACGAACACTGGGCATGAGCCGACCATAGCCCGCGTCGGGGTATGGCTCCACACATGGGAGCGCTCGCGCAAGCCGGCCGCGCCGTCGCCCCGCCCGAGCCGCGGCGGTTCGCCGACCGGGTCCGGATCGGCACGCTCCCCGAGCTCGCCGTCCACCACCCCGGGCCGCGGGCGGTGCCGTCGACGCTCGTCCTGCTCGTCGAGGCCGGCTCCGGGCGGTACCGGCAGGGCGCGATCGCCGCGAAGGCCACGGCGGGGTCGGCGTTCCTGACGGCTCCCGGGGAGCTGCACGACCTCGGCGGCCTGTGGTCCGTCCGGGGGTGGGTCATCGAGTTCCCGGTCGGGGTCGTCGGGATGGCGGCGCGCGCCGACGGGCGGTTCCGGCCGCACGGCGGGCACCCGGGGTGGCTGTCCTTCATCCGGCCCACGTGCCTCAGCGGCCGGCTCGACCTGGACCCCGCGACGACGCGGCGCTGGGTGCTGCGGACGCGGTCGCTGTCGGCGCTGCTCGCCGAGCGGCCGGTCGGCTACAACCAGTCGGTCGCCGCCTACCTGACGCTGATGCTGATCGACGCCGCGCGCGTCGCGCTGCCGGGCCTCGGAGGCCCCGCGCAGCGCGAGGCTCCTCTCCTCCAGGCCGCCTTCGACCACATCGAGGCGGCCTTCCACACCGGCATCTCGCTCGACGGCGTCGCCCGCCGCGTCGGCGTCTCGCCGGGCCACCTCGCGCGCGTGTTCAAACGCACGACCGGGCGGACCGTGAACGAGTGGATCGCCGAGCGGCGGATGGTCGAGGCGCGGCGGCGGCTGCTCGCGACCGACGAGAAGGTCGAGGCGGTCGCCCGCAGCTGCGGCTTCGCGGACGCGAGCTACTTCCGCCGCCGCTTCCGCGCCATGCACGGGGCGTCGCCGGCCGCGTGGAGGCAGGCTCACCGCGCGGCCGCCGCGGCCACAGCGGGACGATCCGCGCAATGAGGTGGAGGATCGTGCTCAAACGGCGCGCGACCGGCCGATCGCGCGATGTCCTTGGTGTGAACGAACTCCCTCCACCAAGGAGCACACATGCCTTCCAGGCGACACGCCCTCGGCGCGGTCGTCGCGGGGCTGGCCTCGCTCGCGCTCGCCTCTTCGGCGTCCGCGGCGCTGCCGGCGAGCGACTTCAACGACACGATGGGCAACTACAGCGAGTGCATCCCGCTTCGCGACAACACCCAGCCGGCCGAGATGTGGGCCTTCAACGGCTCCGACACCGGCTACCGGTTCAACAACGTCAGCTGGACGAACGCCGTCTGCCCGAACAACTACGTGCGCGTCCAGCAGTACCCGCCGGTCACCGCCGGCGGCAGGACGCTGTACTTCCAGCGCGGCAACTCGGGCTCGACGACGACCGACACGAACGCGATCCGGCACGGGCACATCCACGTGTCCGACCTGACGCGCCGGCCGGCGGAGATCCCGCTCTCCGACGCGCGCGTGTACCCGAACGGCCGCGCGTGCCCCGAGACGGCGACGGTCTACTGGAACGACCCCGAGGGCGCGGCCAGCAAGGGCCCGATCCCCGCGGGCCTCTGGTACAAGCCGCCGGCCAGCTCGTCGGACGGCGCCAAGTGGAACCACTACGGCGACCCGCCGCAGACCCAGGGCTCGAGCCACTTCGGCCACTACAACTACCTGCTCTGGAACTGGATGTGGACCGACAACACCGGCGGCGGCCAGGTCGAGGCCGTGCTCGTCAAGAACGAGACGATCCGCCGCTGCGACGTCGCGTCGATCACCAGCCCGGCGTACGACGTCTACGGCAACCAGGTCGGCGACGTCCGCGGCGTCTACGGCAAGGTCAGCAACGCCGACGGCAGCGTCGTCTACGGCTGGTTCGTCCATTCGTGGCGCGCCAACGGCTACAACATGCTGAACGGCGTCCCGCAGTGGAGCTACCTGGTCTCCTCGACCCAGGTCCCGTAGCACCCGACGGCCCGGGCCTGCCGCGAACGCGCGCGGCGGGCCCGGCGCCCGGCGCCCGAATCGCCTGGCGCCCCCGCACCCCGCCACCCCATAAGCTCCGCGCGACGGGGTCATGGAAGCCGTCGTGGTCATCGTCGCCGTCGTGCTCGCCGCCGCCGCGGGGGTCGCCTTCGCGCGCCGGAGGGGCGCCGCGGGCGACACCGGCGGGCGCCGCCGCGAGCTGCCGCCGCTGCGCAGCCCCGAGGACGAGCAGCGTGCGCTGCACGGCGACGTGCGCAGGCTCGCGCCCGGCGACGCGGTGAGCTACGAGGGCACCGACTTCCTCGTCGACCGCACGATGCGCTTCGACCAGGGCGGCTACGCGTGGAAGGAGCACCTGCTGTCCGACGCGGTGAGCGGGCGGCGGATGTGGCTCTCGGTCGAGGAGGACGACGGCCTGGAGGTCGCCGTGTGGGAGCGCGTCCCCGAGCCCGACGTCGAGCCCGGCCCGGCGGAGCTGACCTACGACGGGCGGGCCTACGAGCGCCAGGAGCGCGGCAGCGCGCGCTTTCGCACCGAGCAGACCGGCGGCGGCGCGGGGGAGTCCGGGACGATGGAGTACGTCGAGTACGCGGCCGGCGAGCGGCTGCTCGTCTTCGAGCGGTACGGCACCGGGGCGTGGGAGGTCTCGACCGGCCGCGCGATCTCCGAGCACCTCCTCGACGTCTACCCGCGCGGATGAGCGCGGTCGACGACGCGCTGCTCGAGGAGCTGCGGCTGCGGTCGCGGCTGAACGCCCTCGTCCACGAGCGCGCCGAGGCGCTGCGCGAGGCCGAGCGACTCGACGCGCGCGCGACGCTCCCGGGCGCCGACGCCGAGCTCAGCCGGATCGCCGGCCGCTGGCGCGCGGTGGCCGAGCGCGTCGCCGCCGAGACCGAGGAGCAGCGGGCGGCGCTGCGCGCGCAGGAGGCCGTCGTCGCCAGGCTGCGCGCGGAGGCCTGACGTGCTGACGCGGGTCGCGGCCGCGTACGCCGACGTCTCCGCGAGCAGCCTGCGCCTCGCGCTCGGCCTCCCCGCGCAGCCGGCGCTCGACGTGCTCGCGGTGCGCGCCGGGCCGGTGACCGTCGAGCTGCGGCTGCTCGGCGCCTCGCACCAGGTGATCGCCGCCGGCGTCTCGGAGACCGTCGCGTGCCTGCCCGGCGAGCACGCCCCGCTGCCGCCGCGCGTCGAGCGGCCGGGCTACGCGTTCGCGAGCAGCGTCGAGGTCCTGGCCCCCGCCGCGTTCCGCGCGCGCGCCGAGGCGGTCCGGGCGGCGGCGGCCGCCGACCCGCTCGCGCTGGCCGGCGTGTTCCCCGGCTCGCCCGACGCGCTGACCGCGCTCAGCTGCCGCCCGGCGCCCGGCGGCGGCGTCGAGTGGGAGACGGCGCACCTGTACCCGCGCACCGGCGAGGCCGTCGTCACGAGGTCGCGGGCGTGCTGAGGGGGCGCGGCGCCATCGCGCTCGCGCTGATCGCCCTGGGCGCCCTCGGACTCGCCGGCATCGTCGCCTGCAACGAGTCGGTCGAGGGCTGGCTGGCCGACCGCTGCGAGCGCGCCGGGACCGAGACCGACCCGAACGGCAACCGCGCCGAGGCCTTCCACTGCGCGGCCCGCGCGAGCACGGTCGCGGCCGACCTCGGCGAGGCGCACGAGCCGGCCGACCGGCGCTCGACCCCGGAGGGCCACTTCCTGCGCTACGCCGACGACATGGTCGGCATCGTCCCCGCCGAGGGCGGCGGCTCGACCGCCTACCTGTCCGACGAGCGCGGCGGGTACGGGTTCTTCTTCCCGTTCGTCGGCGGCTGGTGGGGGACGTACAGCGGGCCCGGCGAGAGCTTCCGCGGCGGCGGGCCGGGCGGCGGCAAGTGATCGCCGTCCTCGTCGCGCTCGCGCTCCTCGCGCTGGCGCCCGCGGCGCAGGCCGCCGTCCTCACGCCGGAGGACGCGGCGGAGCTGGCCAACGCGCTCGCCGACGCCACCGCCGTGCAGGGCGTCTGCTACGGCTGGCGCATCCACGTGAGCGACCCCACCGGCGCCGAGGAGGGCCTGGAGGCGGGGTCGAGCTTCGGCCCGGGCGACCCGCTCGACCGCACGCGCCCGGAGTGCCGCGACGGCATGTTCGCCGAGCTGGTCGGGAGCGTCGTGTACACGCGCGAGAGCTCCGAGGCAGAGGACTCGGCGGCGTGGGACGTCGAGTCCAACCTCCGCGACCCGCCCACGATCGCCGAGGTCGACGAGCTCGGCTACAGCAGCGACGACCTGCTCGGCGACGACAACGACCTGGCGATCGTCAACGCCGCAGGCGCGCTGCCGCAGCTCGCCGCCGACCACGGGAACGCCCGGCCGGTCCCGTTCGCGCCGGCCGGCCGCGACCCCGGCACGAGCGGCGAGCCGACCGGCGACCCGGGCAGCGACCTGCTGCGCGAGCGCGGCACGCTCCTCGCGCTCTGCGCGCTCATGATCCTCGGCGGCGCCGCGTGGCTGTGGGTGCTCCGGCGCGACGCCCGCCGGCCCCCGCGCCGCCGCAGAACCACGACCGCACCCTGACCTCGGAGGACGGACGACATGGACTTCATCGGCGACCTCGGCTACGACGTCCTCGCGGGCCTGCTGTACGGCCTCGTCGGCATCGCGCTGATGCTGGGCGGCTTCGCCGTGATCGACCTCTTGACGCCGGGCCGGCTGGGCGAGCTGATCATGGTGCAGCGCCGCCGCGACGTCGGGATCGTCGTCGCCAGCGCGATGCTCGCCATCGGCGCGATCGTCACCTCGGCGATCCTCGCGTCCGACGACGAGCTCGACCGCGGCCTCGCCGAGACCGCCGGGTTCGGGCTCGCCGGCATCGTGCTGCTCGGCGTCGCGTTCACGGCGATCGACCGGCTGACGCCCGGCAAGCTCGGGGACATCCTCACCGACGAGCACGAGGACCCGGCCGCGGCCTACGTCGTCGCCGCCTCGCTGCTGGCGATCGGCGCGATCATCGCGGCCGCGATCTCCTGATGGCCGGGCCGGTCGGGCAGCTCGTCGCCGGGACGCCGCGGGCGCGCTCGGCCCGGCGGGTCGTGCTCGCCGCCACGTTCGTCTGCGCGGTGTGCGGCTTCGCGTACGAGCTCGTGATCGTCGCGCTCGGGACGGTCCTCATGGGCTCCTCGACGGCGCAGACCGCGATGGTCCTCGGCACGTTCGTCGCCGCGATGGGCGCCGGCTCGCTGCTGGCCGCGCGCGTGCCGCCGCGGCTCGCCGTGCCGGCGTTCGCCGTCATCGAGGCGGCGGTGGCGCTGCTCGGCGGCCTGTCGGCGCTCGGCCTGTTCGCCGCCTACGCCTGGCTCGACCTCTACGAGCCCGCCGTCAGGGTCACCTCGGTCGTCCTCGGCGCGCTCGTCGGCGCCGAGCTGCCGCTGCTCGCCGCCGTGCTGGCCGCGCTGCGGCGCGAGGACACCGGCCGGACGGTCGGGACGCTGCTGGCCGCCGACTACGTCGGCGCGTTCGCGGTCGGCGTGACGTTCCCGCTCGTCATCCTGCCCGCGCTCGGGCAGATCCAGGCGGCGCTGGCGTTCGGCGCGGTCAACGCGCTCGCGGGGGGCGTCGTCCTCTGGGCGCTGCGCGGGGCCGTCGCGCCGGGGCCGCTCGCCGGGCTGGCCGCGAGCCTCGGCGGCGCGCTGGCCGCGATCGGCGTCGCGGCGTCGCTGGCCGGCGCGTTCGAGGTCTCCGCCCGGCAGGCGCTCTACGACGACCCGATCGCGCTGCACGTGCGGTCCGAGCACCAGGACATCGTCGTCACCGAGCGCGGCGACGACGTGCGGCTGGTCCTCAACGGCGACCTGCAGTTCTCGTCGGTCGACGAGCACCGCTACCACGAGGCGCTCGTCCACCCCGCGATGACCGGGCCGCACGAGTCGGTGCTCGTGCTCGGCGGCGGCGACGGCCTGGCGCTGCGCGAGGTGCTGCGCTACCCGGACGTGCGGCGGGCCGTCGAGGTCGACCTCGACGGCGAGATGCTCGCGCTGGCGCGCGACGAGCCGGCGCTGCGGACGCTGAACCGCCGCTCGCTCGCCGACCCGCGCGTGTCGGTCGTCACCGCCGACGCGTTCTCGTGGCTGCGCGAGGCGTCGGAGCGCTTCGACGTCGTGATCGTCGACCTGCCCGACCCCGACAACGAGGACCTGGCCAAGCTCTACTCGGTCGAGATGTACGGGATGCTCGCGCGGCGCGTGCTCGCCCCGGGCGGCCGCGCCGTCGTCCAGAGCGGCTCGCCATACTTCGCGCCCGAGGCGTACTGGTCGATCGAGCGGTCGCTGCGCGCCGCGGGGCTGCGGAGCGTCCCGTACCACGTCGACGTGCCGTCGTTCGGCGACTGGGGCTTCCACCTCGCCGCCGCCGGGCGCGCGCCGCGCCTCGCGGTCCGCCCCCCGTCGGCGCTGCGCTTCCTCGACGCCGCCACGCTGCGCGCCGCCGCCGTCTTCCCCGCCGACCGCCGCCGGGTCCGCGTGCGCGAGTCGACGCTCAACCGGGCGCGCATCCTCGAGTACCAGCGCCGCGGCTGGCAGGCGGAGTAGCCACCCGTGAGGAGCTTTCGCGAGGTTGGCCCGCGGTTGGCCAGCCCCGGATCTCATACGTCCGTCCATCGCTTGATAACAGGCATTCAAGCCAGGGAAGCACCTGCCGAGTACGGGGGTGCCGGCACTTGGACCCCCTTCTGAGATGTCAGGCGACCGCTGCAGATGCGCCTCGGCGAGCCCCCCGCTCGCCGGGGCGTAACTGCTTAATGGGCTACCTTGCGAGCCCGTGCGCCGGACGAAGATCGTCGCGACCATCGGGCCCGCGTCGCGGGACCCCGAGGTGCTCGTCCGGATGGTCGAGGCCGGGATGGACGTCGCGCGCCTGAACTTCTCCCACGGCACGCACGAGCAGCACGCCGAGACGGCCAACGACGTGCGCGACGCGGCCAACCGGGCCGGCCGGCCGGTGGCGATCCTGCAGGACCTGCCGGGGCCGAAGCTGCGCATCGGGCGCCTGAAGGACGACCTCGTCGAGCTGAAGGTCGGCGACCTCCTCACCTTCCGCTGCGGCCCCGACGACGGCGAGCTGGGCGACGCTCGCGCGATGTCGATCAGCTGGGACGGCCTGGCCGACGCGGTCGACGTCGGCGAGGTGATCTACCTGGCCGACGGCTCGGTGCGCCTGCGCGCCCAGGCGGTCCGCGCCGGCGCGCGCGAGGTCGACGCCCGCGTCGAGGTCGGCGGCACCGTCGCGTCGCGCCAGGGCGTCAACATCCCCGCCGAGGCCGACGCCCTGCCGGCCGTGCCGGAGGAGGACCTCGGGCACCTGCAGGCGGGCCAGAAGATGGACGTCGACATGGTCGCGCTGTCGTTCGTCCGCCGGGCGCGCGACGTCGAGCACGTCCGCGAGCACACCCGCGCGCCGCTGATCTCCAAGTTCGAGAAGCCGCAGGCGGTCGAGCGCGCCGAGGAGATCCTCAAGGCGTCGGACTGCATCATGGTCGCGCGCGGCGACCTCGGCATCGAGCTGCCGATCGAGGAGGTGCCGATCGTGCAGAAGCGGCTGCTCGCGCTCGCCGGGCGGATGGCGCGGCCGGCGATCACCGCGACGCAGATGCTCGACTCGATGGTCACCTCCTCCCGCCCCACGCGGGCCGAGGTCGCCGACGTCGCCAACGCGATCCTCGACGGCACCGACGCGGTGATGCTCTCGCAGGAGACCGCGATCGGCCAGCACGTCGTCGGGGCGATCGAGATGATGGCGGCCATCGCGCGGCAGGCCGAGAAGATCCTGCCGTTCGACCGCTGGATCGAGCACCGCGTGCGCCGCGACGACCGCGACCCGGCGTACACGATCGCGCACAGCGCGTGCGAGTCCGCGCGCGAGCTGCACCTCAGCGCGCTCGTGATCCCGACGCTCTCCGGTCGCAGCGCCCGGCTGATCTCGGCCCACCGGCCGAACGTCCCGATCTACGTGCTCTCCCCCGGCCGCGAGACCGTGCGGCGCTGCGGGCTGATGTGGGGCGTCCGGGCGGCGTCGATGCGCCGCTTCGAGGTGACCGAGGAGCTGATCGCCGAGGCCGCCCGCCGCGTCGTCGAGCTGGGCTGGTGCAAGCCCGGCGACCGCGTCGGCATCACCGCCGGCCTGCCGAGCGGCCGGCCGGGTACTACCTCGCTGTTCCAGGTGCAGGAGCTCTAGCGCCGTAGAACTCGGCCTCCTGCCGGCCGAGCTCGGTCACCGGCGGGTCGCCGTACACCCACTCCCGCGCGATCCGGTGCCAGTTGTTGCGCGCCCGCAGCTGGCTGAGCACCGCGAGCGTCAGCCCCTCCAGCCGCCGGCCGAAGAGGTGGTCGGCCGGCACGCTCTCGTGGCGCATCTGCCCGTACCACTGCGACCGCGGGTCCGACATGTCGATCATCACCTGCGTCGCGATCTCCGGGGTCAGCTCGACCTCCTCGTCGAGCGTGTACCACCACGTCAGGTCGCGGAACTGGGCGAGCACCTTCTCGGGGTCGGCGCCGTCGCGGCTGCGGATGAACCCCGCGTCGACGAGCGCGTCGAGCAGCTCCTCGGCGCGCTGCTCGATCCCCGCGCGGCCGATGCGCAGCTCGGTCTCGGCGACGTCCTTCGGGATGCGCTTGAAGAGGCCGAAGTCGATGAACGCCATCCGCCCGTCGTCGAGCAGCAGCGAGTTGCCGGGGTGCGGGTCGCCGGAGAACTGGCGGTGGCGGTACATCGTCCCGTAGTAGAAGCGGTAGATGATCTCGCCGATCCGGTTGCGCTCGTCCTGCGGCAGCTGCTTGAGCTCCTCGAACCCGCGGCCGTCAACGAACTCGGTCACGACGACCTTCTCGTGCGACAGCGACGTGACGACGTCCGGGACGTAGATGAACGGGTGGCCGCGGAAGATGCGCGCGAGCGTGCGCTGGTTCGACGCCTCGAGCTCGTAGTCGAGCTCCTCGTGGATGCGCTCGCGGATCTCCTCCGCCATCGCCTGCACGTCCAGGCCCGGGAAGACCGACTTGAGCACGCGCAGGATCACGCCCAGGTTCTGCATGTCGGCGCGGACCGCGGCCGCGACGCCCGGGTACTGCACCTTGACCGCGACGTGGCGGCCGTCGTGCATCGTCGCCTTGTAGACCTGGCCGATCGACGCGGCGGCGATCGGCACGGGGTCGAACGTCGCGAAGACCTCGTCCAGCCTGTCGCCGTACTCGGACTCGAGGACGCGCTTCATGTCCTTGAACGAGACCTTGGGCGCGGCGTCGCGCAGCTCGGCGAGCTTGCGCTGGAACTCCTCGCGGTACGGCTCGGGCACCAGGCCGACGTCCAGGAAGGAGAGCACCTGGCCGATCTTCATCGCGGCGCCCTTCATCGTCCCCAGCACCGCGACGATCTGCTCGGCGGCCTCGATCTGCCGGCGCTCGAGCGCCGCGACCGACCGCTCGTCGGACCGCGCGACGTTCGCGGCGCGGGTGCCGAGCTGCTTGGCGGCCTGGCCGGCCGCCAGCCGGCCGACGGTGCTCAGCCGCCGCAGGCGGGAGGTCGGGATCGGGTCCTTCTCACGCGCCACCGCGCTCGACCACCGATCCCGGGACGATGTCGTCGCGCCCGTCCCGCCAGCGGATCCACGCCTTGTGGCCGCCGTCGTAGTCCGGGCCGAGCAGGACGAGCGTCGCCGGCTCGCCGAAGACGGTGCACGGCTCGTCGCCCTCCTCGTCGACCCCCCGCCACAGGCGGATGAACGGGTTGTGCTCGTACTCGTCGGCGAGCGTGGTGGGATCGGTGTGGCCGGGGCGGACCTGGAGGCCGCGGTCGAGCCCCATGAGCGTGTCCATGATCGAGGACCTGAGGTCGGCGTACGTCCCGTGCTCCGGGCCGCGCACGCCGCCGACCGAGTTCTTGAAGAGCGTGTCGCCGACGAACACGTCGCCGTCGGCGACGAGCGCGACCATGCCCTGCGTGTGGCCGGGCGTGTGGATCGCCTGCACCTCCAGGCCGCCGGCGTGGATCGGCTGGCCGGGCTCGATCGTCCCCGTGACGCCCTCGACCAGGTGCGCCTCGGCCTGGTGGATCAGCACCTCGATCGCGGGGTGCGCCTCGAGGATCTTCGGCAGCTCGACGACGTGGTCGTGGTGGTGGTGGGTGAGCAGCACGTGCGACGGCACGATGCGGTGCCGCTCGGCCGCCTGGAGCAGCGGCTCGACCGGCCCGCCCGCGTCGACGAAGAACGCGTGGCCCCGCCCGTCGCCGACGAGGTACGTGTTCGACAGCCACTCCTCGGTCATGCTCCGCTTGAGGATCACGATCGGCGATCCTAGTCCGCATGGAGCTGATCCACACCTGCTATCGCATAGGCGACATCGACCGCAGCGTCGCCTTCTACCGCGCGCTCGGGTTCGAAGAGGCCGGCCGGATGCCGATCCGCGACGAGGCGATCAACGTCTTCATGGGCCTCCCGGGCGACGGGCCGCGCCTGGAGCTGACGTACAACCACGGCGTCGACTCCTACGAGCTGGGCACCGGCTACAACCACATCGCGGTGACGGTCGACGACCTCGACGCGAAACTTGGCGCGCTGGCCGCCCAGGGGATCGAGCCGGAGAAGCCGCCGTACCGCGTGAGCGAGGGCGGCTCGCGGATCTGCTTCGTGCGCGACCCGGACGGCTACCGGATCGAGCTGATCGAGCGGCGCGCGTAGATCGCGTCCGCGCTGCCGGGGCGGCCGGCCGCTACCGCGCCTGGGCCGCGTCGCAGCCCACGTAGTGGATCTCGCCGATGTAGAGCAGCGCGTCGCCGCGACCGGTGCGCATGACGCGGTCGCCGCCGCGGGCGCGCAGCCAGCGCTGCTCGCCGGGGCGCAGCCGCCCGCGGTCGCCGGCCAGCGCGTAGCCCACCGGGACGGCCTGCGCGTCCGGGTTGAGGAGCTCGACGTCGAGGCAGTGGTCGGTCAGCGCGTCGTTGAGCGCGACGATGCGGGCCCACGTCTCGACCGCGCCGTCGTCCGCCGCGCCGCGCACCACCGCCGCCGCGCGCGGCCGCTCGTCGACGAACCGCTCGACCCGCATCGGCGCCCCGAACCCCGTCGGGCGGGCGTACGGGGTCGCCGCGAAGACCAGCGGCCGGTAGCCGGCATGCCCGGCGACGAACGGCGGGACGCCGCGCTCGCGCTCTAGCCGGCCGTGCTCGCCGAGGAAGTCGCGGTAGTCGGGGCGCCACTCGCCGCAGCAGACCGAGGCGTTGAAGTGGACGGTCGCCGTCGTGCGGGTGTTGCGGTCCGCCGCGTTGACGCCCCACTGGTAGTTCCAGAACACGGCGTCCTCCCCGCCGGTGGCGCGATCGACCCACGCCACGGCGTCGAGGTCGCCGGGCGCCGTCGCCGGCTCGTACTTGCGCAGGGTGTAGACGCCCGACACCGCGCCGACCGCGAGCAGCGCCGCGACGGCGCCGGCCGCCACCGGCCGCCAGGCGGCGCCCGCCGCCACCGCCACCGCGAGCGCGACCATGCCGACCGCCGCGATCGTGACCATCTGGTCGTCGCCGGGCAGCGCCACGGTCAGCCGGCCCAGGACGACCTTCGAGACGAAGAGCTGGGCGGGCGAGAAGAAGTAGCTGAGGGGCTCGGCGTGCTCCTCGATCGCCTGCGTGGCGATGGCGCGCGCGGCGAGCGCGCCGACCGCGGCGGTGCCGAGGGCCCACGCCTCGCGCCGGAACAGCGCCGCCCCGGCGGCGACGACCGGCAGCGCCGCCAGCGGCGCCGGGTAGCGCTCCTGCTGCTCGGCGCCGGCGGTGCCGCTGACGTAGACGTAGAGCAGGAACGTCGCGACCGCGATCAGCGCGAACGCGCCGGCCTCGACGCTCGCCGGACGGGCGATCTGGCGCAGCGCCCACGCCCCGCCCAGCGGCACGGCCAGGAAGCCGGTGGCGATGGCGAGCACCGCGGTGGTCCAGGCGAGCGACGGCCACAGCCGGTCGAGCGGAAGCGCGATGTTCGCCGCGTTCTCGTACGCCTCGCCGGCCAGGTCGCCGGGCCCGATCGCCGCGACGGCGATCGCGCCGACCAGCGCGACCCCGAGGATCAGCGGGTTGCGGCGCGCCGCGCGGGCGGGCAGGCGCCGCAACGGCTCGCCCGGCGGCCGCGTCCACCACGCCGCCGCGACGGCGGCCAGCACCGGCCCGAGGAAGAACGCGGCGTGGCTGACGCGGGCAGTGACCATCAGCGCCGCCACGGCGACGGCGGCGGCCTCCGTCGCGAGCGACGGACGGACCACCGCCCGCCAGCCCGCCCACACGAACGCCACCGTCAGCGGCGCCGCGAGCGTCACGTTGAGCATCGTCGCCCCGAAGACCATCCACGGCCCCGTGACGGCCGCGGCGGCCAGCGCGGCGGACGGCCAGCGCGGGACCTCGAGGCCGCGCAGCAGCGCGTACGCCGGGACCGCGACGAGCGCGTAGGCCAGCGCCAGCAGCGTCCGGCTCGCGCGCAGCTCGTCGGGCGCCGAGCCGGTGAGGGCGGCCGGCAGCGCGAGCAGGACCGACGTCAGCCGCTCGGGGCCGCGGAAGAGGCCGCCGCCGCTCGCTGCGAAGATCTCCGCGGGGTCGGCGACCATCGCCCGCGCGGAGACGACGTTGGCGAACTCGTCGTTGAGGAAGCTCGTCGTCTCGAGCGCGTAGGTCAGGACGTACGCGGCGGCGCCCGCGACCGCCAGCCCGAGCGCCAGGAGGGGAGCATGTCCGGCGAGGCGCCGGCGCGCAGCGCTCATCGGCCTCGCCGGGGCGGCCTCAGCACGCGCCGCCCTCGCCGCGTGCGGCGGCGGCGAGGGCGGCGGTGTGGGAAAATACGGCTAGCGCTTCACGACAGCGCATCGCCGTGAAGCCTACCCAGCGGCGACGGCCCCGCGCTCGAGCGGCAGCCCGGCCTCCTCCCAGTCCTGCTTGCCCGCCTCGTAGCGGCGCACGTTCGTGTAGCCGAGCTTCGCCAGCTTCGCGGCGACGACGCCGGAGTTGGCGCACGAGGTGTTCGAGCAGTACGTCACGACCATCGCGTCGCGGTCCGGGAGGACCTCCGCCGCGCGCTCCTCGACGTCGTCCATCCCGAGGTGGACGGCGCCGGGCAGGTGGCCCTGCTCGAAGTGCTCGGGGCGCAGCGTCTCGACGACGACGACGTCCGAGCGCTCCTCGAGCGCCTTCTGCAGCTCCTCGCGGTCGATGTTGGTGACCATGGGATCGACCATCCTTTCTGTGGTTGCGTGTGCAACTGCTGTGCGTGCAGCAGTATAGGTGCGTCTGCATCTATTGCAAGCGCAGGTACGCTCCGCCGCGATGGCGCGCATCGACGACGAGGTGCTGGGGGCCTGGCGCGCGTTCCTGAACGCGCACGCGCACGCGACGCGCGCGATCAACCGCGACCTCGCCGCCGCCGGGCTGCCCGACCTCAGCTGGTACGACCTGCTGTGGGCGCTCTACCGCCAGCCCGACCGGCGGCTGCGCGTCAACGAGCTGGCGCGCGAGGTCGTGCTGTCGGCCACGGCGATGAGCCGGTTCGTGGACCGGGTCGAGGCGGCGGGCTACGTGCGGCGCGAGCCGGACCCGGACGACCGGCGGGCGCTCAAGGTGGCGCTGACCGACGCGGGCGTCGACGCGCTGCGCGCGATCTGGCCGGTCTACGAGCGCGGGATCGAGCGGCACTTCGCCCCCGCGCTGGGCGGCTCGGCCGGGCGCGTGCGCAGGATCCTCGAGCGGGTCTCGGAGTCGGCGCGTGGCTGACCGGCGGATCGCGGTCGCCGACCTGGGGTCGAACTCGTTCCGGATGGTCGTGTTCGCGTCGGGCGACGGGTGGTGGAAGCGCGCGGACGAGATCTACGAGGCGGTGCGGGTCGGCGAGGGCGCGGAGCGGACCGGCGAGCTGGGCGAGGAGCCGATGACCCGGGCGCTCGCGACGATCGAGCTGTTCGCGCACTTCGCGTCGGCGACCGGGCTCGACGAGATCCACCCCGTCGCGACGAGCGCGATCCGCGCCGCGGCGAACCGGGAGGCGTTCCTGGAGCGGGCGCGGCGGCACCTGCCCGTGCGCGTGCTGAGCGAGGAGGAGGAGGCGCGCTACGGCCACCTCGCCGCCGTCAACTCGACCTCGCTCGCCGACGGCGCCGTGCTCGACCTCGGCGGCGGGTCGCTCCAGCTCGTCCGCGTGCGCGGCCGGCGGGCGGAGGCGGTGCGGTCGTGGCCGCTGGGCGCCGTGCGCATGACCGAGCGGTTCGTCCCGGGGCCGGGCCCGGCGACGGACGCGCAGCTCGACGCGCTGCGCTCCCACGTCGCCCGGGAGCTGGGGTCGGCCCCGTGGCTCGCCGGCGCCGGGCGGCTCGTCGCGATCGGCGGCACCGTGCGAAACCTCGCGGTCGCCGCGCAGATCGCCGCCGGCGTGCCGACGTTCGGCGTCCAGGGGTTCCGGCTCGAGCGGGGCGCGCTCGACGCGCTCGTCGAGCGCCTCGCCTGCCTCCCGGCCGCCAAGCGCGCGAAGAAGGTCCCGGGGATCAAGGCGGCGCGGGCCGACCTGATCCTCGCCGGGGCGGCGACGGTCCAGACCGTCATGCGGGCGGGCGGCTTCGACGCGCTCGAGGTGACCGAGGCGGGGCTGCGGGAGGGCGTGTTCTTCGAGCGCCACCTGGCGCCGGGCGGGCTGTTCGACGACGTGCGGCGCGCGAGCGTCCGCAACCTCGCGCTCCAGTACTCGGGCCACGAGCTGGCGCACGTCGAGCACGTCGCGCGGCTGGCGCTCGGGCTGTTCGACGACCTCGCGGGCGCCGGCGCGCACCCCGGCGACCCGGGCGAGCGCGAGCTCTTGTGGGCGGCGGCGATGCTCCACGACGTCGGCGTCGCGGTGGACTACGACGACCACCACAGGCACTCGCGGTACCTGATCCTCAACGCCGGGGTGCCCGGCTACAGCCAGCGCGAGATCGCGCTGATCGCCCAGATGGCGCGCTACCACCGCAAGGGGACGCCGTCGCTGGGCGACATGGCGCCGCTGGCGGTCGAGGGCGACGGCGACCTGCTCGCGCGCTGCGCGACGCTCCTGCGCGTGGCCGAGCAGCTCGACCGCAGCCGCGACCAGCTCGTCCGCGCGGCGCACGTCCGCCTGGCGGGCGGGACCGTCGAGCTGGAGCTGGAGGGCGGCGGCGACGTGTCGCTCGCCCGCTGGGCGGCCCGGCGCCAGGCGGAGCTGTTCGAGCGAACGTTCGCGCGGTCGCTCGCGGTGCGCTGAGCGGCCGCGGCGGGCGCGTCGCGCGCGCCTACTCCGCGCGCCCGGGCCCGACCGGGATCTCGACCGGCGTCGTGCCGACGGCCTCGACCACGTCGGCCTCCTCGGCGTCCTCGACGTTCCCGTCGTGCTGGGCGTCGCACAGCACGCGGAAGTTGCCGGTCGTGCCGCCGTCGACGTGGATGGTGATGCCGGGGAGCACCTCCTCGCCCTCGTCGAACCCGAGGCGCTCCATGTCGAAGTGCGCCAGCCCGATCCCGTACGCGTTGTGGTCGGGGTTCTCGCGGTCGTGGACGTTGACCGCGATGCGGAAGGCCTGGAGGTTCTTGGCGATCTTCGAGGTGTCGGCCATCGCTCAGGCGGCAGCGTACCGGCTGCGGATGAGCGCCACGAGCTCCGCGACGGTCGGCGCCGGCACGCCGTGGCGGGCCGCCGCGCGCAGCACCGCGCCGGCGATCGCGTCCAGCTCGTGCGGCGCCCCGGCCTCGAGGTCGCGGTGCAGCGAGCTGGTGTGCTGCGGCCCCAGCTCCATCAGCTCCGCCAGGGTCCCGGCGGGGTCGACGGCCGCGCCCTCGGCCGCCGCGACCGCCGCGGTCTCGTCGACCGCGCCCTGCAGCCGCAGCCGCCAGGCCGGGTGCGCGCGGACCTCGCCGATCGGCGCGCCCGCCGCCGCGGTCGTGCACGCCAGCGCGTTGAGGCGGACGAGCTTGCTCCACAGCACGTCGGCCTCTCGGGCGAGGGTCTTGGCCGGGATCTCGGCGGCCCGCAGCTGGTGGACGAACGCGCGCACGTCGTCGCGCGCCGGCGCCAGCTCGACGCGGACCACCGGGCTCGTGTGGACGATCCGCCCGGGGCCGACGCGCTCGGCGGCGATGCGGATCGAGCCGGCCACGGCGCGGTCGCCGAAGCGCTCGCGCAGCGCGGCGAGGTGCTCGACGCCGTTGAGCAGCGGCACGACCAGCCCCGGGTCGGCGCGGACGCGGCGCAGCGCGGCGTCCAGCGCGGGCGCCTTCGTCGCGACGACCAGCACGTCGACCGGCAGCTCCAGCGCGGCGACGGCCCGCGGGTGGGCGGTGAACTCGCCGAGGCGGACGCTCTCGACCTCGATCCCGTCGCGGGCGATCGCCGCGGCGGTCGCGTCGCGCGCGACGACGGTGACGGGCACGCCGGAGCGGGCGAGCGCGCCCGCGACGAAGCCGCCGACCCCGCCGGGGCCGAGGACCGCGACGGAGGTCACCGGATCTCGACCGTCCGCTCTTCGCGCGTGTAGTGGTTGACGAGGTCGACGGCCTGCACCTGGACCGTGTACGTCCCCCGCCGCCGCGGGACCCAGGCCATCGTCCGCGTCCCGCGCCCGAAGACGCGCACCTGCGTCGACACGAGGCGCCCGTCGCGCCGCACGCGCAGCGTCACGCAGGAGATCTTCGAGATCGAGAACGTCACCGTCGCGCGGCGCCCGCGCCGCGGGGCGGTCGCGCGGTGGATCTCCAGCCGCGTGCGCTCGCGCAGGTAGCCGCTGAAGCGCGCGGCGGTCGAGCAGTACGGGTCCTCGTGGACGCGGTCGCACAGCGCCTGCAGGAAGTCGCGCAGCAGCCGGTGGTACCCGAGGTCGGACTCGTTCCCGCCCGCGCTGTAGCGCGACCACGCGCCGGTGTCGTGCAGCGGCACCTCCTGCCGCGCGCGCCGGTCGCCCGCGCGGAACAGCGCGCGCGCGGCGTCGTCGTCCGCGGCCTCGGCGTAGTCGTAGAGCCCGACCAGCGCCTGCAGGAACCCGTTGAGCACCCGCAGCCCGCTGTCGAACGAGTAGATGAGGTAGTGGCTGCCGGCGCCCGCCCGCACGCGCACGCCCCGCGGCGGCGCCGTGCTGAACGCGCCGAGCGCCCGCCGGGCGACGTCGAGGTAGGACGGGTCCGCGAAGTAGCGCGCGCCGCGGCTGAGCGCCTGCATCGCCGTCGCCTGCGCCAGACCGCTGATCCACGGCGGCGACCCGCCGCCGAACGCGAGGTAGTACTCCCACGCGAGGAAGCCGCGGTTGGCGGCCAGGAACACGAGCCGGTCCAGCGCGAGGCGCAGGCGCTCGGGGCGGCAGGGGTCCTCGAGCGGGTCGGGCTCGAGGCACGCCTGGGCCAGCGCGTTGACCCTGCCCGCGGTCGCGAGCTGCTGGATCTGCAGCCCCTGGCCGGGATACCACTGGAAGACGACGGGGTCGCCGGCGAACTCGACGCGCCGGTTCGTGCTGCCGTTGCCGCCGGTGCACGGCCTGACCCGCGGGCGCGGCGCGCGCCCGCCCGGCGGCCCGCTGCGCGCCCAGTGCTCGGTGTTGCGCCGCAGCTGGAGGAAGAGGATCGGCAGCCGCGAGGCGGTCAGGTCGCCGCGGCGCGCGAACGCCTCGAGCTGCGCGACCACCGCGGCCAGCTCGGCCCGCCGCTGCCCGCCGAGCCGCCGGCGCACGCGCAGCGCCTCGGCGTACGCGGCCCGGTACGCGTCGGCGTCCTCGGCGGCGATCGCCCCGCGCCGCTCGTAGCGGGCGATCGTCGCCCGCACGCCCGGCCCCGCCGCCGCCCGCGCCCCCGGCGGCGGCGGAGCGGCAGCCGCCGCACACGCCCGGTCCCCCACGCCGCCCAGCGGCGGCAGGTCGTGCTCGCCGGCACGCGCGGGCGCGGCGAGCGCGACGAGCGCGACGGCGGTGAGGGCGGCGAGCTTCACGGGTCCAGCAGCACTCCCGGGTTCATGATCCCAGCCGGGTCGACGGCTCCCTTGGCGCCGCGCAGCGCGGCGGCGAACGGGTCGGGGCGCTGGCGGTCGTACCACGGGCGGTGGTCGCGGCCGACCGCGTGGTGGTGGGTGATCGTCCCGCCGGCGGCGATGAGCGCGTCCGCGGCCGCCGCCTTGATCTGCGCCCACTGCTCCACCTCCGACCCGCGGTCGGCCGGGGCGATGATCGTGTAGTAGGGCGCGGGGCCGTCGGGATAGACGTGGGTGAAGCGGCAGGAGACGTGGGCGCGCTCGCCGGCCGCCTCGCGCGCGGCCGCCATGACCTGCTCGTGGAACGCCGGGAAGCGCTCCCACGTGATCGCCGTCTCGAACGTGTCGGACAGGACGCCGCACGCCACGAACGTGTCGCGGACGTACGGCGCGCGGAGGAAGGCGCTGCGCCACGAGCCGACCGCGCCGCCCCCGCCGCCGTCGCGCTCCTCCGGCTCGCCGCCGTGGTCGCGCACGATGGCCAGGGCGCGGTCCATGCGGGCGTCGAGCGCCGCCCGGCCGCCCTCGTCGCCCGACTCGAACCCGAGCACGAGCATCGCGCTCGACCCGTCGCCGGTGCCGGTGTAGCGCGCCTCGAGCGCGTCGATCAGGCGGCAGTTGCTCGGGTGCAGCCCGGACTGGCTGAGCTCGCGCACCGCCTCGGCGCCGCGCTCGAACGCCGGGAACGCCGCGCCGGCCGAGCGGCGGTGGACCGGCCGCGGCCGGACGCGCACCCACGCCTCGGTGATGACGCCTAGGACGCCCTCGCTGCCGAGCAGCAGCCGGTCGGGCGACGGCCCCGCGCCCGAGCCGGGAAGCCGCCGCGACTCCCACGTCCCCGACGGCGTCACCGCGCGGATCGACTCGACCAGGTCGTCGACGTGCGTCTCGACCGTCGCGAAGTGACCGCCGGCCCGCGTCGCGATCCAGCCGCCGAGCGTCGAGAACTCGAACGACTGAGGGAAGTGCCGCAGCGTGAGCCCGTGCTCGCCGAGCTGCGCCTCGAGCGCCGGGCCGAGCGCGCCCGCCTGGATCCGCGCCGCTCCCGACACCGCGTCGACCTCCAGCACGCGGTCCAGCCGCGAGAGGTCGAGCGAGACCGCCGGGCCGTCGACCGCGGGCGTCACGCCGCCGACGACGCTCGTCCCGCCGCCGTAGGGGATCACCGCGACGCCCTCGCGCGCCGCCCACTCCAGCGCTGCCTCGACCTCGCGCTCGTCCGCGGGCCGCAGCACCGCGTCGGGGGCGTGGTCGAACCGCCCGCGGAAGCCGCGGACGACGTCGCTGTAGGACTTCCCCCACGCGTGCGAGGCGCGCGCGTGCGCGGAGACGTCGGCGCCGGGCGGCGGCGCGATCCGCGGCTCGGGCAGCGCCGCGGCCTCGAGCGGCACGGGCGCCTCGACGTCCCGCGCGCCGAAGCCGAAGACCTCGGCGATCCCGGCCGCGGCGGCCCGCAGCTCGTCCTGCGACGGCTGCTCGTCGGCGAACCCCCAACCCCAGTGCTTGCGCTGGCGCATGCCCCGTACCTTGTCATGCGATGACCGACCGCCCCGCGCTGCTCGCCCGCGGCCCCTGGCCGCTGGAGCGCATCGAGTGCGTCTGGCGCGAGGAGCACTTCGAGCCGGGCGACGAGCGCACCGCGGCGGCCGACGACGCCATCGAAGCGCTGCGCGACCGCGGGTCGCCGAGCCACGACGGCCTCGCCGCCCGGCTGGTCGGCTTCAGCGCGGACGACGGGCGCCTGCGGCTCGAGCTGCAGCCGCTGCGCTGGGCGCTGCGGCTCGTGCCCGGGGACGCGTGCGGCTCGGTGTCGAGCCTGTGCGTCATCCGCGACAGCGAGGGCCGCTGGCTGGCCGGGCGCCGGGCGGCGTGGCTGTCGTCGTGGGCGGGCCGCTGGGCGCTGGGCGCCGGCGGCGCCGTCGACGTCGGCGAGTGCCCCGGCGAGACGCTGCTGCGCGAGCTCGGCGAGGAGTGGTCCGTCGGCGCCGAGCGCGTGCGGGGCGAGGCGCTGGTCCGGCTGCCGCACGGGATGTTCATGTTCGTCGGCCAGGCGTGGCTCGCGCCCGGGGCCGAGGTCACGCCCGACCACGAGCACGACGCGCACGCGTGGTGGCCGGCCGACCCCGCCGCGTGGCCGCCGGAGGCCGACGAGCCGCTGCGCCGGATGGCGACGCTGCTCGCGTGAGCGCGTTCCGGGCGCTCAAGTACGCGTCGTTCACCCACTCGGCCGTCTACGCGGCGCTGCTGTTCGCGGCGTTCACCGGCCGCGAGACGCTGCTGCTCGGGTGGGCCCACGGCGTCGGCTGGATCGCGATGAGCGTCGCGTGCCTGGCCGCCGCGCGGCTGCGGGCCGTCCCCCTGAGGGTCGCGCTCGCGGTGGTGGTCCTGGGCGGCGTCGGGCCGTTCTTCGGCAGCGCGGCGTTCGTCCTCGAACAGCGACGCAGGCGAGGTTGCGCCGCGGGCGCCGCGCCTCGATAGGCTGAACGCCCGACGCATGGCCGTCAACACGACCATCCAAGTGACCCTCCCAGCGATGGGCGAGTCGGTGACCGAGGGCACCGTCCTCGAGTGGCACAAGCAGGAGGGCGATCGGGTCGAGGCGGACGAGACGCTCGTCGAGGTCTCCACGGACAAGGTCGACGCCGAGGTCCCCGCCCCGGCGAGCGGGACCGTCGTGAAGATCCACGCCGCGGAGGGCGACACCGTGCAGGTCGGCGCGGTGCTCGCCGAGATCGCCAGCGGCAACGGCGCGCCCGCGCCCGAGGCGGAGGAGGCGCCCGCCGAGGAGCAGGCGCCCGCCGAGGAGCAGGCGCCGTCGGAGGAGGCCGAGACCGGCACCGGCCAGATCGTCGACATCGTCACCCCCGCGGGCGGCGAGTCGGTGAGCGAGGGGACCATCCTCGAGTGGGCCAAGCAGGTCGGCGACAGCGTCGAGGACGGCGAGACCGTCGTCGAGATCTCCACCGACAAGGTGGACATGGAGCTGCCCGCCCCGGCGGCCGGGACGATCACCGAGATCCTCGCCGAGGAGGGCGAGACGGTGACCGTCGGGCAGACGATCGCGCGGATGCAGGTCGGCGCCGGCGCGAAGCCCGCGCCGAAGGCCGAGGAGCCGCCCAGCGGCAACGGCGCGGGCGCCCCCGCCCCGACCCCCGCCGCGGTCCCCGACGACGCGAAGATCTCGCCCGTCGCCCGCCGCGTCGCCGAGGCCGAGGGCGTCGACGTCGAGCGCGTGAAGGGCTCGGGCCCGGGCGGCCGCATCACCAAGGAGGACGTCCTCGCGGCAGCCGGCAACGGCGCCGCGGCCCCCGCCGCGGCCGGCTCGGCGGAGCCCCTGCGAGGCGGCGCGGCGATGCTCGCCCGCTACATGGACGAGAGCCGGTCGATCCCGACCGCGACCTCGATCCGCACGATCACCGTCACCGCGATGGACGGCCGGCGCAAGCAGCTCAAGGCCGCCGGCCAGAAGGTCTCGTTCACCCACCTGATCGCCTACGCGATCGCCCAGGCCGTCCAGCACGACATGCCGGTGATGGCCCACCACTTCGAGGAGCGCGACGGCAAGCCGCACCGCGTCGACGACGGCGCAGTCAACCTCGGCATCGCGGTCGACGTCGAGAAGAAGGACGGCAGCCGCACCCTCATGGTCCCCGTCATCCGCGACGCGGGCCGGATGCCGTTCACCGAGTTCAAGGCCGCGTTCGACGCGCTGATCGCCAAGGCGCGCGACAACAAGCTCACCGCCGACGACCTCACCGGCGCGAACGTCTCGCTCACGAACCCCGGCGGCATCGGCACGGTGGCGAGCGTCCCGCGGCTGATGACGGGCCAGGGGACGATCGTCGCGACCGGCTCGATCGCGTACCCGGTCGGGCTCGGGAACATCGGCAGCCTCATCGGGGCCGAGAAGGTCATGACGATGACCTCGACCTACGACCACCGCGTCATCCAGGGCGCGGAGTCGGGGCGGTTCCTGCAGGTCGTCGAGGCCTACCTGCAGGGCGAGCACGGCTTCTACGACGGCGTCTTCAGCTCGCTCGGCGTCGAGCTCGGCCCGCCGCCCGCGCCGCCCGCGCCCGCCGCCGCCGCGGCGGCCGCCCGCGAGGCGCCCGCCGCCCCGCCGGTCGAGGCGGGCGTGGCCGACGAGGCGCTGCTGCAGGCCGTGCAGGCGGCGACCTCGCTGCTCAAGGCCCATCGCATGCACGGCCATCTGGCCGCGCGGCTCGACCCGCTCGGGGCCGAGCCCGAGGGCGACCCGGCGCTCGACCCCGACCACGTCGGGCTGACGCCGGAGCTGATGGCCCGGATCCCGTCGAAGGTCCTGCGGGTCTACGTCCCGGGCGCGACGCTCGCCGACGCGCTGCCGCACCTGCGCGAGACCTACTGCGGCACGATCGCCTACGAGATCGAGCACATCGCCTCGCACCGCCAGCGCGTGTGGCTGCGCGAGAAGATCGAGTCCGGCGAGTACCGCCAGCCGCTGACCACCGACGAGCAGCAGTGGCTGCTCGGGCGGCTCATCAAGGTCGACGCGTTCGAGCGCTTCCTGCACAAGGCGTACCTCGGCCAGAAGCAGTTCTCGGTCGAGGGCCTGGACATGACCGTCCCGATGCTCGACGAGCTGATCCAGCTCAGCGCCGCGCACGGCGCGCGCGAGGTCGTCGTGGGGATGGCGCACCGCGGGCGCCTGAACGTGCTCGCCCACAACCTCGGCCGCCCGTACGACACGATCTTCGCCGAGTTCGAGGGCGCCTCGACGCTCGAGGCGGTCACGACGATCCCGCAGGGCGGCACCGGCGACGTCAAGTACCACCACGGCGCACAGGGCTCCTACACGCTGCGCAGCGGCGAGTCGATCCTCGTCAACCTCGAGTCCAACCCGTCGCACCTGGAGTTCGTCGACCCGGTCGTCGTCGGCGCCACCCGCGCGGCGCAGACCACGCGCCAGGGGCCGCACGCCCACCAGGACACCTCGGCGGCCGTGCCGATCCTGCTGCACGGCGACGCGGCCTTCCCGGGCCAGGGCGTCGTCGCCGAGACGCTGAACCTGCAGGCGCTCGACGGCTACCAGGTCGGCGGGACGATCCACATCATCCAGAACAACCAGGTCGGGTTCACGACCGAGCCCGACGACTCGCGCTCGACGCGCTGGGCGTCGGACCTCGCGAAGGGCTTCGACGTCCCGATCATCCACGTCAACGCCGACGACCCGGCGGCGTGCATCTCCGCCGTGCGCCTGGCGTTCGCGTTCCGGCAGCAGTTCGGGCACGACGTCGTCATCGACCTCATCGGCTACCGCCGCTACGGCCACAACGAGGCCGACGAGCCCGCGTACACCCAGCCCGAGATGTACGCGAAGATCAAGCAGCACCCGCGCGTCGCCGACCGGTTCGCCGAGCGCCTCGTCGAGCAGGGCGCGGTGACCAAGGACGAGGTCGAGCAGCGCAAGGACGAGATCTGGAGCGAGCTGACCGAGCTGCACCAGCAGCTCAAGGCGGCGATCGCCGCGGCCGACGCGGCCGGCACCCCCGATCAGCCGACCGGCGAGTACCAGCTCGACCGCTCGCCGTCGCCGACCGTCACCACCGCGGTCGACGCCTACCGGCTCAACGACCTGAACGAGTCGCTGCTCCGCGTGCCCGAGGGGTTCACCGTCCATCCCAAGCTCGTCAAGCAGCTCGAGCGCCGGCGCGCCGCGCTCGGCCCCGACGGCGGGATCGACTGGGCGCACGCCGAGTCGCTGGCCTTCGCGTCGCTGCTCACGGAGGGGACGCCCGTCCGCCTCACCGGCCAGGACACCGAGCGCGGCACCTTCTCCCAGCGCCACCTCGTCCTGCACGACGCCAAGACCGGGCAGAGCGTGTGCCCGATCCAGAGCCTGCCGGGCGCGCTCGCGCCGTTCGAGCTGCACAACTCGCCGCTGAGCGAGATGGCCTGCCTCGGCTTCGAGTACGGCTACTCGCAGGAGGCGCCGGAGACGCTCGTGCTGTGGGAGGCCCAGTTCGGCGACTTCGTCAACAGCGCGCAGGTCATCATCGACCAGTTCATCGTCAGCGGCCTCGCGAAGTGGGGGCAGACCTCGCGGCTGACGCTGCTGCTGCCGCACGGGTACGAGGGCTCCGGCCCCGAGCACTCCTCGGCGCGCCTGGAGCGCTGGCTCCAGCTCGCGGCGGAGGGCAACATCCGCGTCGCGAACCTGACGACGCCGGCGCAGTACTTCCACCTCCTGCGCCGGCAGGCACGGGTCGCCAAGCAGCGCCCCCTGGTCGTCATGACCCCCAAGTCGCTGCTGCGCCTGCCGCAGGCGACCAACCGCATCGAGCACCTGTCCGAGACCCGGTTCTTCCCGGTGCTGGGCGAGCCGCGCGTCCCGGCCGAGAAGGTCACCCGGCTGATCCTGTGCACCGGCAAGATCTACTACGACCTCGTCGGGCACCCGCGGCGCGCCGAGCGCGAGCGGGTCGCCGTCGGGCGCGTCGAGCTGCTGTACCCCTTCCCGCAGGCCGAGATCCTCGAGCTGGTCGGCTCGTACCCGAACCTCGAGGAGGTCCTGTGGGTGCAGGAGGAGCCGCGCAACATGGGCGCCCGCGCCCACATGTCGCCGCGCCTCATGCAGATCCTGCCCCAGAACCTGCGGTTCGGCTACGTCGGCCGGCCCGAGCGCGCGTCGCCGGGCGAGGGCTACCCGTCCGCGCACGTCGGCGAGCAGTCGCGCATCATCGAGACCGCGCTGGACGTCGAGACCGAGGTCTCGCCGTTCCCGCGCAAGCCGCCGGGCCAGCGCTGAGCTTCGCCTCCTAGATGAGTGATTCCACGGCCTGAGGGTCGTGGGCGGGATTACGGAGAGCAGGTCGAAGTCGGCGGTGCCTAGACGCGCCGTCGACCCAAAAGGGGGCCACGATGCTCGCCGACCTCGACCTGCTGCTCACGGTGGTGT